>CAYUIS010000076.1:0-24230 GCA_964444825.1 uncultured Anaerolineales bacterium | reverse complement strand
GCCAGACCATCGATCGAGCCTCCGGCGTTCAAGTACGCCTCGATATCCGCCTCAAAATCGGGCTGCCTGAACAGATCACTGGGGACGGTGACAGTTTCGTCGAGCTCTACACATGTGCCATCAGCCTCCACCCCCTCTAACCTCACCGCGGGTGTCACCGGCGGCGCCGTGGGAACCACAACTGCGCTAGCTGTGACCGGCCGCGTTGGAACCGCAGAGGGCGTGGGTGCGGGAACCTCCGTCACCGCCCCAGGCGTCCTCGTCGTGGTTGCCGTTATCGCTTCCGCAGAGGGCGTGATGGTCTCACTCCCCTCAGCGCTGCACGCGGTCAGCAGCAGCCCCATCCCAAGGATCAAAAGCCCAGCCCAGTTTTTCATCACAAAATCAGTCCTATTGCGAATTCCTGTGCATAGACCATCTCGACCGGCAGGCGACTGCGAGTGTAGATACATCCTTCGCCTGCTTGGTGTTGGGTCAGGCGCAGATCCAGGTTGTTGGTCGAGCCAGTGTAGTAGGAACCATCGGAGCGGTTACTCCGTCCAGTTCTGCGCCAACTCCGCAAGGCCGGGCGCAGGGGTATGATGTGCCCCTTGGGTATCAGAACGGTCATCGGTAAAGTATAGCTGCGTACGATCAGCGGCAGGTAGATGCGGATGTCAGGCTGAGTGACGGTGACGACAGCCTGATCGGGCGCTACGGGCTGCGAACGATCAGGGGAAGATAGACGCGGCTCCCGTTGACGATCGCCGTGGCCCTGCGGCTTCTACCATATTGCGTATCGGTCAGCCAGGCGGTGTTGATGATGGGCGCTGCCAGCAAGAGCGAGCCGGTGCCCGTGACGCCGGGCGTGACCTGGAAGCGGACCGTGGAAACCGTATCAGTCGGCAGTGTGCCCTCCCACACGACCGCCCTGAGGGTGGGGCTATAGGAAACGGCGGGTGTGAGGTCGCTGGCCAGGCTACCAGATACGTAGTGAACCGGATCGGGCAGCGGGTCCCACAGGCGAACGCTGAACCCAGGACCGGAGATGGTCAGGGTGTAGGTTAGCCTATCGTTGTTGCGCAGGTCCTGAACCGGTGTGGCCTGCTTTCTGAGGGAGAGTGGGGCGAGAGGGGTCCGATAGGCGTAACTCAGCCCTGGTCCCTCGTAGCTGATGTGTGGCTGGCCGGATTCATCCAGGGCCAACGATGTGTACTCGCCTCCCCAACCGCTATCCGCCATCTCGATGTGCCAGCCTGTCCCATCGTGCCGGGCGTACATCAGGTGGCCACCGCCATAGTAGCCGATGTGGGGGTGGTCCGAGGTATCGAAGGCCAGCGAGTTGCTGCGTCCCCCGCTACTGTCCACCGTCTCGGTGTGCCACAGAGCGCCGTCGTGCCAGGCGTGCTTGAGGCTTCCACTGGCATAGTAGCTGATGTGTGGGTGGCCGGCGCTATCCAGCGCCAGGGAGGTCTCCACGTGGCCCTGATCGTCCACGACTTCGTTGTGCCAGCGCGTGCCGTCGTGCCAGGCGTATTTCAGGTCCTGGAGGGTCCAGTCGTAGTGGCTGATGTGGGGACGGTCGAACGCGTCCAACGCCAGCGACGAGTCAAAGCCCACGTCTCCATCGGCGTCAACCGTCTCGACGTGCCAGCGGGCGCCGTCGTGCCAGGCGTACTTGAGGTCCCAATTCGTGGCGGGGACGCCAAAGTTGCCCAGGTAGCTGATGTGCGGCCGGCCGAGGCTGTCCAGCGCCAGCGATGTGTAATAACCACCGTTGGTGTCAACGGTCTCAAAGTGCCAGTTTGCCCCGTCGTGCCAGCCGTACGTCAGGGTGCCATAGTTATAGGCGCTGATGTGGGGCCGGTCGGCCGCGTCCAACACCAGCGAGCAGTACTGACCAACCCAGTCCCCACTGAGAACGGTCTCGACGTGCCAGCTCGTCCCATCGTGCCAAGCATACTTTAGGTCAGGGCCGTCGAACTCCGGGCCCATATCAGGGTAGGCGATATGGGGCCGCCCCAGGCTGTCGAGTGCCAGCGAGGTATACCTTTCCAATTTCGCCGCCGCGTCCACCGTTTCAACGTGCCAGATGCCGGTGGGCTCGGGTGGGGTACCGTTTGCGGGTGCCTGCGCTGCTCTCGTGTTGCCAGGGGCAAGGGCTGGACCGCTACCCATCACCAGCAGCAGAAGAAGCGACATAATGGATGTTCTCATCTCTCAACCTCCTTCTTTTGTCTATAGATCAGATTGGTCTTCTCACAGAACGAGCAACGGGACAAATCCTTATTCCTCGATCATCTCAGAGCAAGCGGCAAATAAACGCGCCAGCCGTTGACGATGGCGGAGGCCGAGACGCTAGTTCCGCGCTTCGTATCGGTCAGCCAGGCAGTGTTGACGATGGGTCGAATCAGGGACAGCGACCCCGTACGGGTGATGCCAGGTGTTGCCTGGAAACGAATGTGCACAAGGTCCGAAGGCAGGTCTCCGACCCAGGTCACAGACTTGCTCTCTGGCTCGTAGATTGCCGGCGGTACGAGGGTGCTTGTGATGGTGTTTGTCACATATTGCACGCCAGACGGCAGGCTGTCTCGAAGGGCAAGGTTCATGCCTGTAGGACCTGCCAAGGTCAGCGTGTAAGTGAGCAGGTCGTTGTTCAGCAGATCTTTGCTCGGCGTTGCTTGCTTGTGGAAACTCAAAGGGCGGAAATAGGCATACCTCAGATCCGATCTATCTGCCCCGACATAGTACCCAATGTGGGCCTTCCCCGACGCATCCAATCCTAGGGAGATCCAGTCTCTGGTCGACCAATTCAGGTCCACAGTGTCGACCTGCCAGCTCACTCCATCGTGCCACGCGTAGTTCAGCTTGTAATAGTGGAACGCAATATGAGGTCGACCTGACTGGTCCACGGCCAGTGAGGAACATAAAATGCCGGGTCCTACGGCTTCCGTATGCCAATTTCCACCATCGCGCCAGGCGTATCTGAGCCCAGAAGACCCGATATAGCTAATGCGGGGTTGGTCCGATCCGTCTATAGCCAGTGACGCGTTTATTTCATAGCTCCCTCCGGGAATGTCTACCGGCTCAGTGTGCCAACCCGCGTCATCGCGCCAGACGTGCTTGAGAACCGTTGGGTAGCCGTCGCCGTAGGCGATGTGAGGATGGCCCGATTTATCCACAGCTAAGGGTCCCCGTTTTCCCTCGGGGAACATCACAATGAACTCGATATGCCACCCGGACGCGTCCTGCCCTGCATACCTCAACGCGTGAGCGAACTCGGCATAGTAGCTAATGTGTGCATAGCCCTCGCTGTCCAGAGCAAGCGAAGGGTTCAAGCCCGCCCAGTCGCTGTCGACGATCTGGAATCTCCACTGTGAGCCGTCGTGCCACGCATATCGGAGTTCCTTGCATCTGGAAACACCGTCGGGCTGGTAGCAGTACGCGATGTGGGGATGCCCTGACGCATCGAGAGCCAGCGACGTGCCTATTCCAACTCGACCCTCACTCTGCACTGTCTGCGTATGCCAGCTCGTCCCGTCGTGCCACGCATATCGCAGGTCAATGACTGCGCAGGAAGGGTGATCACACGTGCCCCCGTACAAATAGCTGATATGTGGGCGGCCTGTACCATCCACTGCAAGTGAAGCATACTCCCCCACGAGTCCTGCACTGTCCACCGTCTCAATCTGCCAGTCGCCAAATGGGAACTGTGTCGCTGCAGCCAAGCGCGGCTCAGCCACAGAGGACTCCGCCCGAATAGGGCGAAGTCCGATCAGCCAAACACTCACCACAATCAGCGCTGAGGCGGACAGAACGATACAGACTTTGACGAGTTTCATCTTTTTGCTCCTTTTCACTTCGGAGGGGGGACTGATCCCCCGCTGACGTAACGCAGGTCTTGCCTCCATCGGTCGCAGCCGTATCGCAGCGTGCTCTTCGATTGTTTTGGGGGGGACGTCTTGTGATCCCTGCCCCAACACCGATCCCTGACGTTGTCGCGGATGACGCCATATAGAATTATAGCAGAAAACCACCCGCTTGTCTGTCAGGGGAGTTAGACTCTTTTTGTAGGGAGTTCTTGACAGTTTTTTGTAGGGAGATCTAGACATGCCGTGTAGGGAGATCTAGACATGCCGTGTAGGGAAATCTAAACACTGCGTGAAGGGAAATCTAGACATCCTCGTGTAGGGAGCAGCAGGGGGCAGACAAGGGGTGACGGGATGGTCTGCCGCAGACACCGCCTTGACCTGGTCGAGCAAAACACCGTCGCCACGACCATTGCAGGCCAGGTCGGTAGCGTCGAGTTACAGGGACTTGTGATAGCCTGTCGAAGAGTGGTGATCTGCAACCTGAATCCTCGTCCTGGAGGCACAGTGTCACTTGCTGTGCCAACTGGGTCAGGTCGGGCGGAATCGGGGCGGCTTGCACGGGCAGTGGGCTTGACTGGTGAAACGGCGCGGGCACGGGAGACTCCAGATGGTGCATAGTGCCTTAACACCTCCCTACAGGAATCTCGCATCACTAACGGTAGGTAGATGCGGATGTCAGGCTGAGTGACGGTGACGATAGCCTGGTCCGGTGCCAGGGCGGGCAGGCCATAGGAGTCGGTTACGGTCAAGGTGAAGGTCAGGATGGCAGGTGTGCCAGGCGCGGTGAAGGTAGGCTGGCTGATGGTGGTGCTGCTCAGGAGCACTGGTGGGGTGCCGCCGGTCTGCCTCCAGCCGTAGGTGAGTGGCGTGTGCCCGTCAGGGTCGTAGCTGTCACTGCCGTCGAGTATCACCGTCGTGCTGACTTCCACCACCTGGTCAGCTCCGGCGTGTGCTACTGGCCGCTGGTTGGCGACGTGGGTCATGATGGTGACGGTCACCGGCCCTGAGCTGTCGTTGTCCGGGGTCGGGTCTACCACACCGCCGGCAGGTGACACGGTAGCGGCGTTGCTCAACACGCCGCTGTAGGACCTGCTGGTCGTGACGACCAGGGTCACGACGGATGGCGTGCCGGTAACCACGTCAAGCACTGTGCAGGTGACGCCGGTCTCGCCAGGCGTCCATACACATCCCTCACCGCTGATGCCTGCCAGGGCAACCGCATCACTAAAGTCATCCACGACGGTGGCAGTGACGGGCGCTGTCGGCCCAGCATTGGTGACGGTGAGGGTGTAGGTAATGCGTTCCCCGGCGATTATGTCCCCTGTGCCGATGCGATCCTTGTCCAGCGAGAGATTGGCTTCCGGTGCGGAGACGACGCTGGTGGTAAAGGCCCAGGTATAGGGCACATCGCCCAGTGGGTTGCCAACCAGGTCGCTCCCGCTGCTAATGGTGATGGTGTAGTGCGTATCGGCGGTCAGCTCATCGTGAGTCAGGTTCAGGCGGCTATCATCGTCCTGCCAGGTCTCGGCCAATCCGGCGACGGTGGGAGTGATGAGGTAGCTGACCCCGGCAGTGTCCATCGCCTCGCTGAAGCCCGCCACAATGGGGGCATTGCGCGGGACGCCGGTCGCTCCATCGACCGGGCTGACCTCTGTTACGTGCGGCACAGTGGCGTCCACGGTGAAGGACCAGGCGGCAGCATAGCCGCTAGCGTGGTGTAGCGCATCGTAGGCAGCGACAGTCCAGGTGTAGGCGCCGTCAGTCAGGACGCCGGTGGTAAACTCGGTGACGTCGCCCACGTCGCTGATCACGCCCTCAAAGCTGAGCAGGTAGCCAACAGCGCCAGGGCTGGCTCCCCAGATAAGCGTGGGCGTGGTATCGCTGATGATTGCTCCGTCTTGTGGACTGATCAGCGATGGAGCGGAGGGTGGCACGTTGACGGTGACGCTCGTTATGCCAGTTATCCCTTGTTCCGTCGTCACCTCGACCACGTTGGTCAGCGGTCCAGCATAGCCCACGTCCACAGTGACGACAACTGTCTCTGTCCAGACTCTGTGGGGTGCGATGGTGACCGGTGTCCACGCAATAGGCCCGCCGGGCAGGATCGCCGTTCCGCCGGCCGTCTGCCCCGGCAGGATGTGGATTGGCAGCGTGTCGGTAACAGTTGCGGTGAGCGTCAGGTGACCGGTGTTGGTGATGCGGATGGTGTAGGTCAGCGAGGCGCCGGGAGCCACGGGATCGGGAGTGGCGAGCTTGCTGATGGTTAAATGGGGGGTCAGTTCGTCGGCGCCTACGTCAAACTCGGCACTCCCGTCCCGGTCGCCATCAAAGGGGCGGTCGTCGTCGTCGATGTCGTGGCTTACGCCCGCGTCCACCCCCGCGTCCACTGCCGCGCTGGCGGGACCGATGTGATAGTCCCCCGCGTCCGGGTCGATAAAGGCCGGGTCGCCCCACAGGTGGACTGTGCCGGTGAGAATTGTGCCCGCGCCTGCCCAATCGGTGCTGTTGGCCCAGGGTCCGGTACCCCAGAGGGTGGCCCCCAGCCTAGCGGTGCTGCCCGCAGCCACGGTGATGCCCACGGTGTGGCTTACCAGGATCGTGTTGGTCAGCACAGCGGTGCTGCCGTCGGAGAGGTGGATCCCGCTGCCATCGCCGTCGTCGCGTGCGGCTGGCCCGACCGGGCCGTTGCGAGCGATGGTGGTGTGAAGCAGCCGGATCGTGGAATCCTCGACGTGCACTCCGCTGCCCTCTCTGCCTGCCTGATTGTTCGCGACCAGGTTGTTGACCAGTTCGACATTGTCGCTGTTATACACGTGAATCCCTCCGCCGTCGTCACTGGCGGCGTTGGACACAAACCTGTTGTCGCTGAGTGTGCCGCTGTAGTCAGCTCGCAGCCAGAGTCCTCCGCCATCACCATACCCACGGTCGCTTGTAGCGGAGTTGGAGATAAATGTATTACGTTTGAGTGTGGCGATGTCGGCTTTGATGGTAGCTCCGCCGCCGCCGTAATCCCTGGAGGTGTTTGCAATGAAGGCGTTGCCACTGAGGGAAGCGACGTCACCGTACAGGTATGCACCCCCTCCGTCGTCTGCTGCGGTGTTGGCAATGAAGGTGTTGGAGATGAGCGTGGCCTCTGTGCCGCCAAAGTGATGGAACAGGCCGCCACCAGTCATCGTAGCCGTGTTGGCTCGGAAGGTATTGGAGATGAGCGTGGCGTCGTTGTCCCACAGACACGCCCCGCCGCCGAGGCCTGCGCTGTTCGAGATGAAGGTGTTGCCGATGAGCGTGACGGGCCCACCATATCCGGCATGGAGCCCGCCTCCTTCGTCATCGGCAGTGTTTGCGACAAAGACATTGTTGATCAACGTGGCGCTTGCATCGCCTAGCCACAGCCCCGCACCTTGCCAGGCGGAATTGGCCCTGAACGTGTTGGAAATAGCCGTGAGTGTGCTGGGATTCTCGGTTGAGGCATACAAGCCGCCGCCGTAGCCATTGGTGTGGCTGAGAAAGCTGTTGCTGGTGAGTGTGAGGACGCTGCCATCCAGCCACACCCCAGTATCGGTGTTGGCAGCGATGGTGTTGTCACTCAGCGTGGCCTTGCTGTCCCACAGCCACACCCCATCCTTGTTGAAAGCGATGGTATTGCCATCCAGTACGGCATTGCTGTGCCAAAGATACACACCTGCATCATCATCATTGGAGGTGATGCTATTGCCAGTCAACGTGGCGTCGCTGTATCTCAGGGACAACCCTGAGCCGTACCTACCACTGTTGTCCAGGACAGCGTTGTCCGTGAGGGCCACGTCACTTTCATATAGGTATAGCCCTCCTCCTTCATCGTCGGCGTGGTTGCCAAATACCCGGCTTCCGCTGAAAGTGGCTGTTGCGCTGATCACGTACACTCCGCCGCCAGCATCATAATTGACACTAGTGGGACTGCCCCGCAGGCCATCCGCATCCCCGCCTGTGATGCGCAGCCCCTCGACGGTGGGACTGTTAGCTTGTCCTGAGCTTGCCGAAGGACCTGTGACACACATCACGCGCCCCTTTCCCTGCGCGTCCAGCGTCGTCGGATGTGCCTCCGGGTCCGGCGGCTCGGCAAAGCCGTCCGTCGTCGTGTAACCGCCCCGGATCGTCACACTCTTGCTTATATAGACCACCTGGGTGATCAACCCGCTGGCTGGTGGGTGGGCGTAATCGGGCGGGGCCGGACGGCTCTGAACGCCGGTGTAGACGCCCTCTGCTACTTTGATCACGTCCCCTTCGCTCGCTGCGTCCACGGCGTCCTGCACATTCGTGTAATCACACCCACCGACCAGGCACACGGTAAAGACGTCACCTTGTAAGGGCCGGCACGCTGGCGCGGCGGTAGCCGTCCCCCCCCCGGTACTCAGCAGCCGCAGCAGCGCCAGGACCGCGGTAATTCCTATCGCTACGCCTATACTGATTCCAGCAGGCCGGCGACCCCTATCTGGCCTCCTGTGCATTTCCTCGCCTTCCATCATCCCTGATTGCTGACCTCAGATCACTACTTTCCCCCTCACATCATTCTATCACAAAAGGCGGCATTTGTCTGTAAGTAGGTCCAGTGGGAAGCATTGCCTTGATACCGCTCTCCTGTTTGTGCAGAGGGGCGGCGCTTTTCACTCGACCGGGTTCACTTGCCGTCATCCTCCCACCGACCAGGCAGAGGAATCGTTAGCTGGTCTTTATGCAGACGCTGTCTATCCTGGTTGGCAGGCAGGCGCTCATTCGTCGCTGCATCGTAGAGGCCCATGGTGAGCCTGTACGGGCCGACCGGCGCGTCGGGTGGGATTGCCAGAGTGTAGCTGTCCTCGATATAGTCATCCACCTGCCACTGAACCGTGAGCATGCGTCCCTCCTGGGGCCAGCCGTCGGCCTGCGCCACCAACGCACCGTCGGCGCTCACCAGATGGTTAAAGACAGCATAGATGGCCGTCGGCTGTGTCCTGGCGTACCAGACGTAGGTGAGCGTAAGTTGGCCGCCGGGACGAGGATCTCCCTCAACGCAGTATCCGCGCAGTCCCACCTCGTCACCAAAGTTGACCTGAATCGGTGTCAGCCCGGCGGGCAGTCGCTGCCGCGCGGGCCGTTGGTCAACCGTGATGTTGAACAAAGAATAGGTTGAGGCTCCCTCGGCCGTCAGCCAGGGGGCGCCGTCTGGCTCTAGCACCTCCAGCGTGATCTCAGTCTGACCGGTCGGCGCGTCCGGGGGAATCGTCAGCACCGTTGGCAGCGTGACCAGGCGTCCCGGTGACCATAGAGAGGTTGGATAAGTGGGGGCCAGCGACAGCGTGCGGGTGAGCAAGGGCGTGGCCGGGAATCCCAGCAGAGTCGGCCAGGGACTGTGTACGAGCCGCAGCCGGAGCTCGAGTTCGGGCAGGGAGTATGAGGGGGAAAGCCAGTGAGTGTCAAATGGAACCGGGTATCCCTGCTGAAAGCAAAGGCCGCCCGGCTCGTACCCGGCCAGCATCACGCAAGTCGCCCCATCTGGCGAGCAGAAGGCTGTCGTGTGGGGATGAGTGACCACGACGTGGATCGGCTCGGTAACCTGGACCTTCAACAGGTCTACCTCTCTGTCCCCTTCCACCAATAGCGGTCCCTCGGTCCCGTTGTGTGCCATCAGGCGCACCGTGTACTCCCCGGGCGGCGCACCTTGCGGCACCATCAGGCCCTCATAGCCGGTGACGACGAGTCCCGGCTGCCAGGTTGTAGGGGGAGAGAGCCACCCGCCGGGGCTGGAGGAGACCACATTCCATACATACCCTGTCTGGTCGACCAGGCGAAGCGTGAGCCAGATGTCGTGCGCCAGGTGCTCCAGTGGGTTCCAGTATAGCGTAAAGCGTACCGGCTCGCCCGCCGGCACAACTTGCAACTCGTAGGCCACCCGTTCCAGGCGCAGTATCTGACCGAAAACCAGGTCCAGTTGCCTCGCAGCAGTGTCGGACGGAAGGGGCGGCAGATAGAGGCTCAGGTCATCCGTCTCCCATACGGCGTGGGCGTGCGTGTGAAGCCAGGCGGCGGCAAAGTGGGAGGGGTCCACGTCGTCCACGGCGGCCGGAAGAACCCATAGCCGGTCGTGCCGGGCCAGCAGTTCCTCCAGTACCGGCTCAGCTTTGGCCGGGTCCAGACGGGGTGGCGCCCGCGGCGGCAGAAGCGTGATCGGCGGCATACCGCCCGGATCATAGTATTCAAACTGGATCTGCTGCCACGGTCCGTAGAAGAGCAGACCATCGCCGGGGAGAGCGTGGGCTCGAACCGTCTCCAGGGTGTGACCGTAGTGAGATCGGTCGAAAGTGATGGTCTGGTGCAATCCGCCGGCGGTCAGCAGCCATATGCCCAACAGCGTCAGGCAAAGCGTCACGCCCCAGGCCAACCGACGGTCTTTGAAGAGATAGAGAGGCGTCACGCACAGATAACCCAGCGCCAGGGTTAAAAAGGGGATCAGAAAGAGCACATAGCGTGGTCGGGGCTTGTGGGGCAGAACGTAGGCCAGCGCCAGTGGCACGGCCAACGCGAGAATCAGCCAGATCCTGATTGCCCGACGGCGCCAAAGGGCGAGGAACAGTCCTCCGCTGGCCAGCGCCAGCAGTGCGTACAGGAGGCGAAAGTGAACGCCCACCACGGGGCTGAAGAGAACCTTGCCCAGCAGGCGGAACACCTGTATGCGGGTCGGTATGGCAAAGACGAGACGTTGCCAGAAGCCACTCGCCGTCATCTGAAGGCCGGGGGCAAACTGAAGCCAGGCCAGGGCGAAAAGGGCGAGGAATCCGTGAGCCGCACACCAGGCCAGAAAGGGCCGCCAGCGCCGGGTAACGAGAAGGACGAGGGGTTGTACGAGGATGGGCAGAATCATATAGTAGTGGGTAGAGAGCGCCAGGAGGTGAACGGCCGGCAAATAGACGAGCGCAGCACGACGGGGCCACTCGCTCGCTGGAAGCCAGTCCCGGAGAAACAGGCCCGCGGAGAGTATCGTCCAGGCGAGCATCAGGCTGTACATCCTGGCCTCGCGGGCATAGTAGGCGACTCCCGGTGCAATGGCGAATAGTGCGGCGGGCAAGAGGCCGGCGGAGCTGGGGGAGCGGTCTATCGCCAGGCGAGCCAACCACCCGATCAGCGCCAGGCTGATCAGGGTGATGCTGACGGAGAACAGGCGGAGGCTGAACTCGCTCGCACCGGCCAGCGCCATCCAACCGTGGATGAGCAGGTAGTAGAGCGGTGGGTTCTCGTACGTCCTCCCTTGGATGTGCTTCAACATGTCTGCCAGGGGCCGGTGAGCGATATAGTAGGTGCAGGATTCGTCGTAGGTCAGGTCGCTGGCGTCAAGACGCCAGAGCCACAGGCCCCAGGCCAGTATCAACAGCAAGCACCAGGTCGACAGAACGAACAAACTCCGGTTTCTGTGCTGCAATCTCTACTCTCCAATATCCAGCTCTGCCAGCACGACCCGACCATCGGGCCAGCGACGGTTGTCGTTTTGAAAGGTGGGCAAGCACGCCTCAGGCGATACACACAGCGCCACGCGCAGGCGATATCTCCCGGGCGGGGTGTCCATCTCAATCGCGACCCGGTGTGGGTCGAGCAAGAGCACGTCCTCCGGCCACAGGCTGGTGCGTAATGCGCCCATCAGTGTTGGCATGTAGCACTCGCCTGCTGTGTGGCCCGCTTCGTCAACGAGGCTCACGTGAGCGCTATAATCCACTGGCACGGGTGAGACTGCCCTCCAGAACAGCGTCACGGTCAACACATCGCCAGGCGCGAGTGCTTCGTCCGAAAGCTGGAATCCCTCCAGAACGATCTCCTGGCCAAAAGGCGCGTTCATCCGATTAGGCGGGACGTCTGGTATGTCCAGGCGATAGGTCCGCGCGGGGCCAAAGGTCTGCTTTTCCACCGCGATCGCAGCCACCCAGCGCTCCAGGTTCTGCAGGCGCATCAAGCGCCCTGTTGCGAACAACACCGCTTGCGTTCGCCTGCACAGCATACACCGAACAACGTCCTCTGTCGTCAAGTTGCCCAATAGGATCTGTCGGAAGGTCGCCTCTGTCAGTAGAGGGGGCACCATCCGGCCGGCGACAAAGGCCAGCAGGGGATCGTCGGTCACGACGTAACCCTCTGGGGGTGTGGCCGCTCTCAGGAATTCCATCGCCGCCAGTTGATGTGGGGACCAGTCCGGTCCGCCTTCCGGCTGGGGCATCTCCTCTCCACACCTCTCTCCACAGAAGGCGACGATACCCGCCAGGGCTAACGCCAGCAGGAGACCGTGCCACGCAGTCACCCGGCGTGCGCCACGCCACGTTCGGATGAACCCTTCGCCCAGCCTGGCCAGCCCGCCGCCAGCCGCCGCTGCCATCGGAAACGCCAGGAACAGCATATAGTGCCCCCACACGGGCGACCAGGTCAGGAAAACGATCGCGGCGCCCACGAACCAGGCCATGACAACCGCCAGTCTATACCGTTCCCTCGGTACCCCTAGCAGGATCACCGCGCCCACCAACGCCAGCCACACCAGCGTCCATCGATCTGCCAAATACTCGATCATGCCCTCCGATTCGAGTACAACACCTGACCTCGCTGCTGTATAGTTGGACTGGATCACCCAAGTGAAAAACGCTTGCCGGTCGATGGCTGCCAGCACCGATGCGCCCAGGCCGACGCTTATGCTCCCGAACAAGACCAGATCCAACCAGCCTGTCCTCCTCGACGTGCGCCCATCTATGGTCTTGCCCAGGTCAGGCAGGAACAGGATCAACATCAGTGGCAGGGCGACATAGACCAGCAAGGGATTGATCAGCAGCGCTCCCGTGTAGGCTGCTCCCGAAAGCGCTATCCAGAATCGACGCCCGTCGCGACGGAACAAGAGCGCCGCCCCCAACGCGACGAGTGCCAGCGCCAGAGCAGGCAAATCAGACGTGACTTCGTGGGCGCGCACGGGCATCTCTGGTAACCCAAGCAACAGACACGCGGATATCAACGCCGCCCATCGCCCCCACAGTTGACTGACGACGACAGCCCCGGCAACGAATCCCATCAGGCAGATGGATAGGCATGCCACCCGGGCTGTAGTGAGCGTTTGCCCTCCCAGGTAGAAGGCGAGTCGAAGTATCCAGATCAGCAACGGTGGTTTGTTGAACAGGATCTCGCGGTACAGGGGGCATCCTGCGTTCGCCAGGGCCGCTCGCTGGACGTATAGCCCCTCATCGTTGTTATGGGCATAGGCCTCCAGGTGGGTCAGGGGCCACGCCAGGAATAGCGCCACCAGGATGCCCCACAAGGTCCAGTGGACGGCGTCCGTCCAAGAGCGACTTGAACCGGCATTCATCCGCACGCTCCTTCGAGTTCTGCTTAGGTGGTATTTCCCACCCGAACAGCAAAACAGCCGACCATATTCCGGGGATCGCTCCCCGGGCTTTGGTCGGCTGCCGATCTTTCACTTGCCGCTCCTCGACGGACTCCGACTGCGACGAGGGCTTTGATGGTGTTTCCTTGATTTGTGCTACACTATTATACCAGAGTTTATATACCAGGGTTCAATCGTTTTGTCTGTCAGGAGAGGCTGCTCCGATGCCGGTCTCCGGTTTGTGCAGAGGGGCCGGGCGGGGTAAAATTGGGCGGCGCTTGGTGTGCAAGAGAGGCAGAACAATGAAACAAATCCCCCGTTTTGAAGACGTGATCGCGGCGGCGGAGCGGATCGAACCGCACGTGCACCGCACGCCGGTGTTGACGAGCCGGACCCTGAACCGGATGACGGGAGCGGAGCTGTTCCTCAAATGTGAGAACCTGCAGCGGGTGGGAGCGTTCAAGGCGCGGGGGGCGTGTAACGCGGTCTTTGCGTTGACGGAGGAGGAGGCAGCCCGAGGCGTGGCGACCCACTCGTCGGGGAATCACGGGGCGGCGCTGTCCTACGCAGCCGGGTTGCGGGGCGTTCCGGCCATCGTCGTCATGCCAGAAAACGCCCCGCCGGTGAAACGGGCGGCGGTGGCGGGGTACGGGGCGCACATCGTGACCAGTGGGTCTCGTCCGCTCGATCGGGAGCGAAAGCTGGAGGAAGTGATCGAGGAGACGGGAGCGACGTTCGTACACCCCTCGAACGACCCGTGGGTGATCGCGGGGCAGGGAACGGCTGCGCTGGAGCTGCTGGCGCAGGCGCCGGAGCTGGACGTCGTGATGGTGCCGGTGGGGGGCGGGGGGTTGCTGGCGGGGACGGCGCTGGCCGTAGCCGGCCGTTCGCCGGGGGCGCGCACGGTGGCGGCCGAGCCGGAGATGGCGGACGACGCCTACCGCTCGTTCCGGGACGGGAGGATCTATTCCTCGGAGAACCCGCAGACGATCGCGGATGGGCTGCGGACGTTCCTGGGCGACGTCAACTTTCCCATCATCCGGGAGCACGTTTCCGAGATCGTGACGGTGAGCGAGCGGGCCATCGTCGAGGCGATGCGGCTGGTGTGGGAGCGGCTCAAGATCGTGATCGAGCCGTCGTCGGCGGTGCCGGTGGCGGCCCTGTTCGAGGGCCGGTTCGACCCCCGGGGAAAGCGGATCGGGATCGTGCTTTCGGGCGGGAACGTGGATCTCGAGCGGCTGCCCTGGATGTAGTCACCTGACACTTTCAGAGAAACCAGGTTTTTCTGCGTCTATCCAAGCGAACTGATGGCTAGGGAGTGGTTTGCCATCCATAACCACTGCGCTTTTCGGCGAAAAAACCTGGTTTCTGATCTGGGGAGCCGTGTGATTTGCGCGCACGTGCGAGACGGGGTACAATCGAGCAGCGGGTAGCGTTTCAAGTGCTCGGGATCTGACGATCCCTTCAGAGCAGATCGAGCGAAACGCCAGTCACCAAATCGAACAGAACAGACGGAGGGGTCAAATGGGCGAGATGCAGGACAAGGTCGTGATCGTCACCGGGGCGAGCAGCGGCATCGGGAGGGCGACCGCGCGCAAGTTCGCCGCCGAGGGAGCCAAGGTGGCCGTCGTGGCGCGCCGGGCTGACAGGCTGGCCGAGGTGGTGGAGGCGATCGAGACGGACGGCGGGGAGGCGATGGCGATCACGGCCGACGTGACGGTCGATGCGGACGTCGAGCGGGTGGTCCAGGAGACAGTCGAGGCCTTTGGCGGGATCGACGTGCTGGTCAACGCGGCGGGCATCATCGCCACAGGGACGATCGAGACGACGTGCCTGGAGGACTGGGACTATATGATGAACCTGAACGCACGGGCCCCCTTCTACTTGATGCAGCAGGCGATGGCGCACCTGGTAGAACGGCAGGGGAACGTGGTCAACGTGTCGAGTGTGAACGGCATCCGGTCCTTCCCCGGCGTGCTGGCCTATTGCGTGAGCAAGAGCGCGGTCGATCAGCTCACCCGGTGCGCGGCGCTCGAGATGGCGAGCAAGGGGGTGCGGATCAACGCGGTCAACCCAGGGGTGACCGTGACGGAGCTACATCGCAGCGGCGGCATGGACGAGGAGGCATACGCGGCCTTCCTGGAGCGGAGTAAGACGACCCATCCGCTGGGCCGGGTGGGGCAGCCGGAGGAGGTGGCGGAGTTGATCTATTTCCTGGCCTCGCCGCGTGCGGGGTGGATCACAGGGGGGACCTATCTGATCGAAGGGGGTCGCGGGCAGACGTGCGCCCGGTGAAAAGCAAGATGGATACGAGGAGGTGGTTATGACGCGGGTGTATGCGGGCCGGTTCCTGCGGGTGGACCTGGATGACGGTCAAGTGCAGGAGCAGGCGATTACGGAGGAACAAGCCCAACAGTGGTTGCTGGGCAGCGGGCTGGCGGCGCGCTTGTTTGCCGACGAGATGGACGCCGGGCGGGAGCCTCTCGACCCGGCCAGCCCTCTGATGATCTTTAACGGGTTGCTGACGGGGACGAGTGCGCCGGCGGCGGCGCGGACGTCCTGGTGCGCGCGGTCGCCCCTGACCGGCATCTGGGGCGAGTCGAACGTCGGTGGGCACTGGGGAGCGCAGCTTCGCTTCGCCGGTTTCGACGGCCTGGTCGTCACCGGTCGGGCCGAGACGCCCGTTTACCTGTGGATACAGGATGGCCAGGCAGAGATCAGGGACGCGGGCGACGTGTGGGGGCAGGGCACCTTTGAGACCCACGACCGCCTGCGCAAAGAGACCGACAAGGAGGCAGCGGTCGCCTGTATCGGCCCGGCGGGGGAGAACCGGGTGTTGATGGCGGGGGTGATGGCCGGAGGACACAGCCACAATCGGGCGGCCGGGCGTGGCGGTATGGGGGCTCTGATGGGGGCCAAGAACCTCAAGGCGATCGTGGTCCGCGGCCATACAAAGCCATCTTATCCGGATGCCCACGCGTTCCGGCGCGCGGTGCGCCGGGCAAACCATATGATCCGGGAACGATCCGTAGGCTTGTCGCTCACAGGCACGGCAGGCGGTGTGCCGGGAGCCGAGCACGCTGGCGATTTGCCGCTCAAGAACTGGCAGGAGGGATCGTGGCCCGAGGGGGCGCAGGCCATCTCCGGCCAGACACTCCGGGAGACGATCTGGACCAGCGATGCGCGCTGCTTTGCGTGTCCGGTCGGATGCGCCAAGCGGATCGAGGTCACAGAGGGACCCTATGCCGGTACGCGGGGCGAGGGACCGGAGTACGAGACAGTGGGCGGCTTTGGGGGGAACCTGCTGATCGACGACCTGCCAGCCATCGCAGCCATCAATGAGGCGTGTAACGACCTGGGACTCGACACCATATCGGTCTCCGGCGTGATCGCCTTTGCCACCGAGGCGATGGAGCGCGGGCTGATCCCGGCGGAGGAGACGGGCGGGTTGCGGCTGGCGTGGGGAGATCCGGAGCCGGTGCTGGCGCTGGTGAACCAGATCGCCCGTCGCGAAGGGTTAGGGGCGTTGCTGGCTGACGGGAGCCGGGCGGCGGCGGAGAGACTGGGGAAGGACGCAGAACCGTACGCCATACACGTCAAGGGGCTCGAGCTGCCCTATCACGACCCCCGGGCCTTTGTGGATATGGGATTGAACTATGCTACCGCCAACCGGGGGGGCTGTCACCTGGAGAGCCTGTCCTACTGGCGTGGGTACGGGATCGAGTGGCCCGGCTGGCAGGAGGGCGAGTGGGATCGATCTGCTTCGGATGAGGCGACCGCTCAATTGGTAATCGACTTTCAGAACTATGTGTCGATCCATAACCCGCTGGGCTTGTGCAAGTTTATGATCAAAGGTGGCTTTCACCCAGCCCACGCGGTCGACATCTTGAACGCGGCGACCGGTTGGGATTGGACGGCCGACGATCTGGTGCGGACGGGCGAGCGGATCTTTAACCTGAAGCGGCTCATAAACCACCGCTTTGGCGTGACGGGCGCCGATGATACGCTGCCCCTCCGTTTTCTGACGGAACCCCGACCCTCGGGCACTGCCAAAGGGGTGCTGCCTGACCTGGAAGCGATGCTGCCGATGTATTATGAGAGACGGGGCTGGGATGAGGATGGTCAGCCAACCCAGGAGCGGCTGGACGGGCTGGGAGTGTCGATCTGATGGCAGGGAACGTGTTGCAGCGGATATGGGACATATTTGCGCGGCCAGCTCCGGTGCCATCGGTGGAGCTCAAGGCTCTGGTGATCAACTTTGACCCGGTCTTTCCGTCGAGAGGGGGCAAACGGCTGCACGAGGTGCTGGGGTGGAACGATCCACGCGCTTTGACAAAGGGGTACATCGCGGATCTGGAAGCGTGTAGTGGTGGGTACGTCCGGTACGAGGTGGTCGGGTGGCAGGATGTGGACGCCTACCCGGTCAAGAAGGACGGTTTTCGTTACACGAACGAATCCTACCTGGCCTGCTGGGAGGGCAAGGAACAGTGGCACCAGCCGGATGCGGTAGACTACCCGGCGATCTTTCGTGAGTTTGAGGTCCCTGCCAGGGTCGAGCAGGGCGAGATCGACGAGGTGTGGCTGTGGGGATTCCCCTACGCCGGGTTCTGGGAGTCGACGATGGCGGGCAGAGGGGCCTATTTCTGTAACTCGCCGCCGGTAGAGGCCATAGAGACGTCGCGGATCTTTGTGACGATGGGGTTCAACTTCCAGCGGGGCGTGGGTGAGATGCTGGAGAACTTTGGACACCGCGTCGAGTCGATCTTGCGCTACGTCTATGGTTCGTGGTCGCCTGAGGAGACGCACGCCTGGAATCGCTTCACGTTATACGACAAGGTCGCGCCGGGGAGATCAGGGTGCGGCTGGATGCACTATGCGCCCAGCAGCGACCAGGATTATGATTGGGGGAACCCGCGCACGGTGTGGAGCACATGCGACGACTGGCTGAATTATCCCAACCTGACCGGGGAACGTCGCCAGGTGGATCGAGAGGAGTGGGGCGGCGGGGAGATACGGGCCCATCACCGCTGGTGGTTGCGCCATCTTCCTCACGTGCCGGGACGGACGCGGGGAAAGCTGAACAACTGGTGGGCGTACGCGGTGGACTTTAACCGCTTCCCGGAGAGTCGCTGAGTTGGCGGGCGGGATCTGGCGATCCCTTGGGAGCGAGAGGGGTGGGAGAGCCGCTGAGTTGGCGGAGAGATTGCAATCTAGGTCGATTTATGATAGACTGTTTCTACCTTCGATGAGGGCTGGCAGGCTAGTGACAGCCAGATCTGTGTCCATACACCGGGCTCCAAAGGCCCATAGGTAAGGAGGATGTCGGATGTCCCTGCTTGAAAAGCTAAAGTCTTTGTTCACGCCGGTTCAACCCCTCTCCCGCGAGGTGCTTCACTACCAAACCCCTCCCGATGCAGATGAGCAGTACCGGATTCATCTACGGGTGGAAGGAGATGGGCGCGGACTTTTGGTGATCAACGCGGCGACGATCCTGCATCTGAACCAGACCGCCACCGAGTACGCGCGCCTGCTCATCCAGGGGGCCGACGAGGAGGAGGCGGCCAAAGTGATGGCGCAGAGATATCGTGTGGGCCGTTCGCAGGCGCGGGATGACTATCGCCGGCTACAGGATCACATTCTGACCCTGGCCACCACGGTTGACGTATGTCCGGTCACCTACCTGGATATGGAGCGGGTGGAGCCCTTCTCGGCAGAGACCTCGGCCCCATATCGTGTCGACCTGGCGCTGACCTATCGCGTTGATGAGGCCGGCACGCTCGACTCTGAGGCCAGGCGACGGGTGGATCGCGAGCTGGACACCGACGAGTGGCGGCGGGTCCTGCAGGCGCTGTGGGAGGCGGGTGTGCCGCACGTGTGCTTTACGGGAGGGGAGCCGACGCTGCGGGACGATCTGGTCGATCTGGTGGCATACGGCGAGGAGCAGGGGTTGGTCACGGGATTGCTGACAGATGGTCGTCGCCTGCAGGATCAGCCATATCTGGACGCGCTGCTGTTGGCGGGATTGGATCACTTGCAGATCACGCTGGCCTCACACCGACCCGAGGTCCACGACGACATCGTGGGACGCAAAGGTGACTGGCAAGAGGTGGAGTCGGGGCTGCGTAACGCTTTGGACGCGGATATCTATGTCGTCGTTCACATCGTGATTGTGCCCGCGAACGCTGCCTCGGTGGTTGAGACGGTGGCCTACCTGGCGGACCTGGGTGTTCCTGCCGTCGCTCTGAGCAGCCCGCTACGGGCCGTCGCCGAGGAGGAACGGCATTTGCTAGAGCAGGCGCTGGAGGCCGCTCAGGAAGCGGCGTACGAGCACGAGCTGACCCTGGTTTGGGATCTGGCTGCGCCCTACTCCCAGATGAATCCAGTGGAGGTGGAGGCCGGTCTGGAGGCAGACCGGGTCGTGCGGCATCATCTGTATATCGAGCCCGACGGTGACGTCCTTCCAGCCCAGGGATACAACGTCGTCCTGGGCAACCTATTGAGGGATTCCTGGGCGAGCATCTGGGAGCATCCGGAACGCAGCAAACTGTTGGCGTAAGGAGCGAGTCGCGACGCTATCGGGGAAACCCGCCGATCAGTAGCACGTATACATCATGGGAGTGGAACGCTGTCACAGCCCGGCTCTTACGTCTGAGGAATGGCACCGCTGGTTTTCCGTGCAGGCTGGGTGGACCCAACCTACGCGAACCTGGCTGTACCAGCAGGTGGGCCTGGCTCAGGCGCTTGATATCCTTGAGGTCGGTTGTGGCACTGGGGTGATCACAACGGAGCTGGTTCGAGCGTATTCCAGCGGGCCGCGCCAACTGGTGGGTCTGGACCTGGACGTTGACAAGCTGGCTTTTGCCCGCGATCGTCGCCAGGTTGGAAGTTCGGGGGACAGCGTGAGTTATGTGCAGGGAGACGCTCACTCGCTTCCATTTCCGGATGGCTCGTTCGACGTTGTGGTGTGCCACTATCTGCTGCTGTGGTTGGCAGACCCTCCACTGGGGGTCCGGGAGATGGCGCGGGTAGTGCGACCGAACGGGCACGTCCTGGCTTGTGCTGAACCCGATTATGGTGGTCGAGTCGACCATCCACCGGAGATGAGGCGGTTGGGTGAGCTTCAGGCGGAGGCGTTGCGCCGGCAGGGGGCTGAGCCGGAGACCGGCCGGCGGCTGGGGGAGTTGTTTGTCTCGTCCGGGCTAGAGGCGACAGTGGGCGTGATGGCGGGTCGTTGGTCTGTTCCGGCCTGTCCTGATGATGAGTTCGAGGCCGAGTGGGAGATGCGCGAGCGCGATCTGGCGGGGCTGATTTCCGCGCAGGAGATGGACGCGCTGCGGGTCGCGGATGGCCAGGCGTTGGAGGACGGGCGGCGAATGCTCTTTGTCCCGACCTTTTATGCCTGGGGGAGAAAAGTGGCTTAGGCACGTGTTGGAGTAGAAGGAGGGAGCAAGGGATGTCTGCAGGGAAACTCATTGGCTACATCGTGGCCGCAATCCTGATTTTTTTTGGTGTGCTCTTCATCTGGGCGACTTTTAGTCCTGATGGACAGGTGGGATGGATCGTCGTCGGCATCATCAGCGTGGCGATTGGGTTGGGGATCATCGCGCTTGTCAGGCTACGCGAGCCCAAACCGGCCCAAGCGCCGCAGGAGATCATACAAAAGATCGATCTGAGCGGTGATATGCAACTCGAGACGCTCAAATGTGAAAAGTGTGGCGGTGAGTTGCAGAAGGACAGTATCTCGATCAGGGAAGGGGCCGTGTTTATCGACTGCCCCTACTGCGGTTCGGCGTATCAGATGGTGGAAGAACCAAAGTGGTGAAGCTGACCCTTCAGGCTGAACACTCTTGGCTTGAGACCCTCGGCTGAGCTCGGCCGAAGCCCTCGGGTCGAAGGATAAGGCCCTGGAATCCGAAAGGAGCAAAGTTATGCCTCATAGGAAGAGACTGGTTGTGATTGCCCTCTTGGCCATTCTTTCCGTTCTGCTGTCTCTGCCTTTCCACTCGTTAGCGCAAGATTATTCCTTCTCCATGGATCAGGAATTCGTGGACGTGTGGATCAATCAGGATGGATCGGTTAGGCTGGAATACTGGTTCACCTTCACGTGCGACCCTGGCGCTCACCCTATCGACGCGGTGGACCTGGGCCTGCCGACCGGCGACTATCGGATATCCGACATCGGCGGTGACGTGGGCGGCGTTCCGATTGACCGGGTTGACGGGGACTACCAGGGGAGCGGCGATCACGGCGCGGCGGTGTGGCTGGGAAATGGGACAATCTATCCCGGGGATAGGGGTACGGTCCACGTGGTGGTCGAGCGGGTAGGGGGGATGGTGTACGAGGACAGTGATGATACCGGGTATGCCAGCAGCCAATTCTCCCCCACATGGTTCGGCAGCCAGTATGTCCACGGCAGCACCGATCTGACCGTACGTTTTCACCTGCCGCCGGGCGTGCAGCCGGAGGAGCCCCGTTGGCACAGCAGTCCGGTTGGCTGGCCATACGACCAGCCGGGCACCGCGCTGGACGAGCAGGGGCGGGTTCTGTATACCTGGGGTCACACGAGCGCTGAGCCGGATCGGCAGTACCTTTTCGGGGCATCCTTCCCCCGCCAGTACGTCGATGAGGGGGCTATCCAGAAAGGGCCCTCGGCTCTGGAACAGCTTTTTGCCGCGGTGACGGGCGCCCTGAGCTGTTGCTGCAACCCGGTCACCATTTTTGCCGTCATCGCCGTAGGTATGGTCGGACTGTCCGCCTGGGGCAATCGCCGGCGTAAAATGCAGTATCTGCCTCCCAAGATGAAGGTGGAGGGGGTGGGAGTCAAGCGGGGATTGACGGCGGTGGAGGCCGCGATTCTGTTGGAGACGCCTCTGAACAAGGTGCTGACCATGATCTTGTTCGGCCTACTGAAGAAGGGGGCAGTGACCGTACTGGACGACAAGCCCCTAAAGATCGAGGTCAATGAACCTGTGCCGGATGATCTGCGTCCGTATGAGACCAAGTTCCTGGCGGCGGTAAACAAGGACGGCACACTGAGTGAAGCCAAGATGCGCTCGACGATGACGGGTCTGATCAAGGCGCTGAACAACAAGATGAAGGGGTTCAGCCGTAAGGAGTCGATGACTTACTATCGTGACATCGTCCGCCGGGCCTGGGAGCAGGTTGAGGGCGGGGAGACGCCGGAGGTGCGCGGCAAGCGCTTCGACGAGGGCTTGCAGTGGACCATGCTGGATAAGGACTTTGACGATCGGACCGAGCGCGTTTTCAGCACAGGCCCGGTCTACGTGCCGATGTGGTGGGGCTACTACCGCCCGTGGGCGACTGCGACGGCTGGCGCTGGCCGGGCGGCGCCGAGCATGGGCGCGCGCCCATCCGGCCCGTCCTCCTCGACGCCATCCCTGCCGACCTTGCCCGGGGCCGCCTTTGCCGCCAGCGTCGTGCGGGGGGTCGAGGGCACCGCCAGCGGCATCGTCAGCAACGTGACCAGTTTCACCGGTGGCGTCACCCGGGTGACCAACCCGCCGCCAAAGCCGTCCTCCAGCGGGCGCAGCTCTGGAGGGGGCGGCGGCAGCAGTTGTGCCTGCGCTTGTGCCTGTGCGGGCTGCGCTTGTGCCTGCGCTGGCGGCGGGCGGTAGAACTGAATGACCCTTCGGCGTCGCTCAGGGCAGGCCCTTAGGCGTCGCTTGGCGCAGTCTCCTCTGACTCGGTTGCGGCAACGTCTGGGCCGGCCCCAGTTGCTGTCCCCTGGGTTGTACGCTTACGAGCGACGTGACGAAGCGGGCGAGCGGGTGCGGGCGCACCTGCGGGTGGAGTCCGACGGACACGGCTTGCTCGTCATCAATGCCTCCCGCGTGCTGCACCTGAATCAGACAGCGGCCGAGTATGCTCACCTCGTCCTGGAAGAGGCGTCCGAGGACGCAGCGGTGCGGGAGGTGCGCCGCCGGTACCAGGTGGATGAGCGTACCGCCCGGACTGACTTTTGCCACATGCAGGCTCAGATCGAGCATCTCCTCGCCCCTGACGAGACCAGTTGCCCCATCATCGGCCTGGATGTGGAACGCATAGACCCGTTCTCGGTTTCCCTCACCGCGCCATATCGGATGGATCTGGCGCTGACCTACCGGTGCAACAACGTATGCCCCCATTGTTACGTGGCGCGCGCCACCGATTTCCCCGAGATGGACACCGGGACCTGGAAGGCGATACTGGAGCGCGTGTGGGAGGTGGGCATCCCGCACGTCTGTTTCACCGGCGGGGAGGCGACGCTGCGGGACGACCTGGCCGAATTGGTGGGCCACGCCGAAGGGCTGGGATTGGTGACGGGCTTGCTGACGAACGGCCGTCGCCTGTCTGACACCGCCTACGTCCAAGACCTGGTCGCGGCCGGACTGGATCACGTTCAGATCACGCTGGAATCCCACGACGAGGCTGTGCACGACCATATGGTGGCGGCGGACGGTGCGTGGCGAGAGACGGTGCAGGGGATCAGAAACGTGGTGGCGGCGGGCCTGTACACGACCACCAACACGACGCTGACGCGGGAGAACGTGAGCGGGATCGAGGAGACGGTGGCGTTGATCGGCTCGTTGGGTGTCACCTCCTTTGCCTGCAACAGCCTCATCTACGCCGGTCGAGGCTCCACTGTCGGTACCGGGTTCCGCGAGGGGGAGTTGATCCCCATCCTGGAGCGGGTGCGGGAGGCAGCCGACCGGCGCCGCCTGCGCCTGATCTGGTACACGCCCACCCAGTATTGTTCCCTCTCCCCATTGCAATTGGAGCTAGGGGTCAAGGCCTGCACGGCCGCCCTTTACAACATGTGTGTCGAGCCGGATGGGGCCGTCATCCCGTGCCAGAGCTACTACGAACCGCTGGGCCGCATCCTGGACGATCCCTGGGAGGCGATCTGGAACCACGACCTGGCGTTGACCCTGCGAGAGCGGCGTTACGTCCCGGACAAGTGCCACGAGTGCCCAGAGCTCCCCATCTGTGGCGGCGGATGTCCGCTTTATCTGAAGGCGATG
>CAYUIS010000075.1:19375-24480 GCA_964444825.1 uncultured Anaerolineales bacterium | reverse complement strand
GACGCCTCCTAGAGCCGGTCGGCTTCGCACTCTATCCGAATAATCTCCTTGTTGTCGAGATGTTGTTGTGACTATACCACGCGGGTGCTCTCACAGCCGGACCAAGGTGTACTCTCCTTTGCACGGCGGTCCTGGCGCGGCCCACATAACGCGCTCCGTGAGATCCATCACCAGCGAGATCACAGTCTGCCATCGTTCATGGCGGGGGTCGGCAGGGTCCTCATGGCTGCAAATGGAGCTGGGATAGTTGACGTGGTCTCGCAACACTGTCTGAACACCCTCTAGTGTCACTTTCCCCTCTTTCATTTGCGCATATAGCAGTCGCCGGGCCCGGTTGAGCCGCACGTGGGATCCAGAATAGACTCCAGGCTGCTCCAGTGCTTGCATCTTCGAAGAGAGGTAGTGATTGGTATGGGCCAGCCAACCATCGTCGCTGTACAAGACAGCGTGGGCGGTGGCCGAACTCTCGACGCCGTACAACTCGCCGTGGGCATCAGCCAGCAAGTAGTGGTAACCGCCCGCCCGATGGCGAGGCACACAGGCCTTGATTGCCTCACCGATCGTACTGGTTGCAAGGATGGCCCTTGAGAAGAGAATGCGCGGCACACCGACTCGTGCGTCGGTGGCATATACCGAGTTGATCGCCACGCCGATCCCCTTCTCATTGAGACCGACGTTGACCAACAATGGCCCGTAGCTCATACCAATGAAAGCTGGACCATCTTCCGGTTCTGCGCGCACCAGGTAGACGTGGTCATGGTCCACACTGATCCAATCCTCGTTATGAGCCAACAGAACATGACCGTTGGCGGTACAATCGTCCCTAACAGCCAACGACGTGCAGGACAGATATTGGCTCTCGGTCACCGCCTCGTAGCAGTTGAGAAGCCACACATCCTCGAAGGAAACGTCGGCCCCCTCGGCAATACCGTGCAGTTCCTCAACAAAACGGGGAAAGGCAGCTTCAGCGAATGGCAAATACTTGCACGACTCGCATAGTGCTTCCTCCCAGGTCATTTTGACCGCCTCTGGAAGGAGTTCCCGATATGCAGCCAACATTCCACCAATCTGGGCTTGCGCTCCCTCCCCCTGTTGGCGACCCCGGTCACGGGGAGATCCTTTCACATTCACGATCGGTACGCTTCGTAGGTTCATCGTCGTCACCCCCCGACCAACTCGCTCGCGGCCTCCCTCATAATCTCGTCCAGCTCCAACTCCTGCTCATCTGTCAATGGAGGAACCTCGTGTCTTGCCAGCAGTCTGTCCGCCTCAGCTTGGGCTCGTTCGGCCAAGCACTGTCTTCCCGCACGGTCCCATTCCTCCCAAGGCCGCCGCTCCGCCAAGCGCGTACATAGGACTTCTCCGCCACGGATGTATCGAACCGTGTGTCGCTGATCGAGAAAGTTACGTGAGCCATCCATCACCGCCGCGATGACCTCCACGCCAAGCGTGTCTTCGTCCACCACAAAACCCTGCCGCAGCCGGCGGACATTAGCGGCGATCTCATCGTCGGCTACCATCTGAGCGTAGGAACCCATCACACCCGCCTCCATCTCGCCGATGCCCGAGAGTTCGTCCGCCCCTGCCAACGCCGGAGCGACGGCGTTGAGCGCCCGTTCGTAGCCATTCTGTAGGTTCAACACGTGGGCATTGGTGCACAATCCATAGACGTTGACGGGCAGGTCATACCGGTGGCCGATCTGTACCGTCGCCGCAGACGCCAGACCAACCTCTACGCCGCCCCACACAGAGACGCCCGTCCGCGGCTCCATCATCGCCAGGCGACCGGAGTAGACGACGGGTAAACCTGGGCGCACCAACTGGGCCAGCACTACCGACGCCAACATCTCTGCGTTCTGTTGCGCCAATGCCCCTGCCAGCGACATCGGCGCTGTGGCCCCGGCAATCGGACATGGCAGCGGCCCTAGAGGTATCCCCAGCCGTGCCGTCTGCATCATTGCCTCGACTACATCGTCAGGAAAGATGAGCGGACTCAGGGGGGAGATTCCCAACGTGAGGGCCTCAGCGGGCGAGCCCACAACGGCTGCCATCCGAGCAACATAGCGTGCCTCAGCAGCAGTCTGCACCCCAGGGCCATGAACCGGCTTGGTGGTATGGGGCAGGGTGTGCCGGACCATCGCCAATGACATCAATGGCCCGGGCACATCCTGAGGCGTAAAGAAGGGGGTGATAGTCGTAGCGCCGCCGAGCGCGTCAAGAAGGCGGGCGCTGTCGCGGACATCCTGCGTCACTGCAGGCCGGCGCTGCCCTGTGCGTGGATCGTAGACGTTGCATGCGCCGCCGAGATTGTGCCAGTGAAGAGAACCATCCCCCAACACCACCACCTGTCCGCCCCGGCCTCGAATGATCACCTGGTGTGGACACAAAGAGATCGCCCGCTCGACAAGATCGGTAGGCAACAGCACCCGATCAGCCTGCACTCGTGCCCCCGCGCCAGCCAGGACCTCCTGTGCCTCCTTATGGGTCAGCACAACGCCGATCTCACTCAAGACACGCAACGTGGCGTGGTGAATCGCCTCTATCTCTTCATCCGTCAGGACCCTAAGCCGATCCATACGAGCGCTCCTATCGCAATGCTAGATAGAGATTCAGTGTCCCCTGAGCACCAGACCAGGGAGTTCGTCCGTCTGCACGCTGTCGCGGACTAGTAAACAGCCGTTGACGATCACGTGATGGATGCCTTCGGGATAGCGGTGCGGGTCGGTGAAGGTAGCCGTATCGGCGACAGTGTTCGGGTCGAACGCGACCATGTCGGCCCAGGCCCCCTCGCGCACGATGCCCCGATCGCGCAGGCCCAGGCGTTTCGCAGGCAGGCCGCTCATCTTGTGGATGGCCTCCTCCCAGGTCAGCAGCTCCTGCTCGCGCACGTAGCGGGCCAGGACACGTGGGAAGGCGCCATAAGCACGGGGGTGGGGCGTCCCCGCCGAAAGAGGGCCGTGCGCCGCTAGGGCTTCCATATCGGTGGCCACAATCGTGCGTGGATGGCAGAGGATCGCCGTCACATCCCGCTCGTCCATGCAAAAGTCCACTATCTCGGCCTGAGCCTGGGTCTCCAGAATCAGATCCAGTGCGGTTTCCAGGGGATCGGCTCCGCGGGCAGCCGCAATGTCTGCAATCGTGCGCCCAGTCAGATCGGGTCGCGTAGGATGGAACGACAGCACGATGTGGTCCCATCCAGAGTCGAGGGCCATGTTTTCCCACGGGATTCCCGCGTCGCCCTCCGTATCGCTCGCTATCGTCCGGGCGATCTGGGCGCGATCCTGGGGGTTGCGCAGCCGCTCCAACAGGGCCGCCGTGCCGCCGGCGTGGAATTGGGGTGGTACCGCGGCATCGAGCGAGGTGGCCGCGGCCGGATATGGATACTGGTCCCAGCCCAGGTCAAGCCCCTCGGCGCGGGCTGCATCCAGCCGGGCCAGCACCCGCTCCGCCTGTCCCCAGTAACTGCGGCTTGCCAGTTTCAGATGCGAGATCTGTACCGCCACGCCGGAGGCCCATCCGACCGCCATTGCCTCCCGCAGGGCATCCCACAGGCCAGATCCCTCGTTGCGGATATGGGTGGCGTACAGCCCGCCGTGCGCAGCGACGACCCGCCCCAGTTCCGCCAGTTCCGCCAGCTCGGCATAGGAGCCTGGCGCATAGAAGAGGCCACTACTCAGGCCCAGTGCCCCCTCCTCCAGAGCCTGCGCCAGCATCCCAGCCATCGCCTGCTGCTCTGCAGGCGTAGGCGACCGGTTAGAGCTGCCCATAACCCCATAGCGCAGGTTGGCGTGGCCTACCAGCGTGCCAAAGTTGAGAGCCACGCCCCGCCGCTCGACGGTCTCCAGATAGTCTGACAGCGATTGCCAGCTCGGTTGCTCCAGGCCGAACCGAGCGGCCCAGATGCCCAATTCGTCCCTCGCTTCTCCTGCCAGAGGTGCAGCCGAGAGCCCGCACTGGCCGGAAATATCAGTGGTGACTCCCTGGCGTACCTTGGATTCGGCCCGTGGGTCTACCAGCAGCGCCAGATCGGAGTGAGCGTGGATGTCTATGAAGCCAGGGGTGACAAAGAGCCCGGAGACGTCCAAAACCTGGTGAGCCTCGCGCTGCCGCAAAGCGCCGAGAGCGACGATATGCCCCCCCGCTATCCCTACGTCGGCAGGACGGGGAGGCGACCCCGTGCCATCGATCAACACGCCATCTGTGAGAAGCAAGTCAAGCAAGGATACAGGCTACCTCGTGGTCCGGGGTCACCCGGCGGAGCTGCGGGTCAGCTTCCTGGCACTCGGGGACGGCAGCCGGGCAGCGTGGGTGGAAACGGCAGCCCGGAGGTATGTCGATGGGATTGGGTATCTCCCCTTCCAGGATCATTCGCTTGCGGCGGCGGCGCGGGTTGGGCACCGGGATGACCGAGATGAGCGCGCGGGTGTAGGGGTGGCGCGGCTCCGAGAGCACCTCGGTGGTAGGTCCCAGCTCAACGATGCGGCCCAGGTACATTACCGCCATCCGGTCGGTGAAGAAACCGGCGGTAGCCAGGTCGTGCGTGGTATACAGGATCGTGATTCCGCGCTCCCTGCGCAGCGCGTGCAGTAGGTTGAGGATCTCTGCCCGGATAGAGACGTCAAGCATAGAGACCGGCTCGTCAGCCACCAGGAGCCGAGGTTCGAGCACCAGCGCCCCGGCGATCACGACCCGCTGCCGCTGTCCGCCGGAAAGCTCCGCCGGGAAGCGTCCCCAGAAGTGGTCGGCGGGGACCAGTCCGGACGTCTCCAGCGCCACCCGTACTCGTTCCTCTTTTTCCTCGCGAGAACGAGTCAGCCGGTGGATCTCCAACGGTTCGGCTACGATGTCAAAGATCATCTGCCGTGGGTTCAGAGCCTCGTAGGGGTCCTGAAAGATCATCTGCGCCCGCTCGCGCAGGGTCATCACGCGCCGCCGGCGGCTCAGACCGGCCAGGTCGCCGCCGCTTGCCTCTACCGAGGGGCCATGCCCTTGGGACCACTCGGCCACGTCGCGCCCGTCGAACAGAATGCGCCCGTGGGTGGGGCGTTGCAGGCCCAGGACGTTCATCCCGACGGTCGTCTTGCCCGACCCGGACTCGCCTACCA
>CAYUIS010000075.1:0-19275 GCA_964444825.1 uncultured Anaerolineales bacterium | reverse complement strand
AGGCCCAGGACGTTCATCCCGACGGTCGTCTTGCCCGACCCGGACTCGCCTACCAATGCCAGGATCTCGCCGCGCTGAACGGTGAAATCAACGCCGTCCACGGCACGCACGTAGCGCGGCGGCTTGCGGGTCAGTACATCTCCGATGCGCCGCGAGATGGGAAAGTACTTGCACAGTTCTTGTACTTGAAGTATGGGTTGAGTTTCCATCAACAAATTCTTCCTTCGGCAGGCCGTCGTGGTGAGTCTGTCGAACCATCAGGACGCTGCCCGGCAAAATGACAGGCGACGTAGTGACCGGGTTCAAGTTCGACCAGTGGGGGTGCCTGCTGCGTGCAGACGGCCTCCCGCCACTGGCACTCACAGCGCGGCTCGAAACGGCAGCCTGGCGGCAGGTCGTCCAGCCGGGGCGGGTTGCCAGGGATGGAGGCCAGGGTCGAGCCGGGATCCTCCACATCGGGGAACGCCTCCAGCAGCCGCTGGGTGTAGGGGTGCTGAGGGTTGTTAAAGATGGCGTCGCTGCTGGCGTATTCGGCTACCGTACCGCCGTACATCACCAGCATATCGTCACATGTCTCTGCCACCATCCCCAGGTCGTGGGTGACCATGATGAGAGAGAGCGCAAGTTTGTCCCGCAACTGCTCCAGCAGTTCCAGGATCTGAGCCTGGATCATCACGTCCAGCGCGGTAGTAGGCTCGTCGGCGATCAGGATACTGGGTGTGCAAGCCAGCGCCATAGCGATGACGGCCCGCTGCCGCATACCACCGCTGTACTGGTGGGGGTACTGGCGGCCTCGCCTCGAGGGGATGCCGACCAGTTCAAGCAGCTCGCCAGCACGCTGGCGAGCTGTCTGGTGGTCCGCGACGCCGTGGAGTTGGACCGCTTCCATGATCTGGCTCTCGACGGTGCGCACGGGGTTGAGGGCGTTCATCGCCCCCTGAAACACCATCGAAATCTCGCGCCAGCGCACCTGGCGCATCTCGGCCTCGCTGTGCTGCAATAGGTCCCGTCCACCAAAGATCACCTGTCCACGGACGATACGCCCCTCCTCCGGCAGGAGGCGCAGGAGAGCCATCATCACCGTCGTCTTGCCGCACCCGCTCTCCCCCACCAGACCCAGCGAGCGTCCTTCTTCAAGGCTGAAACTCACGTTCTCCACAGCGTGCAGTGCGGTTCCATCGTCCGCCAGATAGTCCACTGAGAGATTTCGCACATCTAGGACAGCCATTCGTCACCACCTCTACTCCGTCGTTGTTTCCGCCTGTGCCTTCGGCAGTCCACCTGTCACCACTGCCACCATCCGCCGGGGGTCGAATAGATGATGGGTGCGCAACCGGGGGTTTACGATCTGGTCCAACGTGTTGCCGATGAGGACCAGCGACAGGCTGACCCAGACGATGGCAAAGCCCGGCGGCAGCAAGAACCACCATGCCTGGCGGCTGATGGCCCGCTCGAAGGCAAAGTTGAGCATCATGCCCCAACTGATCAGTGTAGGATCCCCCAGGCCGAGGAACGCCAGCGACGACTCGGCCAGGATCGCGACGGAGATATCAAGCACCGCCTGGGCAATGACGAGGGGCAATACCTGGGGGAAAATATGGCGCAAGATGATGCGCGGGCCGCTGGCGCCGAGAGAGCGGGCGCGCAGAACGAATTGGCGCTCCTTGACCGAAAGCACCTGCGAGCGCACCAGTCGTGCTGTGTAGGTCCAGCCCAGGAGGCCGATCACTAGGATGATATTCAGCAAGCCCCGGCCCATCACGGCGATGATGACCAGCATCAGCGGCAGGTCGGGGATCACCATCAAAAAGTCGACGAACCGCATCAGCGTGTTGCCAACCCGCCCGCCATAGTAGCCAGCCACGAGGCCGATTGTCGTGCCGATGAACATGGACATGAACGAGGCGGTGAAACCGACGATCAACGAGACCCGCGCACCGTAGATGAGCTGGCTCAGCACGTCTTTGCCCGCATCGTCCCGACCCAGCAAGTGCTGGGGATCCGGCGGGGCCAAGATGTCGTCGGGGGTCACCTGCACCCGTTCCTGGGGGTCGTAAGGGGCCAGCCACGGTGCAAAGGCGGCGACCAGCACCACCACTATGAGCATCGCCGCGCCGATGACGCCCATCGGACTGCGCACGTATTGTTTCAATGACTCCATCGAATACCTCTCGATATTGGTGCGGGCACTACTCCGCACTCACTCGCGGGTCGAGCACCGAGTAGAGCAGATCGGACAGCAGGTTGGCCGCGATGACGCTGACAGCCAAGAGCAGGAAAGTACCCTGCAGCACGGGGTAGTCTCGCTTCTGCACCGCCTCGTACATCAGCCTGCCGATGCCGGGCCAGGAAAAGACTGTCTCCACCTGGATCGCCCCGCCGACCGTGTATCCAAATGTGAGAGCGATCATAGTCACCATCGGCAGCATAGCGTTCTTGAGCGCGTGATCACGCAACACGCGGGAGGTGCTCAACCCCTTAGCCTTGGCGGTCAGAATGTAGTCCTCTGCCAGTATCTCCATCACGCTGCTGCGCATAATCAGGATGTACTCACCGGTGTAGACAATGGCCATCGTGATAGTGGGCAAGACGAGGTGTTTCCCCACATCGGCCCAATAGACCAATCCGTCCTCTGGCTTCAGGCCTGGGGTTATCATACCACCGACGGGCAAGCGGCCACGGGCCAGAATGAGCAGGATAATGCCCAAAAAGAACGTAGGCAGCGCCCAACTGAAAAGCCCCCACAGCAGGATGCCCGTGTCCAACCGCGTGCCTCGTCGCCACGCGGCGATCATCCCAAGGGTCATCCCCACGACAACAGCTAGGATGTCACCGCCTATCACCAGCACCACCGTTCGCCACACCCGCTGCGACAGGATCTCAGTCACGTCCTGCCGGCTAGCAAAGGAGATGCCCAGGTCGCCGCGCATCAGGTTGCGCACGTAGGCGGTGAACTGGCTGTCGAAGGCGCCCAACACGTCTCCTTCCCGTAGCCGATCAGCGTCGAACCAGACCGGCTTGTCGAGTCCAAATGTGACCCGGATGCGCTCTTGGGCCTCGCGCGTCATCCGCGGGCTGTGGATGATCAGCCTGACCGGATCCCCGGGCAGAATCCGAAATAGCAGAAAGTTGACGACGGCCACCAACACCAGTGTGGTGAGCGCAAAGAATAGCTTGCGGACCAGATAGTCCCTGCGTTGCATAGCCACCTCTCTTGACATGCGGTTGGCCCGATAGGCCGTCGGGCCAACCGCAATGCCGGATACTATTCAGTTGTTGTGCTACTGCATGGGCTTCCCATCGAGGAAGCACCACTTCCAGAGTATGTCCCCACAGCCCAACCCAAAGCCGGTGAAACGGTCACTGCGATACGCCTGGATGTTGCTGTAGTAAGTGGACACGAGGTAAGGGCGATCCTCGAAGAGCTTTTCCTGCATCTCCCAGAGTAATGCGCGGCGCTCTTCACGATCCACGGTGACGCCCTGCTGGAGGTACATCTCGTCGAACTCCTCGTCACAGTAGCCGCTATCGTTCCACCCGCCCTCCTCCCGCTGGTCGCAGGTGAAGATGAACATGGCAAAGTCGGGGTCCGGGTCCAGCCCCCAACCCCAGTAGATCAGGTCGAAGTCAAAGTCGGGGTACAATCCGATCAGGCTATCCTCGTCCATCACGGTGGGCGGGGCAGAGATGCCGACCTGGGCCAGACCGTCGGAGATGACTTCCAGGATACGAGCGTTTGCCGCGCTATCGGTGGCATACAGCCGATACTCCAGCGGATTGCCATCCTTGTCCTCGCGGACGCCGTCTCCATCGCTATCCAAGTAGCCAGCCTCTTCCAGGATGCGGTTGCCCTCATCCGGGTCGAAAGGAATCGGTTCGATGTCACTGTTGTGCCAATCGCCCATCGATGTCGGAAGCACTGTCGTGGCTGGATCGCCGTAGCCCAAATACCCTACAGTGATGATCTGTTGCCTGTCGTAGGCGTACTCCATCGCCAGGCGCACGGCCGGGTCCCACAGGCTTTCGGGCTGTGTGCCATTCTCGTGAGAGTTGATGATCAACTCGTCGATGAACAGCGAGTCCATGATCAGGACCTCGGCATCCTCTGCGTCTTCCAGGGATTGCACGCCCGTGCTTGGGACGGCGTCGATCACGTCAATGTCGCCCGCCAGGAGTGCCTGGATCATCACGTCCTCTGTGGCGTACTCGTGATAGACGACGCGGTCTATGGCGGGCTTTCCACGCCAGTAGTTCTCGTTCGCCTCCAGGATCAGGTACTCGCCCTCCACCCAGTCCACGAGCTTGTAAGGGCCGGTGCCAATGCCGGCAGCCAGGTCCTCAAACTCCATGATCTCGTCATACGTCATACCCTCCCAGACGCTCGGCGGCAGGATCCAGGTGAAGATCAACAAAGCCGTCTCCATGTTGCCCACCGGTTCGGATAGGGTGACCTGCAAGGTAGTGGGATCCAGGGCGACCACCTCCTCGAAATTGGCCAGGTAGAAGCCAAAGGTCTCGACCTCATTCTCGATGGTCCAGTTGAGGCTCCAGGCGATCTCCTCGGCGGTGCAGGGGGTGCCATCTTGGAAGGTCACGCCCTCGCGAATCTTGAAGGTCCATACCAGGCCATCATCGGAGACGTCCCACGATTCGGCCAGGTTAGGCTCGAAGGTATCGATATCGCCCCACTCTATCAGGGTGTCGTACAGCAGATTGCGCAGATCATAGTTATACCAGCCGAAGGCCGGGTTCGCCGTGTCCCAGATGTAGCTGATGCCGATGTGCAGCGTCACTGGCTCGGCCTCAGCCGGTGGCTCGGCAGGCGGCTCGGTGGGCTCGGCCTCGGCCGGTGGCTCGGTGGGCTCGACCGCAGGCGCTTCCGTCGGTTCCTCTTTAGGCTGGCACCCTGCCAGGCTCGGAACCGCCATAGTCAAAATGACCAGCACAGCCAACAGTTTCCACAGCTTGATTTTCACGATACTCCTCCTTATTTTAGTTGCAAAGGTATAGCGGATTCTTCAAAACGCTCATGTCCAGCAGCCAGTGCCTTTGACCAAAGTTTCCTATCGTTACCTCCTTCCCGCCGGATTGCTCGGCCAGCGCGAAACGGGATCTGTAGGTTGCGGTGTTGTGACATCGTTTACTGCACACCCTACGTTTCGTTCCTCACGTCAGCGCTTTATCGAAGAACGCCGCCAGGCGCACGTACAATCGTTCCTGGTTGACCGGTTTGTTGATGCCGTGCCCCTCATCCTCAAAGGTCAAAAGCTCGTATGGGATATGGTTGGTTTCCAGTCGTTCCACTACCTGGCGCACGTTCTCCGGCGTCACGTTGGGGTCTTGAGCCCCCTGCACGATCAGCAATTGCCCCCGGACGTTCTCGACATAGTTGATCGGCGACCGCTCATAGTACCGCTCTGGCACCTGGTCTGGGCTACCTCCCATCATCTCCTCGCTGTACGGGCGTATGTCGGGCCGCGTGGTGTCATAGTCCACTACCAGGTCGGTCATGCCGCAGATGGGCGCGGCGGCCGCGATGATGTCCGGCGGATAGTGGGTGATCTGGAACCAGGCGCTGTACCCGCCATACGAAGTGCCCGTCACACCGATCCGGCCGGGCTCGGCCAGCCCAGCCTGAAACAACGCCTTGGCCCCAGCGGTGATGTCGGCCTGCTCGCGCCCGCCCCATCCGTCCTCCTTGATCGCCTCGCGAAACTTGAGTCCAAAGCCGGTGCTGCCCCGGTAGTTCACGTCCAGGACGTTAAACCCCTGGGAGACAAAGTATTGGATGTCCGGGCTGATGTCGTCCTCAGCGTGCCAGGTAGGGCCGCCGTGGACGGTGAGGATGGCCCGGCCGGGATTGGGTTCAGCCCGGTAGAGCCACCCCTGAATCTCCAGGCCATCCTCTGAGCGCCAACGAAAATCCTCGGCCGGCGTGAGGTGAGTGGGATCCAGATCTGTACGTTCCCAGGCACGTGTCAGAGAAGCCAATTCAGGACGGACGTCCAAAGTCTCAAAGCGCACCAACTCACAGGGCGAGGTGGCCGAGTAATAACGGGCGACCCAAGCCCCGTCAGCGGCGCGCCCCAGAGGTCGCAGGTTCCCTGGCAGGCGGGGAAAGAACATCTCCACGCCGGTGGCGGGATCCAGGAACGAAGGCACGCGGCGCGCCTCGACTAGTTCCTCCACCACGATCAAGCCATCAGGGGAGACCCACGCCTCTTCGATGGAGCGAGCAGGATCGTCCAGCAGCCAGCGTAACTCACCGCTGGGCCAGTGGTAGACGCCCAGGCTGTAGTGTGCCTGTAAACGCCCATCGCGGGATTCAGAGTGGACGAGGATGTGCCTTCCATCGGGGAACCAGCAGGCCCTCACTTTCATCTTGTCGCCAAAGTTAAGGATCTCGTGATCCTCCTGCCCCTCCACGTCCACCAGGTGGATCTGCTCTCCGGCAGGGTGGTGATCCCGCCGGGTGTAGATCAGGTGCGTGCCCGCGCGGTTGAGGCTGGCGATGCTCCATGCCGGTTTCTGGGGGCGGGCTATAGCCGTCCGCTCTCGACTCTCCAGGTCGTAGCGGTAGACCCAGGTCGGTTCCAGTATCTGACCGCTGGCAAAGTCGTAGTTAGCCCCGAAGAAGAGCGTGCGCCCGTCAGGGTGGAGGCTCCCCCCCCGGATAAAGTAGGGTGGGCGATCCTCCGTGAGGGGCTGCATCTCGCCGGGGCTGCTGATATCTACCCGGAAGAGCCGGGCATACTCGTCGCGATCGTGATCCTCGGCTACGATGACGGCTCGCGAGTCGAAGGTCCAATTGATCAGGTTGGTGTACTCGGGGGTAGAGGTTAGAGGGACCGGTGGGGATGAGCCGTCAGTGGGCACGAGGAAGACGTCCAGATTCTCGTGAATGCGATACCACTCAAAGGCTACCCAATGTCCATCCAGGGACATCTGGGCATTCAATACCTGGGGAAGAGAAAGCAGTTGGTGCAAGAAAGGGTCGGTACTCGGCATAGCTCTCTCCTAATCAGAACGTGTGCGGGCAAAGCGGATCTTTCTGACCCGTTCCGTGTTTACCGTGAAACCGGATACCCGTCCCTTCACATCGCGGCTGAAGAGAAACGTGATGGCGCCTACCCAGAACATATCTTCGACCCCAGGTTTCAGCGGATCTCTGGGAGCGCTCCTGTGTCTGACGAAAAGCTTGCCGTCTTCGAGCACAAGCTTATAGATCACCTGGAGCTCTTTGCTATGATAATCCCCCACATACTCGGCCAGCCGGTCAGCGCTGGGAGAAACGACCTCGATCATTTCCAAAACGTCAGGCCTTTCGCCCTCCACGCGCAAGTGCATCAACCAAGACCTACGCTGATCCAGCCGTTCGAACCTGATCTGGGCATCGAAAGGTGCGGTCACTGTGACAAAGTCAGTTTCAGCGATAGGCGCGATCTGGACGCTCTCGCCGAACGCGTCTGCGTCTGCCATCAGCTTACCATCATGCAGCGATAGCTCCACGATCATCCCAGAGGTGGCGCTCCGGTAGACGCCGACCTTATCGGTCAGCATTTCCTGCGGAAGCTCAATCGGCTTGGCCTCACGAGAGCTCTCCTTGAATTCTCCGGCCAGGTAGATGTCGGCGACCTGGCGGGCCAGGCGTTCGGGGTTGATCGTACTCAGGTTGGCCAGGCAGACCACGGAGAACTTTTGCTCGGGAAAACGGATCATCTCCGCCCGGAATCCTACAAAGGCGCCTCCGTGGCTGACGATCCTCAATCCCCTGTAGTCACCCACCACCAGCCCAAAGGCGTAATCGAGCTTCTCTCCACTGTTGAGCACACCGGGCGTCAGAACTTGCTGGATCAAGCTGTCTTTCCCTTTTCCCAGTCTGTTGTGGTAAAAGTTCTGATCCCAGAGATACAAGTCCTCGACCGTCGTGAAAAGGCCGCCGTCCCCTACTATGTCCTGCGCGGTCATGTCGATCCGATACCCGCCCTCCTGCCTTGGAGAGTACCCGACGGCGCGATGCTTGACGATCTCTGTGTGATCGTCGTGAAAGTGTGTGTGCCGCATGCCCAGCGGCCTAAAGATATTTTCCTCGGCGAACTTGTGCAGCGATTGACCGCTGGCTCTCTTGACGACCCGCCCTAACAAATAGTATCCCGTGTTGCTGTACAGGTACTCGCTCCCTGGCGTGAAGTTGAGTTCCTCTTGCCGGGCCAACATTTCGATCACGTCGCCATCGGTGTAAGGGTCCTCGTCGCGTCTGCCGGTCAGATTCATCAACTCGACGTAGTCATAAAGACCACTGCTATGATGGATCAGATGCCGGATCGTGATCGTATGTCCATATGCTGGCATTTCCGGGAGGTACTTGCGGATATCGTCGTCCAGTGAGAGTTCCCCCTGCTCCGCCAGCAAGGCGATGCACATCGCGGTGAACTGCTTGGAGGTGGAGGCGATGCGGAAGACGGTCCGACTGGTGATGGGAACGTCGTGCTCCAGATTGGCCATCCCGTAGCCGCGCTTGTGGACAAGCTGGCCGTTCTGGATGATACCCAGAGCGCATCCCGGACAGTCTGACCTGTCCCACTCGGCGAGCAACTCGTCCCCCTTGCGCTCGCTCGTCACAGAATCATACGCCTCGTTTTCATAGAGCAATGGGATCACACTCCATTTTCGACTAGATAAGACGAGCAACCCAACTCAGACTGCCGCTAGAGACCAATCCGCAGGCGGGTCCCACGGATCTAGACTGTGTTCGACGTACGTCGTCTGGCACGGAAACCCGCGCCCGATCCAGGCCCGCAGCTCGTTCAAGTTGATGATGATACTGAACACGGTCACAGAACCACCATCGTGCTTGCAAATGGAAGCTGGGTAGTCAGCGTGATCGGCCAGCAACTTCTGAAATAACTCTGGCGAAAGCCGCCCATAGTTCTCACGCAATAGCCGTGTGGCGCGATTGTGCCTGACGATCGAGCCGCCGATGTAGTTGTGATGGGCCTCGAATCTGCGCATCGGCCAACTGACGTAGTGGTTGGCGTGGGCCATAATGTTGTCCTCGATGTAGATCGGCTCGCAGTCGGTGGCCGACCCTTCCATGCTGTAGACTTCCCCATTCAAGTCGGCGATGATGTTGTTATAGTTCGACGCGCGAAGCGGCAACAGACACGCGTCCATCGCTTCGCCCAGCCGCCGCGCTTCCAGGATGGCGCGAGCGATGAAAAGGCGAGGGATGCCAGGGCGGATGTCACTGCAGGAAACGGCGTTGCCGGTCATGCTGATGCCAGCGGAGTTGAAGCCGGCGCTGTAGGCCAGCCCACCGATGGACACACCCAGGAATTCGGGGGCGTCCCCGGCTCTCACTTTCAGAATCACCAGGTCCTCCTCGGTCTCTGGGGATAGGTCGTTGTTGTGGGCCAGCAGAGTAGCGCCACCGACACTAGCAGGCCCCCGTGCTATCAGGTCGGTACAGCCTCGAGGCATCATCGGCATGGCTGGCACGGTCGGGATCATCGAGACGCTGATGTGCCACGCGGCGGGTTCCCAGAGTTCCTCGCAGACGATGAGGAACAACTCCTCGAAGGGTAGGCCGGACCCCTCGGCCACACCCTCGATTTCCGCGACAAACTGGGGATAGGTGGCGCGGCTGTGGGCCAAACACAGCCTGCCCTTGAGCTGCATATCCTCCCACTCTACTCCGGGGGGCAAGCCCACGTGTGATCGTTGGAGCATCCGCTCCAAGGTAGGCCTCATTTTGGCGCCGATCTGTTGGCCAATTTCTCGGTGGGTCCCCTGCACTTGAATCACGGGTATTGGATCTGCTGACATGGTACTTGTCCTCACGTCGGATTCTATGCTACTGTTTTCGTACGCTTTTCCCAAATCATTTGAATTGCCTGGGGCAGGATTCCCCAATAGTAGGCTCCCGAGGCCAAATCGCACCTCCGTTGGTCGCGGCAGAACACGTGGCTGCTCACAACCGCTCCACCGCCACAGACATCCCCAACCCACCGCTGACGCACAGCGTTGCCAGACCCAGTGTCCGGTCGTGCGTGCGCAAGGCGTGAAGCAATGTCACCACAACGCGTGCACCGGAGCACCCGGTGGGATGGCCCAATGCCACTGCCCCACCGTGGACATTGCGCCGTTCGACGTGCCACGCCAGCTCGCGTTCGACCGCCAGTACCTGGGCGGCGAATGCCTCGTTCAACTCGATCAGATCAAAGTCGGGTAGCGTCAGCCCAGTCCGTTCGAGCAGCTTGCGCGTCGCCGGGATCGGACCCAGCCCCATCTCTTTGGGATGCACCGCTCCCGACGCAAAGCCCACGACACGGGCTAGCGGCTGCAGGTCCATGGCGCGCGCTCGCCTGACGGAGGCCAGCACCAACGCCGCCGCGCCGTCGGCGATGCCTGAGGCGTTGCCTGCGGTAATCGTTCCGTCGTTCCGGAAGACCGGCCTCAGCCTCGCCAGTTTCTCCACGCTGGTGTCGGGTCGAATCCGCTCGTCCCGCGCCACGATCACGGTCTCTCCTTTGCGCCCGGGGATCTCTACCGGTACGACCTCCTCAGCAAAGGCCCCGCTCTCCCAGGCGGCTATGGCCTTGCGGTGGCTCTCGACGGCAAATTCGTCCTGCTCCTGGCGCGAGATGGTGTAACGTTCGGCCAGAAACTCGGCTGTGTCGCCCATCACCATCTCCGCCAGCGGGCAGACATATCCATCCTGGTACATGGCATCCACCAGCGTGTTGTCCCCCAGCCGGTAGCCCCAGCGGGCTCTCATCAGCATGTAGGGAATCTGCGACATCTGCTCTACACCGCCAGCCAACACAACCTCGTTTTCGCCGCTCAGAATGGATTGCACGCCGAGGGTCAGTGCCTTCATCCCACTGGCACAGGCTTTGTTGACTGTGAAAGCCGGACGGTTCTCGGGAACGCCAGACTGCCAGCCGATCTGGCGAGCGGGATTGGGGCCGTTGCCTGCCTGCCGCGCGCAACCAAAGATGACCTCGTCCATATCCTCTGGAGACAGCCCGGACCGTTCGACTGCCGCCCGTGCGACCATCGCGCCCAATCGGGCTGCCGACACCTCCGCAAGGGCCCCACCAAAGGCGCCGATGGGGGTGCGTACTGCTGAGAGAATGGCTATGTCTGTGAGGTTCATCGTCACTCCTCGTGATTCTGGCTACCCTGTGTAGACTCCTTGCGGGTCCAATTCCTCCCGTAGCAGGTGCAGTTCGTCAGCAGTGGGCGGCTCCGTTTCCTGCAGGTCGGGGGCTATCTTCACTTCCCAGCCCACCTCCGCCTGCACCGCGGTCACTTCCACGCCCGAGTGGAGGTTCTCCAGCGTCATCTCCTTGGTCGCCTCGTCGAAGTGAAAGACACATTGGTCGGTGACGACCCGCTGCGGCCCGTCCCCCCGCATCCCCAACGCAGCCCTCTCTCCGACCCCTCCTAGGTGACCGGGACTGGTGAGGTAGTCCAACTGCTCGACGAAAGCCCGACGTCTGAGCCGCATGATCACGAATACCCGCTGGGCATTGATGGCGATCTCGCACGCCCCCCCACTGCCCGGCAGTCGCACCTTGGGGCGGGCGTAGACTTTGGCGAGCTCAGTCGAGCCGTCGCCGATGACGGTGGTGTTCAGGTTGCCAAAGCGATCAATCTGCGCGCCGCCCAGGAAGGCCACCTCCACTCGCCCTGCCTGCAGGTACAGCCCAAATAGGTCGGCCATCGAACAGACGGAGGTGGCGCCGCTGACCAGGGTCGGGTCTCCAATGGAGAGAGGCAACCGGGCCGGCCGCGCGCCATAGATCCCGCTTTCGTAGATCAGCTCCAGATCTGGTGCCAACGTCCGCCGTGCCAGGTTGCACGCGATATTGGGCAACCCCACGCCGACGAAGACGGTGCGCACTCCCACCAGCGCCCGTGCTGCGGTGACGATCATCATTTCGGAGGGTGTGTAATCAGACATACTCAACCAACTGTGATGTCCTACGCTTGCAAACTGCGCGCCAAGATCACGCGCCCGGTGTTATCAAAAGCTCGTCGCTGGTAGTAATCCACCAAGCCATGTGCTGTTTCGCCCTCGGGTGTCACGGTGACCAAGACCGTTGCACACCTCTGCTCTCGAGACCAAGAGCAGACGGCATCGATGAGCGCACTAGCAATGCCTTTCCCGCGCGCCTGGGGTAAAACGTAAAGATCCTCCAGTTCTGCCGAGAGCCCGTATTCAATCCCCACCGATGTCGTCACTGTAGCTACGCCCTGGGCCTGCCCGTCGCAAAATGCCAGAAACACCGCGCTGCTCTCACTCGTCAGCAGCGTGGCCAACGCCGAACGCATCTCCTCATCGGGCGCGTCGAATCCTTCTTCATCAAAGAAGCGCCGCAACAGATGTAAGGCTGTGTCGAGCGATTCGATCTCCATCCTCTCAATGCGTATCGGTGTGTCCATCGACATTGAAAAACCGTCTGTTCATCAATCAACCTATAAGCCGACGGGCGTTGGCAAGCTGGAACATGACAATTAGAACACGGGGGCAGAAGCATCCCGTCTAGCGTTTGGCTGACCATCATAAGTGGAGTCATCGATAGTCTCCGTAATCGATAGGTTTCGTCCTTGCCTCACCCGGTCTCAGCCGTTCCCACGTTTCCCCCCCAATTTTCTCCACGTACTCCGCCCGACATTGCACGCCCCAGACCCATTCCTCCAGCCAGGCGTGGGTGGCCGTCTCATCGCGACTGATCTCGTCCCACGCCAGATAGAACTCGTTGTCTCGGTCGTAGTATCCCTGCACGTAGGAGGGATGTGTACCATAGGGCTCATGTACGACCGCGTCCACCACCAGACCCGGGATCAGCGTCCGGTTGGGGTCGGCGCGGATGACGGCTTCGTCCACAATCTCCTCGACAACGACGATCGCATGCTTGGCCGCAAAGGCCGCCTCCTTTTGCACCCCCAGCAGCCCCCACAGTTGAGTGTTTCCCTCCCGGTCGGCCCGTTGGGCGTGGACGATGGTCACGTCGGTGTTGAGGGGCGGGACGACGGCGATGGGACCGCCCCCGTAGGGGCTTTCGACAAAGTGGATGCGTGGATTGACCTTCGGCAGGTCGCTCCCCACGTAGGACCGGAGTGGAAAAAAGGGCAACCCGTAGGCCCCTGCCAGATACCGCCCCACCATCCCAAAGTGGGAGTACTCCTCTAGTTCCAGCGGCGTCGGAATGGACTTTTCCACCGCCCGCCGGATGCAGTGCAGGGAACCGACGCCGGGATTGCCCAGGTAGGAAAAGATCAGCTTGCGGGCGCACCCGGCGGCGACCATCTGGTCGTAGATCAGGTCGGGCGTCATCCGGCACAGCGTCAGGTCGCGTCGCCCTTGGCGGACAATCTCGTGGGCAGCGGAAAAGCAGATGCAAGCGGTAAAGCCCTCGATAGCGACTGTGTCGCCGTCGTGGACGAAGGAGGCGATGGCCTCGTGCATAGATACGAGCTTGTCAGCCAAACGTCGATGCTCCTCGTGCGTCGGAATGCTTGTCACGGCGTGGACGTACGGGTATGGTCCTGAACTCGCGCACAAACCGGATCAGGTTCTCGACTGTCGTCTCGAACAGCGCCTTGCCAAACTCGACCGTGGCGACGGTTGGATCGCCACACACACCGCTCTCACTCATCCGCGACCACCAATCCTGCCAGCTCAGGATACTCGGTCCCGGGTGATCCCAATTGAAATACTCCAGTTTAACCTGCTCCCTCTCCTCGACTGCCCGGTCCATCTGGACCAGGTCGGGCCGCAGGTGGAGCATCATCGCCGTCTCGTACTCACCGGCGTGAGCGACACCGCCAGGCGCAGAACGGCGCATCTGTGAGAAAGTGGGCTCGGCCAGGGTGGGATCTATCGCCGCATTGGGGCTCATCGCGCCGCAGATGGCCCCACTTTCCAGCGCCACGCGACGAGCTGCCAGGTCGGCGATCGCCGCGTTGGAACCGTGGCCATTGACAATGAGAATGTGGGTGAACCCATGATAGGCTGCGCTCAGCGCGATGTCGGCCACACACGAGATGAGCGTCTGCATATCCACCGTGACGGCGCCGGGAAAATCCATGTGATGCTCGTCCAGCCCATAAGGCATCAGAGGCATCACCAGTATCTCGCCCAGTGCACGCCGCGCCGCCTCCAGGCAGATCGTCTCGACGATGACATTGTCAGTATTGAGCGGCAGATGAGGTCCGTGGTCCTCCACAGTTCCAAAAGGAAGCAACACAGCCGGTTGGTGGGCAATCGCCTCCCGCATGTCTGGCCAGTTCAGTTCATCGTAGCGATACTTGATCGTCATTGCCACCTCAGTTGATCTTTGTCACAGTGATCGAGTCTCGACCTCGGCCAGAGCATCAGCAAATATCTGAAAAGCAGCGTCCGCCTGAGATTCGGTGACGATCAGCGGCGGCGAGAAGCGGATGCTGTTAGAACCGCATGGCAGGATGAGCAGGCCGCGCCTGAAGCAAGCTTGCACCAGCTCCTCCGCCTCCTTCTTGGCCCTGGTTTTGCTCACCTTATCCTTGACCAACTCCACGCCGATCATCAATCCCAGCCCACGCACATCCCCGATGAGCCGGCTTTCCTCGGCCAGACTGCGCAGGTACCCCATCAATCGCTTTCCAACCCGATCGGCGTTCCCCATCAACCCCTCTTGTTCGATCACGTCCAGGGTAGCATGAGCGGCAGCGCAGCAGACCGGGTTCCCGCCATACGTACTGCCATGCGCCCCTGATGGCCAGTTCATCACCGCGTCGGGGGCGATCGTGGCGGAAAGAGGCATACCTGATGCCAGCGCCTTGGCCAGGCAGATTATGTCGGGCGCCACTTGCCAGTGCTCCACGGCAAGCATTTTGCCCGTACGCCCAATCCCAGCTTGGATCTCGTCATCCACCAGGAGAATACCATGCTTATCGCACAGGGCGCGCAGCTTGGCCAGCCAGCCATCCGGTGGAACAATGTATCCACCCTCCCCCTGCACCGGCTCGACAAAAACAGCGGCCACCTCGTCGGGTGAGACGTATTTGGCGAACAGTACGTCCTCGATGTAATCCACGCAGGCCAGATTGCACGTCGGATAGGTGAGGTTGTACGCACACCGGTAGCAGTAGGCATAAGGGACGTGGGTCACGTCAGGCAGTAGCGGCCCAAAGCCCCGACGATAAACCGACTTGCTTGCGGTCAGCGAAACCGCGCCCATCGTGCGGCCGTGGAACGCGCCGAGAAATGCCAGGACATGGGACCGGCCAAGTTTGTAGCGTGCTAGCTTGAGTGCCGCCTCGACTGCCTCGGCCCCCGAGTTTCCCAGAAAAACCCTGCTCGGCTCGACGCCGAAAGTCAGCCTGCCCAAGCGTTCAGCCAGACCTATGTACATCGGGTCGTAGAAATCAGCGCCGCAGATGTGCAATAACCGAGTGGCTTGCTCCTGTATGGCCGTGACCACCCTCGGGTGGCAGTGGCCGGTGGAGCAGACAGCGATACCGGCGGCGAAATCGAGGAACAGATTCCCATCCACGTCTTCGACCATCGAACCTTCAGCACGATGGATGACCAATGGATAGGCGCGGGGTAGCGAAGGAGTCACGACGCGATCGCTGAGTGCGACGATCGATTGGGCCTGAGGGCCTGGAAGTTGTGTGCCTACGCAAGGAGCTGTCAGATCCGACATCCTAAGTTCTCTCCCCCGACGCCTAGATAACGGATTTCACGCTGTCAGCCGATCACTTCCGGAACTACCAAGCTCAGACCCAGGGACTCTAGCTTGTCCGGCGTGGGAACCCCGTTTTCATCCCACCCACGCAAGGCGTAGAACTCGTCGAGCATCTCCTCCAGCTCGACTACGTGCCCCTTGGCCGGGCCCTCAGGCATCGGCTCCTCGATCATGCGCCTGGGCAGGGTATCGTCGGCCCGCGAAAAGCCCGCCCTGGCCAGGAACATCCGCTCCAGCGTAAAGATACGGTCCCCTGCCTCCAGCAGACTGTCCACAGTATAACCCGCACCTGTGGCATAGTTGAGCAAATCTGTCAATCGGGTCGGCATAACCTCAAAGGTCGCATCGAACAGGTAGCGGATCGAGAGGAACACGCACAGCCCGGCCGCGTCCACCAGAGCAAAGATATCCTCAAAATGCTTGATATACCGCGGCTTCCCCTCAGTGGTCAGAGGATCGAGCTTTTTGGGCACACCAAAGACTTCCATGTAGGCCAGGTCGCCCGCCATGTGCGAGGCCCCGATGTTCGATGTCGCATATAGCAGCCCCATCCCCTTGGAGCCTCGGGGATCATAGCCGGGGAACTCTTGTTTTTTGGCCGTGATGGCATACTCGGGATGACCATACCTTTCGGCCAGCCGATAGCTACCCTCGGCCAAAAGATCGCCAAAACCCTCGCGCCTGCCGGTTAGCCTGACCAATTCGATCATCGTTTCGGCGTCGCCAAAACGGAGCGGCATCCCGATCTCTTCCTCTGGCAAGTAGCCTCTCTCAGACAGTTCCATAGCGCACGAGACTGTCGCCCCCATCGAGATGGTGTCCAGCCCTAGTTCGTTGCATATGTAGTTTGCTTTGGTGATTGCCGCTAGGTTGTCCACCCCGCAGGCGCTGCCCAGGGCGGCGATGGTCTCGTATTCGGGGCCTTCTCCGTCGCCCCCGTAAACAGGGTGTTCTACCCGCGTCAATCGCCCGCAGGCAATAGGGCAGCCAAAGCAAGGTTTGGGACGGATCAGGTAATTGTCCCTGAGGACCGGGCCAGTGATACCTTCTACTCCCGTGAACACGCCGGTCTGAAAGTTGCGAGTGGGCAGGATGCCCAATTCGTTGGTCACCGAGGGGACGTAGGCGGTGCCGTATTCTCGCAACGCCGAACCCTTCTTGACGTCCGCGTTGACTTCGTTCCGCACTGTCCGGCACAGTGCCTCTGTCTTCTCCACTTCGGCCAGAGCCACTTTCTGCGTACCCCGCACGGCTACGGCCTTGAGATTCTTGGAGCCCATAACAGCCCCGACGCCGGAGCGGGCGGCCGCCCGGTGTTTGTCGTTCATAATAGCCGCAATGCGCGCCAAGCGCTCCCCGGCTGGCCCGATGCAGGCTACCCTGGCCTTGGGGTCGGTCTCGGCCAGGATCATGTCCTCGGTTTCGTGGGTGTCCCTGCCCCAGATGTGGCCTGCTGGACGAATCTCCACCCGATCGTCGCTGACCCACAGGTATACGGGTTGGTCTGCCCGGCCCTCAAAGATAAATAGGTCGAATCCGGTACGCTTCATTTCGGTGGGAAAAACGCCCCCAGAGTTGGAACAGGACAGTGCGCCGGTGAGAGGCGATTTAGTCACGACCATATAGCGATTGCCTGTTGGAGCAGGTGTAGCGGTGAGGGGGCCGGTGGCAAAGATCAGCTTATTCTGCGGCGATAGGGGATCGACCCGCGGGTCCATCTCCGCGTAAAGGTGTTTTACCGCCAGGCCTCGCCCGCCTACAAAGGTCCTGGCGATCTCGAGAGTGATCTCCTCGACGGAGATCGTTTGGGTGGTCAGATCAACACGCAGCAGGTTGCCGTTCCAGCCATACATAGGGCATTCTCCTCGGTGTGTGCGATGCTTCTTTCGGGCTGAATCCTTTTACGCCTGAATCTGTCGGATAGGTTAGCCGCCAGCCATAGTGGGAAAAATAGCCACCGTATCCCCCTCCTCCAAGACCTGTCCCGCCAGAGGAGTCTGTCCATTGATCAGAATGACCTGATCATCATCGGGTGGAATAGGCAGGCAAGTGAGCAAGCTTTCGATCCGGGTGCCGATTGGCACATCCATACTGTAAGTAGCGCCTTGGGCATCGGCAGGTAGGTATCTCCTATAGGTGCTCAGCAGTCTGACCTCCACCCTCACAGTTGACGGTTCTCTGCTCAAAAGGGATCAGGACGTATCTGTTCCGCCACTCAGGGCCGGGGCCCAGCGATAGCTCAGCTTATAGCTCTGAGCGATCATCAGCGTCTCTGTAGATCGAACGCCAGACATCAGGTGTATCTGTTGTGTGAGCAGCTCGTTGATATGGGACAGGTCACGGCAAAAGACCTCGACAACCAAATCAAAAGAGCCCAACGTCATAACCAGGTAGCTTACCTCTGGGAGCTCAGCCATCTCTCTGGCGACCTGGTCAATCTTACCAGGCTCGATAGACACGCCGATGATCGCTGGAGCCTCGAAGCCGAGTACATAAGGGTCCACGATGCCAACTGTGCGGACGGTGCCGGTCTCGACCAGCTTTCGGTAGCGGTGGCGAATGGTAGTCTCCGACACGCCAGCCAGCCGAGCCATTTGAGTAAAAGGAGTCCGTCCGTCCTCCTGCAGAGCCTGGAGGATGAGTCTATCCAATTCGTCCACGGTGCCTCCAAATAACTGCGATCGAGAGGGTACGCTGGAGAGTCATTGCCTCGCTTGTTCGAATCTAGATGATTCGAAGCAATTATAGCACGATTATCAATATCCAACAAGTGAAATAGTTTGTTTATCGATCTCACTCTTGGCTTCTTCTTCTTCGATCTGTGCTAGCATTCCTTCGGCAAGGTCGCCTGAAAATTGCGACCGCATCCCGCAGAAACACGCACCACAGTCTACTACCGAGGCGGCAGCGCTGGCAGGGCTATCGCATTTAGCGCTCCCAGCCCTTGTCCTGTCCGGTCAAGGACAGGGCCCTCGTCCCCGAGGACGGCCTTCACGAAATCGGGCTACAACAGCGGATTCTCATCGCGCAGGGCGCCCCGAGGACAGGGCTCAGAGCCATGGTCAGCCCAATGCGATCGCCCTAGCGGCGTATTACCTTCATCGAGTGCACCTGGGACAGATTCACCGCCGCCGAGGAGATCAACGACCTGTATGCTTCCGGCGCTGACGGTCTGTTTGTCACGCTGAAGGATGAGGGGTTCTGGCCGGAGTGGGACTAGATCACCCCCATACCCTGCAGGATGCGAGCGGGCGTCATCGGCAGTTCAGATAGGCGAGCACCGGTAGCACGATAGATGGCGTTGGCAATGGCGGCTGGCGGCAGTATGATCGGCGTCTCGCCAACCCCGCGCACGCCGTATGGATGCTTGGGATAGGGTACCTCGATGATGACCGTGTCAATCGACGGCACGTCGAGTGTTGTGGGAAGCTTGTAGTCGAGCAAGTTGGGGTTCAGCATCTCGCCCTGTTCGTTGTACGCGTAGCCCTCGTACAGCGCCCAGCCGATCCCTTGCACAGCGCCGCCCTGCATCTGG
>CAYUIS010000074.1:0-24518 GCA_964444825.1 uncultured Anaerolineales bacterium | reverse complement strand
TCGAGCAGGCCTTTCACCGTGTGCCCCGCGCCGAGATCTTTGAGCAGACGGGTATCCAGTTTATGCAGCTAAACAGCCTGTATCAGTTGCTCTCGATGGTCCTTGCCCGATCCCCCGCTCTCGATATCGCTGCCACCTTCCTGACGATGCCCGACCTGTTCAACTATTGGCTCGCCGGATCCCAGGTGTGCGAGTTCAGTATGGCGACCACGACCCAATGTTACGATCCCCGAAAGGGGGATTGGGCTGTCTCGCTGCTCGAACGGCTCGACATACCTACCCACGTCTTCCCCAAGATTGTGGGGCCGGGGACCGTCCTCGGCGGGTTGTTGCCGCCGGTGGCCGAGGAGGTCGGCGCGACGGAACTGCCCGTCATCGCCCCCGTCTGTCACGACACCGGATCGGCGGTGGCGGCGGTCCCCGCCGAGGGCCCTGGCTTTGTCTACATCAGCTCCGGCACCTGGTCCCTGATGGGCGTCGAGCTGCCCGAGCCCGTGATCAACGAGAAAAGCCTGGCCTTCAACATCACCAACGAGGGCGGCATTGGCGGGACCTTTCGTTTCCTGAAGAACATCGACGGGCTGTGGTTGGTGCAAGAGTGCCGGCGCACCTGGGCGCAGCAGGGAGAAACGTTCTCCTATGGCGAGCTGACCGCAATGGCGACCGGGGCGGCTCCGTTCCGGTGCTTTGTTGATCCCGATGACGAGACCTTTCTCAAGCCTGGGGATATGCCGGGCCGGATTCGTGCTTTCTGTCAAGCCACGGGGCAGCCGGTGCCACAGGGCAAAGGGGCGGTCGTGCGCTGCGCCCTGGAGAGCCTGGCCCTCAAGTACCGCTGGGTGCTGGAACGCCTGGAGGCGATCGTGGGTCGCCAGCTTGGCCCTATCCATATCGTTGGGGGTGGGGCGCGGAACCATCTCCTGAACCAGTTCACGGCCGATGCCACCGGGCGCTCGGTGATCGCTGGACCCGTCGAGGCCACGGCCATCGGCAACGTGATCGTCCAGGCGATGGCGTTGGGCATCTTCAAATCGCTGGAGGAAGGGCGCCAGGTGGTGCGCCAGTCCTTTGACGTGGGCGCCTATGAGCCGACGGGCGGAACTGAGTGGCAAGACGCCTACGGGCGCTTCCTGGATCTGGTGGAAAGATGAACCTTCAGCACTTTCGTAACCCGCCCAAGGAGTACCGCGAGGTCCCCTTTTGGTCGTGGAATGACGACCTCGACCCGCAGGAGCTGCGCCGGCAGATCGCCCTGATGGACGAGGGTGGGTGGGGCGGCTTTTTCATGCACGCCCGCGTTGGGCTGCGTACGCCCTACATGGGTCGCCGCTGGATGGACTGCATCCGCGCCTGTGTGGAGGCCGCCCGCGAGCGGGGTCTGTCTGCCTGGCTGTACGACGAGGACAAATGGCCCAGCGGCTTTGCCGGTGGCTTGAGCGTGGCCGCCTCCCCGGCCCACAGGCACCGGTATCTGGTGTGCAAGGTGGACGATCGGCCGGCGCTGCTCGACGAGCGGATAGCCACCTTTGCTGCTCGCGAGGTCGATGGACGGCTGACCGACGTCCGGCCGCACAACGCGCCTGCCTTCACGGATGATGCTGATCGCGTGATCCAGTTTTATGCCCAGACGATGCCGTTGGGGGCGGCGTGGTTCAACGATTATGCGTACCTTGATCTGCTGAACCCGGACGCCGTACGCGGCTTCCTGGATGTCACCCACGAGGCCTATGCCCAGGTCATCGGGCAGGATTTCGGAGGCGTGGTGCCCGGCGTCTTTACCGACGAGCCCTACATCCTGTACTCTTCCCACGGCGAGGCGCGGCAGTCGGCCATCCCCTGGACGGATGACTTTCCGCAGGTCTTCCAGGCGTGCAACGGCTATGACCTGCTGCCCCATCTGCCGGCTCTTTTCTTTGACGTCGACGGGTGTCAGGCTGTGCGCTACGACTACTGGCGCGCCGTCACCGCGCGATTCGTCGAGAGTTATTCCCAGCAGGTGTTTCAGTGGTGCGACGAGCGTGGTCTGGCCTTCACCGGCCACTATATGGCCGAGGACACGCTGTTGAGCCAGATCCGGTGGATCGGGGCTGCTATGCCCCATTATGCCTATATGCACGTTCCCGGCATCGACAAGCTGGACCGGCAGATCAACGCCGGGGCGGGCACGGTGCTGACGGTCAAGCAACTTGACAGCGTCGTGTGCCAGCTCGGCAAGCCTCGCGCGTTATGTGAGAACTATGGATGTGGGGGACAGGATTTCGCTCACGTCGGGCGCAAGTGGATCGGTGACTGGGCCTACGTGTTGGGGATCAACCTGAACAACCCGCATCTGTCCCTCTACAGCATGCGCGGCCGGCGAAAGCGGGATTATCCGCAGAACCTCTTCTACCAACAGCCCTGGTGGCCTGAGAATCGTCTCATCGCTGACTATTTCGCCCGCCTAAGCTACGTCCTCAGCCAGGGCCAGCGGGTAGTCGATATTCTGGTGATCCATCCGTTGGGCAGCGCCTGGGCGCTTTACCGCCCGGGTGCGGCCTACCGAGTGGATCAGCTCGACCGGGCGCTCGATGATCTGCTGGTGACGTTGATGCAGACCCAGCGGGACTTTCACCTGGGCGACGAGATGCTGATGGCGCCAGGCGCGCCGTGCGAAGCCAGCGTGGCCGTCGACGAAACGGGCCCTCGGCTGGCTGTGGGGCGTATGGCCTATCGGGTCGTGATCGTACCGCCGGGGGTGACGTTGGCCGAGGACACCGTCCGGTTGCTGCGCGAGTTTGCGATGGCCGGTGGTCCGATCCTGGCGGTCGAGCCGCTGCCTGCGTTGATCGACGGCCGGACCGTCGATGGCCCCGTGTTGCCGGTAGGGGCGATGCCTTGTGCTCGCCCCGACACCCTGCCCGGCGTGCTCGACGAGTTGCTGCCCTTTGACGTTCGCGTGCCTGCCCGTCCTGCCATTTGGGCCCACCATCGCCGTATCGGGGACGTTGACTGTTACTTCCTGGCCAACACCGACCTGGACGAAGGAGGTGTCGCCACGGTACGCCTGCGCGGCACGGGGTATCTGGAGGCCTGGGACCTGGCCTCCGGCGACGTGCGCCCGCTGCCCAGCCGCCAGGACAGCGGGATCACCGAGGTGGCGCTCGACTTTCCGCCGGCTGGCTCTCATCTTCTCGTCCTGCACCGGGATCAGGCGCCAGCCGCGATCAAAGCCGCCGGCGAGCGGATCGTCGCCGAAATCCCGCTCGGCGACACCTGGCACGTAGCCCTGGGCGGCCCCAACACGCTGACGTTGGACACGGCGCAGGTGCGGATCGGCGAAGGGGATGGGGACAATGATTGGGGCAAGGCGATGCACATCCTGGATGCTCACGCGGTTGTCGCCAGGGCGGGCGTCGGCGCGCCCTTTGCCCTGCGTTTTAGCTTCGACGTGGCCATCCACCCAGCCGGTCCGGTTTACCTGATCGTAGAGTCGCCCGAGCGTTTTGCCATCACGGTCAATGACCGGCCGATCCCCAGCACCGATGCTGGATGGTGGACCGATATCTCATTTCGAAAGATAGACGTCGCTGCTGCTGTACAGGCGGGTCGGAACGAGATTGTCCTTGCCGGCCTTTTCGCTCAGGACACAGAGTTGGAGAGCGTGTACCTGGTGGGCGACTTTGGCGTGGCTGGGCGTCGCTTGAGGGAGGAGAACCGCCACAACGGCCAGGTGTTCGACCGCTATGCGCCCGACTTTTGCGTGACGGAATTGCTACGGTCTGTCCAAGCGAAGAGAGGTTTGGATGGGCTGGCGGTTGACTTGACGGCGTTGGGATTGCCCTTCTTCGCCGGGCGTGGCACACTCCGCCAGACGGTGACACTTCCCTCTTTCGATGGACGCGTCGTCTTGGAAATAAGTAACCCGCGTGCCGCTGTCGTGCGCGTGCGTGTGAACGGGCAGGATATGGGCGCTGTCGCGTGGTCGCCGTTTCGAGTGGATATCACGGCCGCGCTGCGCGCTGGCGAGAACCTGATCGAGATCGAGCTGGTGGGCACGTTGCGCAACCTGTTGGGGCCGCACCATCTCGCCGGCGGCGACCTGGACTGGACGGGACCGGAGCAGTTCCACGACAAGAACCGCTGGATCGATGACTATATCCTTGTGCCCTTCGGTTTTGATGGCGTGACCCTGAGGGTGTTCGAGCTAGAGTAGGGGAGGACGATGGGCAGACAACCGACGGACAGGCAGATTCAACAGACCTACACCCTGGCGAAGGAGCGCTACGCGGCCCTGGGCGTGGACACGGAAAAGGCGATGCAGTCCTTGGCACAGATCGCGATCAGCCTTCACTGCTGGCAGGGAGACGACGTGGGCGGCTTTGAGTCGCCCGACTCTGAACTTGGCGGTGGCATTGCGGCGACCGGCAACTATCCCGGCAAGGCGCGCAACGCCGACGAGCTGCGCCGTGACCTGGATGTGGCCTACGGCCTGATCCCGGGCACCCATCGGCTGAACCTGCACGCCATCTATGCCGAAACCGGGGGGCACAGGGTCGAGCGCAACGATCTCCGACCAGCCCACTTTGCCGCCTGGGTCGACTGGGCCAGGGCAAACGGCCACGGCATCGACTTTAACCCCACCTGTTTCTCGCACCCGCTGGCTGAGAGCGGCTTTACCTTGGCCAGCGCCGATGAAGGAATCCGTCGATTCTGGATCGAGCATTGTATCGCCTGCCGCAAGATCGGCCAGTCTTTCGGCCGTGAACTCGCCACACCCTGTGTGACCAACATCTGGATACCGGATGGTTTCAAGGATGTCCCCGTGGATCGCAAGGCGCCCCGGCTGCTGCTCAAGGACTCTCTCGACCGCATCTTGAACGAGGAGATCGATCCCCGCCACAACCTCGACGCCGTCGAGGGCAAGCTCTTTGGCCTGGGCTCGGAGAGTTACGTTGTGGGCTCCCACGAGTTCTACCTGGGCTATGCGATTGCCAACGGCATCCTTCTGTGCCTGGATAGCGGCCACTTTCACCCCACCGAGGTCATCTCCGACAAGATCTCGTCGGTGCTGGCCTTTCTGGACGAGATTCTGCTCCACGTCAGCCGGGGGGTGCGCTGGGACAGCGATCACGTGGTCATCCTCTCGGACGAGCTACAGGCCATTGCGCAAGAGATTGTGCGGGGTGATTTCCTGGATCGGGTGCACATCGGGCTGGACTTTTTCGATGCCAGCATCAACCGCGTGGCGGCGTGGGTCATCGGCACCCGCAATACGCTAAAGGCCCTCCTGATCGCTCTGCTGGAGCCCATCGACCGGCTGTGGGAGATGGAGGGTGGTGGCGACTTCACCGGCCGTCTGGCGCTGTTGGAGGAACTGAAAGCCCTGCCCTTTGGGGCTGTCTGGGACTTCTACTGCCTGCAGCAGTCGGTTCCCGTGGGTATGGGCTTTCTGCAGGAGATTCGGAGTTACGAAGAACGGGAACTCTCGAAACGGGCTTAGGGATCGGTAAACTGACATTTTGTATGCTTTGAGGGAGGTCTGTCTGGCACTATGAACTCGCAAGTTGAGGCAAATTCGATGATGCGTGCGTCGCTCCTGTATGGTGTCCGCGATCTGAGGTTGGAAGCGCTACCTCTTCCCGCGCCCGCGCCCGGAGAGGTCCTGCTGAAAGTGGCCTCTGTCGGGGTGTGTGGATCCGACGTACACTACTATCTGGAGGGGCGTATCGGGGATCAGGTGGCCACGGAGCCCATCGTTATGGGGCACGAATTTTCCGCCTGGGTCGCCGGGCTGGGTGCGGGGGTGGAAGGCTTCAAGATGGGGCAACTGGTGGCCGTCGACCCAGCCATTCACTGTGGGGAGTGTGAGTCGTGCCAGCACGGGCATCCCAACCTGTGCCCGCGTGTCCGTTTCTGCGGCACGCCGCCCATCGACGGCGTCTTCCGCGAGTACACTTGTATGCCCGCGGAGAACTGCTTCCCGCTGCCGCAGGCGTTGAGCCCGGCAGAGGGGGCGATGCTGGAGCCTCTCGGTATCGCCATACACGCCGTTGACCTGGCACACCTCAGGCCGGGCTACACCATTGCCGTGCTTGGGGCCGGTCCCATCGGTCTGCTGACCGCAGCGGTCGCCAGGGCGGCTGGCGCGGGTGAGATTTATGTGAGCGAGCCCTTGGCCCATCGGCGGCAGTTCGCTCTGGATTACGTGGCCGACGCTGTTCTGAACCCTGACGACGCGGACGTCGTCGCCGAGATCGGACGCCTGACCGGCGGGCGGGGCGTGGACGTCGCCTTCGAGGCCGCCGCTGCGCCCGAGACCCCCAACCAGGCCGCCGCCGTGACGCGCCCCGGGGGCAAGGTGCTCCTGATCGGTATTCCCTCGGACGACACCACGACGTTCACGGCGTCCGTCGTCCGCCGCAAAGGGTTGACCATCAAGCTGGTGCGGCGTATGAAGCATACCTACCCCCGCGCCATCCGTCTGGTGAGTACTGGTATGGTGGACGTAAAGCCGCTGGTCACTCACACGTTCCCCCTGGAGCGTATCGCCGAGGCCTTTGAGATGGTCGCCGCGTATGATGATGGTGTGCTGCGGGCCATTGTTCAGCTCTCTGAAACGTGAAGAACCAGGTGCTTGTTGAAAAGACCCTAAAGGTTTTCATAGGTGATTGTTTGGGAGGAAATCCCATAGCCGTCAGTTGTTTTATTGTAAGGACCTTACGCTAAACCTTTAGGGTCTCATCGGCTGAGTAGTAACGCCAAATGTATGGAGGTCTACGAATGAGCATCCTCGATCTGATGAACCTGGGCAATCTGCCGATGCTTTCCGACGCTGAGACTCGCTCGATCTCCGCGGAGAACCCGGATGGTGAAAAAGGGGGTGGGGCCAAAGCGGCGCCTGACGAGGCCAGCCCTGCTGCAATGTTGGGGCAGGGCTGGAAGGTGCGGCCCTTTATCACGCTCCCGGCTGGGGATACGACCGTGTTGGCGAACGTCAAGGGTCCGGGAGTGATCCAGCACATCTGGCTCACGGTCAGTCCCCAGGCCTATCGGGACACGGTGCTTCGTATCACCTGGGACGAAGAGCAGACGCCCTCAGTCGAAGTACCTTTGGGCGATTTCTTCTGCAACGGGCACGGCTTGCGCTACAACGTCAACTCTCTCCCCATTGCCGTCAACCCCTCAGGCGGTTTTAACGCCTACTGGCCTATGCCTTTCCGCCAGCGGGCACGCATCACCATACAGAATCAACACTCGGAGCCTATTGATGGCTTCTACTACCAGATCACCTATGCCCTGACCGAGGTGGCGGACAGCGCTGCCTACTTTCACGCCCAGTGGCGACGCTCGAAAACGACACGAGATCTGCCCGAGCATGTTATCCTGGAGGACGTGCGAGGTCAGGGCCACTATGTGGGGACTTTCCTGGCCTGGACCCAGTTCTCCAACGGTTGGTGGGGTGAGGGAGAGATCAAGTTCTACCTGGACGGGGATGTCGATTTCCCCACCATCTGCGGCACCGGCACGGAGGACTATTTTGGGGGCGCGTGGGCTTTCGGGGGAGAGACCTACTCAACCCCCTTCTTGGGCTATCCCCTGTATCGCCAGGAGCCGGGCGAGGTGCCCCGTCACGGTCTCTACCGGTGGCACGTGTTGGATCCGGTGCGCTTCCGCCGGGACCTGAGGGTGACCATTCAGGCCCTCGGCTGGTGGCCGAACGCGAAATTCGAGCCCCTTACCGACGACATCGCCTCGGTCGGCTACTGGTACCAGGCGGAGCCGCACGCGCCGTTCCCGGACCTGCCGCCTGCCCACGCGCGGTGGTCCAGATAGCGGTCTGGCCTCCTACAGGTATGGAGCAACAGCAATGGCAAAGCGAGCGTACAACGAGTCGTATCAGGGCGAGCATCTGAACCACGTCGCGTTCCCTCTTGGTGGGATTGGGGCGGGGATGATCTGCCTGGAGGGGACGGGGGCGCTCTCTCACGTGTCGGTGCGTGGGCACCCGGACGTCTTTAACGAGCCCCTGATGTTCTCGGCCCTGTGTGTCAGGGGGGAGCCGAACGTCGCCCGAGTTCTGGAAGGACCGGTGCCGCCCTGGAAGGTGTTCTTTCCGTGGAGCGAGGGCGCCGGACGTGGGGGCTCTGGCAAAAGCTACGGCCTCCCCCGCTGCGTTCACGCCGAGTTTCGGGCGCGATTCCCTTTCGGGCGCGTGAATCTCTCAGACCCTGCTATCCCGCTCGAAGTGGAGATCACCGGCTGGAGCCCCTTCATCCCCGGTGATGCCGATCGCTCCAGCCTTCCGGTGGCCGCGCTCGAATATCGGCTCGTCAACACGTCTGGCGATCCTGTCGAGGCGGTATACTCCTTCCACGCCAAGAACTTTATAAGCGCCGCGACCCCCGGCGAGGAGGTCCAATCCACACAGGGTGGGTTCGTGCTCTCTCAGCCCGGCTCCGAGGAAAGGCCCTGGGACCAGGGGGCCTTCAGCGCCTGCGTGGACGCCCCCGACGTCAGGGTGAACTGCGCCTGGTTCCGGGGTGACTGGTTCGACCCGCTGACGATGGTGTGGAAGTCCGTCCGCGCAGGTGCTGCGCCAGAGGCTGGCCCGGTTGCCGGCGACCCGAGTCCTGGAGGGAGCCTCTATGTCCTGTTCCGGCTGGCACCCAATGAGGAGAAGGTGATCCGGCTGCGGCTGGCCTGGCACGTGCCCGAGACCGACATTCGTGTGGGCCAGGACCCCGAAGGGGAGGCCTGTTCCTGTGGCTCCGCGAGCCGCGTTGACCTGCCGAGGCACAGAGCGTGGTACGCTGGCGTGTTTGGCGATATCGAGGCCGTGAATGACTATTGGCACGGCCACTATGACGTGCTCCGGGAGGAATCCCAGACGTTCTCCGACTGCTTGTACGGTACATCGCTCCCGGCGGAGGTGGTCGAGGCGGTTGCCGCCAACCTGACGATCCTCAAATCGCCGACCGTGCTGCGGCAGCCCGATGGGCGGCTGTGGTGCTGGGAGGGCTGCTGCGACGACGAGGGTTGCTGCCACGGCTCGTGCACCCACGTGTGGAACTATGCCCAGGCGCTGCCCCATCTCTTCCCCAGTCTGGAGCGGTCGCTGCGCCAGACCGAGTTCGCCGAGGACCAGGACGAGCGCGGGCACCAGGCGTTCCGCGCCAGCCTCCCCATTCGCCCTACGGCCCACGGCTTTCACGCCGCCGCCGACGGCCAGCTTGGGGGCATCATGAAGGTCTACAGGGAGTGGCGCATCAGCGGGGATACCGGGTGGCTGCGGGGCCTCTGGCCGAAGGTGAGGCAGAGTCTGGACTATTGTATCGAGACGTGGGACCCGAATCACAAAGGCGTCCTCGAGGAACCCCATCACAACACCTATGATATCGAGTTCTGGGGGCCTGATGGGATGTGCACGTCGTTCTATCTCGGGGCGCTCAAGGCGGCGATGGCGATGACCGGGGCCGTCGGTGACGAGGCGCCGTTATACGGCGAGTTGTTCGAGAGGGGCGTCGTCCTGATGGAGTCAGAGCTTTGGAACGGCGAGTACTTTGTCCAGAGCATCGAGTGGCACAACCTGCGGGCGGGCGACCCCACGCAGGCGTTGGCGATGCATACCAACTACTCGCCGGAGGCCCTGGAATTGCTGGAACGGGAAGGGCCAAAATACCAGTATGGCGACGGCTGCCTCGCCGATGGCGTCCTCGGCGCGTGGCTTGCCGCCGTTTGCGGTGTGGACGAGTTCCTCGCTCGTGACAAGATCGAAAGTCACCTCCTCGCCGTCCACAGGTACAACTTCAAGCGGGATCTATCCGAGCACGCCAACCCCTGCCGTCCCACCTTCGCCTTGGGCGACGAAGGTGGGCTGATACTGTGTACCTGGCCGCAGGGTGGGGAGCCCTCCCTGCCGTTCGTCTATAGCAGCGAGGTCTGGACCGGCGTCGAGTACCAGCTCGCCTCGCACCTGATGATGTTGGGCCACGTCGAGCAAGGCCTGGAGATTGTCCGTACCGTCCGTGATCGCTACGACGGGCGCGTGCGCAACCCATTCAACGAGTACGAATGCGGCCACTGGTATGCCCGGGCGATGGCATCGTATGGGTTGTTGCAGGGGTTGACCGGTGTCCGTTACGACGCGGTGGATAGAACGCTGACCATCAGCCCCAGCATCGAGGGCGATTTCCGTGCCTTCTTCTGCACCGCCACCGGCTACGGCACGGTAGGCCTTTGTGATGGCGAGCCGTTTGTGGAGATCAAGCGCGGAACGATTCCCTATCGGCGGATCGTGTGTGATTCCAGGTAGATTCGATATGACGAATACCAAGAACAAGCCCATTGTCTGTCTCGGGATCATGGTCGCCGACGTCGTCGGACGTCCGTTGAGGGCGCTGCCTGGTCGGGGGCGATTGGTGCTGGTCGACGAAATGGAACTGCATACCGGTGGGTGTGCGGTCAACACCGCGACCGCCCTGGTCCGGCTGGGTCTGCCCGTCGAAGTCATAGGCAGGATTGGCACCGATCCATTTGGTGATTTCATACTGGATCAGTTGCACGGGCGGGGAATCGGGGCGCGCGGTGTCTCGCGGGATCCGGAGGTCAATACGTCAGCCACGATGGTCATGGTCGATCCCGATGGCGAGCGACGCTTCGTTCACTACCTCGGTGCCAACGCGTGCCTGAAGCTGGACGACGTTGACTTTGATATGATAGAAGAGGCCTCGATCCTCCACATAGCCGGAGCGTTGGTGTTGCCCGGCATTGATGGTGAGCCGACCGCTCAGCTTCTGGCGAGGGCTCATTCGGCGGGTGTGACCACCTTCCTGGATGTGGTCTGGGATGACACCGGCCGCTGGATGAAACTGCTGGGATCCTCCCTGCCGCACGTCGACTATTTCGTTCCCAACCTGACGGAGGCGCAGGCGATCACCGGCTTGGATGATCCCGAGGATGTGGCGCTTGCCCTATTGGATAAAGGTGTGGGCACGGTCGCCGTCAAGATGGGAGCTGACGGGTGTCTGGTGATGACAAGGAATGGGGAGCGACTCCGCGTGCCGGCTTATCAGGTAGACGTGGTAGATGCCACAGGGGCTGGGGATGCCTTTGCTGCGGGGTTTATCGCTGGCGTGTGGCTGGATTGGCCCTTTGAGCAGACGGCCCGGTTTGCGAACGCCGTAGGGGCATTGTCCGTCACAGGACTCGGCGCGTCAGGTGGCCTGCGCTCCCTACCTGAGGTACTGGCGTTTATGGACGAGAATATGAAGGATTGAAGGATCCGGTCACTCCCTCTGGAATATCTTGACCAGCGCCCGCCCCAGCCAGAAAATACCCCAGCCAATCAGGAGTGACCCTGCCAGTGCGAGCTTCTGCTCGTCCACGATTGGCTCCACCCTGGTGCCCTCTGGTGTCACCTCGATGACGGCGAAAGGACGGGCCATCACCCCACCACCGCCCTCTCCTCCTTTACCACCCTGTTCAGCGGCCTTGTCTGGGTCTTTGTGATTTTGTGGCTGGTCTGCCCCCATCTCGGTCTCTGCTTCGGGTTCCACCATTGCCATATGTCCAATCCCCATCGCGAAACCATACGCTACTTTGGCGACGGGCACAATCGTGCGGCCTTCGACCGTCATCGGCTCGCCAAAGACGGTATTGACGTCCGCCTTCTCTCGCAGTTCACCAACGAGGTCGAGCAGTCTCTTGATCTCCGCTTCCATCACTTTTCTCCCTTCACTCGATTTCCACCCTCATTCTGGCGTGCTACCTACGCACCAAGCGAGTGGCCAGCATTAGCAACAGCGGGATAATGACGGCCGCCAGAAGCAATCCGCTCATCGCCTGTGCGGTTCCGTCCCGAATGGGCAAGCGCCGCTCGCCCCTGCTACTGCGTTCCAGAATGGCGACGGGACGCATTTGCACGAAACCCCAGCCCTGTCCAGCCACGTTGCCGGTCCCGACGTGGGCTTGCCTGCGCGCGTACGTGGTGACGCGTACCAACGGCACCAGTTCACGTTCTCCAATCTGGATTGGCTCTCCCTCTACGATGTGTGTTTTCAGTGGATGTCGCGTCTCGGCAGCCTTTTCGTCCATCGCTCCTCCATCTGTTTCACCGACTGTCGGTGAGCCTTGTCACATGCCCTCGTACGGAAGTCTGCTCGTGCCGTTGGCCGCTTCTTCGCTCTCGGCGGCCAGCAGTCTTCCCAGCAGTACCACCTCTTCCTCTCGCGTGCTCACCTGACCATCCAGCCGGGCGTCCCGCAATGCCTCCAGCACCCGCCGAAAGATCGGCCCTGGTTTTAGCTCCATTGCTCTCAGATCGCTGCCCTTCAGCTCAGTCTCCACCTGGCGCAGCTCCGTCTGATAGCGCAGCAGGCGCTCCCGCACCCGCCGTCGATCAGTCGCGACCCAGGCCACGGCCAGGACGCGGGCGGGATAGTGCTGCAACACGCGGTAGATAGCGCTGGACGCACGTGCCCTCCCCACTTGGGGCAACGCTTCCTTGAGCTGGGGCAGGAACCGCATATCCTCGGCATCCCGACGCCTCACCTTCAGACGGGCGATCAGGTGTTCCAGCTCCTCCTCGCCGTCGAGTCGGTATGCCAGTAGTGCCAGATGGAGATACACGTTGTCCCGGGGCTCCATATCCCAGCTCTCTGGATTCCAGATCTCATTCTCAGACCTGGCTCCAAGGCTTAGCCCCAAGAGTTCGGGCAATCCAGGTTCTGGCTCCCACCCTGGACGGATCATACGATACCTGGCCTGTAGCCACCGATCGCAGCGCAACCCAGGATGGATGAGGTGCAGCACGCCCAACTCCTCCAAGCGGCGCAGTGCGCGTTCTGGTTCGGCCTCCCGAAAGATCAGTTCCAACTCGTGACGCAGTCGGTCACCACTGACCCGCTTGAGAAGAGGTAATGCCTCGGCGATCAACCCCTCGCTGCGGGGGTCGAGGTGGAATCCCATTCTGCTCTCCAGCCGCGCCGCCCGCAGCATCCGGGTCGGGTCATCGACAAAGCTGAGGCTATGCAATACGCGGATGACGCCGTCCTCGAGATCGGCCTCGCCGCCATAAAAGTCCACCAACTCTCCCCAGTGATCCGGATCGAGCCGAATGGCTAGCGTGTTAATGGTAAAGTCGCGCCGGTGGAGATCCTGTGTGATCGAGCTCCGTTCCACCTCTGGCAGGGCGGTGGGGTAGGTGTAGAATTCGGTGCGTGCCGTCACAAAGTCTATGCTGGAAGGCAGTTCATTGTCATCTTCAGGGTTTTGATCTGACTCGGCTGGCCTATCGGTGATCGCTCGCCACACCTGCTTGGAGATGAGCCATTTGGCGGTGCCGAAGCGTCTGTGGGTTCGCACCCGTCCACCCAACTCGCCGGCGAGGCGCTGGGCCAGTGCGATGGCGTCTCCCTCGACCACCATATCCAGGTCCACGATGGGCTGTTCAAGCAGCAGGTCACGCACCAACCCGCCCACAAAGTAAGGAACGTCTCCTCTCGCGTGAGCCATCTCGGAGATACGGCGCACCAGGCTAAGGACCGGCGCTGAAAGGGCCTCCTCCAGCTTGGTGGCGATTCGGCCCCTTCGGGGCGAGGGCGCGCCCCACAATTTGATGAGGTCGGTGCGCGTGACTACTCCAACAATTTGGCCTTTCTCAACGACGGGTATCTGGCCCCAGCCACTGTCGATCATCAGCTTCTGAACGTGTGGGATCGAGTCGTGGCTGCTGACCGTGACGTCGCCAGCGCTCATCACCTGGCTGACGGGGGCCTCGTCCATCTCGAATTGGAGCGCTCGATCTACGGCCCGGCGGGTCAGTAGACCGATCACCTGGCCCTCGGAAACGACAGGATACCCCTCGTGCCCCGTGTGTTGCATACGCCAAGCGGCGTCCGCCACTGCGTCGTTGGGAGAGAGCACCTGCACGCCCCGTGACATTACCTGGGAGACCGTGACACTGGGCCGCACCATTTCTGGCAAAAGGTCCACCAGCTTGTCGTACACTGCCTGCAGCGAAGGTGCACGGATCATTGCGGCCGCGGCCCGTCTGTGTCCTCCACCGCCGAACTCTTTTGCCACCTGCGCCACGTCGATGTCCTCGGTGGTGCTGCGGGCGACGAGTTGGATGCGGGTGCCCTTGTCCAGCGCCACCAGGACGAACAGCCCTGCAGGATCCAATAGGTCGCACAGCTTGTGGGCCAGGGTAGAGATTTCCTCCGAGTAGTCGGTGGTCTCGGCCTGAGCGATGACGATCGTATGGCCCGCGATCTCTTGGCTTTCGCTTCTCTCCAATAGTCGCTCGTACAGGTCCTGTTGTTCCGGGGTCAGGGGATGATGCAGGAACTCATTGACGACGGAGAGACGTGCTCCCTGATCCATCAACCATGCGGCTGCCCGCGCGTCCCGAGCGGTCGTCGATTGGTATGAGAGGGCCCCGGTGTCCTCATAGATGCCCAAAAGCAGCAACGTGGCCTCGATGCTGGTCAACGACAGCGATCGCGCCGAGATCTCTTCCGTCAGCAGAGTGGTCGTGGCACCCAGCGGTTCCCCGGAGAACGTCCAGTTGGGCAGCAGTTCGCGGTCGAGGGCGTGGTGGTCGATGATGCTTACCTGTACATCTCTTCCCATACCCTTAAGCCTGGTCATGTTCTGCGTATCGACCAATATGGCGTGCGTGATCTTGCCGCGCGGGAGGTCTTCCGGCTTCACAAAAGGTAGTCCAGCGCTGTAGAGGGCTAGAAAGCCTTCCCCATTCCGATTGATGCGCCGTGGTAGCACAGGAATGGCGTTTGGAAACAGCTTGCTTGCTCCCAGCAGGCTGGCCAGCGCGTCGAAATCTGTGTTCTCGTGTGTCAGGATGACTTCCATTTGGCTCTTGTTGATACCTTGGCTCAACGAAAACGTTGGCCGGTGGTTCAAGGTTTTGCTCAGCTCTATGCCACTGTCCCGTCCCCTATTATACTCATTGGTGACGCTCGTACAAATCGGTTGACCATAACCAGAGACGGGCTATAATCAGAGTATCAAGTTCTTGGAGGCACAATATGAAGTTCATCGATCTACGTAGCGACACGGTAACCCAGCCCACACCGGCTATGCGGGAGGCGATGTACAGGGCGGAAGTCGGCGATGATGTTTTCGGAGAGGATCCTAGCATCAATCGACTTCAGGAGATGGCTGCCGATCGCTTGGGCAAGGAGGCTGCGCTCTTTGTGGTCAGCGGTACGATGGCCAACCTGGTGGCGCTTCTCACTCACTGCGGACGCGGAGATGAGGCCATCGTTGGAGACCGCAGCCATACGTTTCTGTTTGAGCAGGGTGGAATGGCCGCGCTGGGTTCCATCATGCCCTTCCCTGTTCCCAATCAGCCCGATGGCACCCTGCGGTTGGCGGATGTCGAGAGCGCCATCCGGGGTGATGACGAGCATTTGGCTCGCACGCGGCTGGTCTGTCTGGAGAATACGCACAACATGTGCCACGGCACGCCGCTGACGGCAGAGTACACCTCTCAGGCAGCGCAGTTGGCCCACTCTCGGGGATTGCGGGTTCACCTGGATGGGGCGCGTGTGTTTAACGCCGCCGCCGCCCTCAAAGTGGATGTGCGAGCACTGGTGCAGGACGTGGATTCGGTGATGTTCTGTCTGTCGAAGGGTTTGTGTGCGCCTGTGGGCTCAATCCTGTGCGGCAGCGCTGACTTTATCGCCGAGGCTCGTCGGGCTCGGAAAGTGGTCGGTGGAGGGATGCGCCAGGCGGGCATTCTGGCAGCGGCCGGCATCGTCGCTATCGAACAGATGGCCGACCGGGTTGGCGAGGATCACGCCCGGGCCAAGCAACTGGCCCACGGACTGGCCGAGATCCCCGGTGTGGATGTCGCTCCGGTGGCGACCAACATCCTCTACTTCCGGCTGGCGGAGCAGGTATCCAAGACACCTGAGGAGGTGCGGGACGAGCTTGCCAAGCGTGGGATATTGGTGGGGGCGCGGGTCGATGGTCGCTTCCGGGCGGTGACCCACTATTGGATCAGCGACGAGGACATCCAAGCCACCATTGAGGCCGTCCGAGCTGTGGTTTAGCGTTTTCTGATCTTGTGCCCAGCCGTGCCGGTGCGGCTCTCGAGTGACTCGGCGCCAGGCTCTGCATACGATTGCTCTGGACAGGAGGTTTTTGTGTTTATGGAAAGTATGCTATAATCCATCCCAGGGGACAATGGAAGAGGAACACGATGAAGACCCGGGTTGAAGAGTTTCTCCACTATCTGACAGTGGAGAAAGGCTATTCAGAGCATACGATTGCTGCTTATAGCAACGATCTGACCCAGTTTCTGGCTTTTCTGGAGGACCAGGATGTCCCTTCCTGGGGGCAGGTGAGCCGTGCCCATATTCTAAGCTTTATCGGGTACTTGAAGGGCCGTGGGTATGCCTCATCAACCGTCGCCCGCAAGCTCGCGGCGGCCAAGTCGTTCTTCCATTTCCAGGTCGCTGAGGGAGTGCGGCCGGATGATCCCACCGTGGCGGTGGACTTTCCGTCGGTCGACAAGCGAATCCCGCGTCCCCTGAGTCCTGAAGAGGTGGCTCGCCTACTGGCGGAGCCGATGAAATCGGATACCCTCAAGGCCCTTCGAGACAGAGCCCTGCTGGAGTTGATGTACGCCACCGGTATGCGAGCCAGCGAGATTATCAACCTAGAGCTGGATGCGCTCGATCTGGACGCTGGAACGGTACGCTGTGTTGGCAAAGGGGATAAGGAACGTATCCTGCCTCTGTACGAGCGTGCCCTTCAAGCACTTGATGTCTATCTTGAGGAAGGCCGGGCTGGGCTCCTGCGCCACCGGGATGAAACGGCGCTGTTCGTCAGCCGGCTTGGACGGCCACTGACTCGACAGGGACTGTGGCTGATTGTGAAGGATTACGCCGAGGCGGCAGGTATCACCCGCAAGGTGACCCCTCACACGCTTCGTCACTCCTTTGCTACGCATATGCTCGATGGTGGTGCCGGGTTGCGCGAGGTTCAGCAGTTGCTGGGCCACACCAACATCGCCAGTACCCAGATCTATACCGAGGTCTCCACCCGGCGCAAGCGAGAGGCCTACGATCGAGCTCATCCCCGGGCGTAGCGCGGTCATCCGAGTAGGTGCTAGCACAGACAGGAGACGGTTAAATGCCCGAGTTCTTCTCACGGTCGGACTTTCAGGCCGCTGCGCAGGTCATACGCCAGTTCGCTCCACTTCAGCCCAAGGTAGCCCTCATCCTGGGCTCTGGTCTCAACCCTCTGGCCGAGGCTGTCGAGGACAGAGTTGTGATTCCCTACACAGACATCCCCCACTTCCCAGTGGCCACGGTGGAAGGGCACGTTGGGCGGCTGATCGTCGGACAGCTTGAGGGGCAGCCCGTGGCGGTGATGCAAGGGCGCGCGCACTATTATGAGGGCTATTCGATGGCCCAAATCGGGCTCCCCGTCCGTGTGATGCAGGTCTTGGGTGTGGAAAGCCTGATCGTCACCAATGCCGCCGGTGGCCTCAATCCAGTGTTTCGGCCTGGGGACGTGATGCTCATCACCGATCACATCAACTTGATCGGGATGGGCGGTCTGAATCCGCTGCGAGGTCCCAATCTTGACGAGTTTGGGCCGCGCTTCCCCGATATGTCAGAGCCCTATGATGCTGGCCTACAGATGCTGGCCAGGCAGGTAGCGGCAGAGGCGAACATCTCGCTTCAACGGGGTGTGTATGTCAGTCTCGCAGGCCCCAGCTTTGAGTCTCCGGCCGATCTACGGTTCCTGCGGTTGATCGGGGCAGACGCGGTCGGGATGTCCACTGTCCCCGAGGTCATCGTCGCTCGCCACGGATCCATCCGCGTCTTGGGGCTCTCGGGCATCAGCAACGTGGCATTGGTGGAGGGAGCCCCACCAGCGGAGACGACCCACGAGGAGGTCCTCGAAGCCGGTCAGACCTTGGTCCCTCGGTTGGAGACGATCATTCGCGGAGTGCTTGGGGCGCTATGACAATTGTCCTCCAGTGGCTGGTAGAACAGGCCTGGGTTGTCTACGCTGCGTGTGCCATTGGCGTGCTTATCTATGTGGTGCGCGCCTTGACCGCCCAGCGGGAGCAGGGCCTGGCCCTGTTTACGCTCGAACGGGAGGCGGCCGCCACGAGCGCTATCCGGTCCTGGGCGATGGCCCTCGTCTTTGTCGCCATTGGAGCGGTCGTCTTTGTAGCCACTATGGTCGTCTTGCCCAACCTGTCCGGTCGGGACGTGGCGACTCCGTCTTTGACTTCCACACCGGCTGCCGGTGTGGAACGTCCGACTCCCACCGTTACGCCGGTCCCTAGTTCGACCCCCGTCCTCACGGTGTCGGCGACCACTGTTGAGACTGCGGCCACACCTATCCCTGCTGAGTCGGCTGTGGAGCCTCCCGAGGCGCCCACGCCCTTGCCTACTGATACGCCGCCGGCCGTGGCTCTGGACCAGGCGGTGGGCGCGCGTTTTGGTGACTTTGCAGAGCTGGTCAGCTATAACCTGCCATCTACACAGTTCAGCACGGCCCAGGCTGTGCCCCTGACGCTGTATTGGAGAGGATTGGCGGGGACGAGCCCGGTCGACTATGTAGTGTTCGCCCATTTGCTAGCAGAAGATGGGCGACTGATTGCCCAGCACGATGGCCCGCCAGCCGGTGGTACGCGTCCTACTGGAACTTGGGTGACCGGGGAGGTCATTGAGGACTTTCACCCGCTGGCCTTTCAGGATACTGGCTACGCCGGTTCAGCCAGAATCGCCGTCGGCCTATATGATCCCTCCACCGGCCGGGTGCCGACCCAGGGAGGCGGGGACCGGGTCGTTCTGCCTATCGTGATCTCTGTTGTTCCTTGAATGTCCCAGGATCTATAGCAAAAAGGCCCGCCGACAGGCGGGCCCTTTCGCTTTGACTGGTCGCTCTGTCGCTACCACCAGGCGAAGAAGAATGTCTGGACCGTCTCGCTTAGCCCGGCAGCGGTGACCGTTACCGTGATGACCACCTTCTCGCCGGCCGAGGTCTGGGGGACTTCGAAGTGATGCCCAGCAAAGCCAGTTTTGTCGGTTTGCTCGTCGAATGGATAGACTTGGTCACCCGATGGGTACGCGACAACCATACTTACCCTTGCACCTTCCACTGGGTCCCCGTTCTGGTCGGCCACGTAGACATAGACCGTCTGTCCGCCCGCCTGTTCTATGATCACGTATCGCACGGAGGCACTGACTTTTAGCTTGGTCGGGGGCCGCTCAGTGTTGGTGGGCTCGGCAGGCTCGAAGGCCGATCCCGTCACAGAGAAAACGTCGACTACCATCTCTCCCAGCAGAGCCAGGTGCATCTGCGGGCCGGGGGTGATCTCGGGATGCCACTCCATCCGCGCCCGTTGAAAGTACTGGACCATCTTGCCATCCTCGAACATGTACTCGGAGCGGGGATAACCAAAGATATCCAGCCCGCCCTTTGCGCGGAAATAATCAAGGAAGACGTATTCTAATAAGTGGCCCGTCTCGGGGAAGTAATGATGCAGGTCGTTGTTGAACATCGGGATCCTGTCAGGTGGGGCTGGTGGAGACCAATAGCCCAACTCGTCACCCAGTAAGCCCAGCAGCACTTGATAGGGCTCCGGATTGGTTGGATGGTACTCCATGCGCGAGTTCTGAAAGTACTGCACCTCCAACTCCAGATCTTGATTGTAGTAGGCTTCCGAGATTGGATTTCCAAAGATCTCCAGCCCGCCACGTGAGTCATAGTACTCCAGAAACTTGCCACACACATTGTGCTTCGTCTCGTCAAAGTACCTGCAGGACTCGTCCGGCTGCTGTGCGTAGGCTACCGATACGCCGCTCAAAAGCACGGCAGCCACTGCGGCCGCAATCAGTTGATAGCTCCTTCTGGTCATCGGTACCGCTCCTCTCGCAAGCTGTCTGCTCATGTCGCACTCATAGGCGAATGAGTGCTTCCTCCCTCGGCCCATAGTCAACGGTTAAATTGACCAGCAAGGGGGAACGGGAATGATGGCGTTGCGTCAGGCTCCCCCCTTTAATCTTTTTTTATTTGTTCCTTCACCTTTGTCTGATACGGGCGGTGCTGTGTGTTGAATTCACACACGATGGGTATCGCAGATGATGCGCCTTGCCCAATGCCCCGCCCGAGGATTGCTGCAATGCGAGTTGTGGAAGATCCTCGTTGATCACGATTGATCACGTTGGAGGAACTCCACTAACTATACCAACATTATACACGAAATAGCCGCCACCGTCAATAGATTTACGTTAAAAACGCGGATTTTCGGCTTGATTCTACTCCTTGGCCCGTAGGTGTGGGAACAGGATCACCTCTCGGATGGTGGGTTGATCCGTCAGCAGCATCACCAACCGGTCGACCCCCATCCCAAAGCCCCCGTTGGGCGGCATGCCGTATTTCATCGCCCGCAAATAGTCCTCGTCCATTGGATGGGCCTCTTCGTCCTCGGGTGCGTAGAGCCGTCCCATTTCCACGAATCTCCCTTCCTGGTCGAAGGGATCGTTCAGCTCGGTGAACGCATTGCCCATCTCCAATGCCCCGATAAAGTACTCAAACCGCTCGACGTGGGTAGGATCATTTGGCTTTGTCTTGGCCAGGGGAGATATGTCCCGTGGGTAGTCCATCACAAAGGTCGGTTGGATCAGTGTCGGCTCAACCTCGCCCAGCAGCCCTTTGTCGATCAGGTAACCCCAGGTGGCTCCCTCTTTCACCGGCAGCCCTTTCGCCTTCATCGCCTCCGCCAGTTCTGCAGCGGTGGGGTACTGCGCATAGTCGATGCCTGTGATCTCGGCCGAAATCTCCCGCAACGTGACCCGTCGCCACGGGGGACTGAGGTCGATCTCGTGACCCTGATACTCGATCACAGGACTGCCCAGTACCTCCTCGGCGACGGTGGCGATCATCCGCTCACAAAAGGACATCACGTCGTGATAGTCCCAGTAGGCGGCGTAGAACTCTAGTTGGGTGAACTCGGGGTTGTGCTTGTGGGAGACCCCCTCGTTGCGAAAATCGTGCCCGATTTCGTATACTCTGTCGTACATTCCTACCAGGAGCCGCTTCAGGTACAGCTCGAACGCAATGCGCAGATACAGATCCTGGCGCAGTTGCTGGTGGTGGGTCACAAAAGGACGCGCTGCCGCTCCCCCATAGACCGGCTGGAGGATGGGCGTCTCTACCTCCAGAAAGTCGTGCTGGTCAAAAAAGCGGCGCAGCGATTTGAGCGTGCGGGCCCGGATACGAAACACCTCTCGCACCTCTGGATTCGAGGCCAGGTCAGCATACCTCTGGCGGTAACGCTCCTCGGTGTCGGAGAAAGCCGCGTAGCGCACCTGTTCGCCGTCCACTTGTTTCTCTTTGATCACCGGCAGTGGGCTGATCGCCTTGGCCAGCATACGGATGTCTGTGACCAGCACGCTGCGCTCGCCGGAGCGGGTGCGCATTAGAGTGCCTTCCGCGCCGACGAAATCACCCAGGTCATAGTCCCTCTTGAACGTATCGTAGGACGCCTCTCCCAGGTTCTGGATGCGCAGAAACAACTGGATCGAGCCGCTCCCGTCTTCGATGTGGGCAAAGGCTGCCTTTCCCATCACCCGTGTGCTGCGCAGTCGTCCCGCTACGGCGACATTTGGGCCGTCCTGGCCTGCCGCTTCGGCTGCCTCCAGCGCGCCGAGCGCCTCGGCAATGGAATGGGTGCGTTTCGTACGTCGGGGATACGGGTCTATGCCATCGTTGCGCAGTCGTTCCAGTTTTTCCACCCGTTGTTGTTCAAGTTCTGTCAGTTCCATGGTCTCTCCTGGGTTCGCAACGTGATCATTAGACAAATGCCCACGCCGACCGCCCCTCGGGGCTGTGCGTGGGCATTTTCACTTCAGCCGGATTGTCTACTGAATGTCGGCGATAATGAATGCTAGCACGCCGTCCGGGGCATTCACGGTGGCGATATCACCGATCTTGAGTCCCATCAGCGCCCGCCCCAGTGGTGATTCGTTAGATATGTAGCCGTTGGCTGGGTCCGCCTCGGTCGATCCGACGATGTGGTACTTTTCAGGTGGGCCGCCATCCCGTTCCTCGACCGTCACCCGGCTGCCGACACCCACCGTCTCCCTGGGACCTTCTTCTTCGATGATGACCGCGCTGCCGAGCAGAATCTCCAGCGTCAGGATGCGCCCCTCCACGAAAGCCTGTTCGTTGCGTGCATCCTCCAGCTCCGCGTTCTCCAGAATATCGCCCTCATCGAGAGCTTCGTGGAGTCGCCGGGCCACCTCTTGACGTCGCACCGTGCGCAGGTGTAGCAATTCTTGTTCCAGTCGTTCATATCCGTTTGGGGTGAGGAAGGTTTCTTGTATGGTATTCATCCTCTGTTCCTGATGCAGATAAGCGCTTGGGTTTTGTGCAAAAAGAAATGCCCCACACAATAGCGGGGTTCCTACCGACAATTGGTGGGAGCTGGCTCCAGACCGAAATTAGAGCGGGCAGATTATAACGCAAAGTGGCCAATTTGTAAAGTCTATCGACGGACGAGTTTACTGAATTGGGTCCTGGATATCGCTTTCCAGGAAGATGACTGCTGGATTAGGATTGACAGGTCGCCATTCCACCACAAAATGGGGGAATTGTGCTTAGGTGAAAAACAGACGTGCTTTTCGGCCAGGACAGGTGCGCACCGGTCAGTGTGTGGAGATCTGTGGTTGTTGCGCCTTTTTGATACGTTTGGCGTGTTTACCACGTTCTTCTGTGTTGAGGATGCGCTTGCGGATGCGATAGTTTTGCGGGGTCACTTCCAACAGCTCGTCATCGGCCAAATATTCTATGGCTTCGTCCAGGCTCATCCGGCGCGGCGGGGTCAGATGCTCAGCTATCTCTCGGAATGAGCTACGCATGTTTGTCAGTTGCTTTTTCTTGCATACGTTGACCGACAGATCTCCAGACCGTTGATGCTCTCCCACGACCATGCCTTCGTACACGACCAGGCCAGGGTCAACGAACAGCGTGCCCCGGACCTGGGCGTTTTGCAGGCCGAAAGAAGTAGTCACGCCCCTCTCCCATGCAACCAAAGAGCCGTTCAAACGAGATGTGATTCCTCCTGCCAAGTGTAGGTATCTGTGGAACAAGGTGTGTAGCACGCCCTTGCCATGCGTGGCGGTCAAAAAACGGTATCGAAAACCCAACAAGCCACGGGTCGGCGCGAGATAGGTCAAACGCACGCTGTTTTCCAGCGTGTCGACCATATCCAGCATCTGCCCATGGCGACTGCCCAGCATCTCTACCACTGCGCCTAGCGTATCCGAACTGGTCTCGATGTAGACTTTTTCATATGGCTCCAATAGTTCTCCCTGTTCTCCCTGGTGCAGGAGTACTTCCGGGCGCGAGACCTGGAATTCGTACCCTTCCCGGCGCATCGTCTCGATCAAGATCGCGAGGTGCAATTCCCCCCGCCCGGAAACGGTGAACGTGTCGGCACTGTCGGTTTCGGTGACCCGCAAGGCCACATTGTGGCGCAATTCATCGAACAGTCGCGCGCGTAATTTGCGCGATGTTCCCCAGCGCCCCTCTCGTCCCGCCAGGGGAGAAGTATTCACACTAAAGGTCATTCTCACTGTGGGTTCTTCGACGTGGATAGGGGGCAGCGCGACCGGGTTCTCCCAGTCTGCCAGTGTTTCTCCTATCGAGACGTCTTCCAGCCCGGCGATCACGACAATTTCCCCGGCTTGAGCCTCATCTACGGCAATGCGCTCCAGCCCCTGGTGGACGTACAAGTATTGGGCTTGTTCGGGTCGTATTGTCCCGTCAGTCGTTATCCGGGCGATTCGCTGCCCTGCTTGCAGGCGACCAGCGAAAATGCGCCCTACGGCGGTCACGCCGCGATATTCATCGTATCCGAGGGTAGTGACCAGCATTTGAGACGGGGCGTCTAGATCAACCTGTGGGGCCGGGATGTGACGCAGGATTGTTTGGAAAAGGGGTTGTAGGTCTGGCTCCAGGTCTGGGGTCAATCCAGACTGACCGTTGACGGCGTTGGTGTATACTACCGCAAAGTCTGCCTGCTCGTCGCTGGCGCCCAGTTCGATGAACAGATCAAAGGTCTGATTCAGCGCCCGGTCAGGGTCGGCATTTTGGCGATCCACCTTGTTGATGACAACGACGGCACGATGATTCATCTCTATCGCTTTTTTGAGCACAAAGCGGGTCTGTGGCATTGGGCCTTCGGCCGCATCCACCAACAGTAGAACACCGTCCACCATGTTCATGACCCGTTCGACCTCTCCACCAAAATCGGCATGGCCAGGTGTATCTACAATGTTGATTTTGACGTTTTCTTTTGTATCAGGGTCCAGAATTGTGATAGCCGTATTCTTGGCCAGGATGGTGATGCCACGCTCACGTTCGAGATCGTTCGAGTCCATTACGCGTTCGGCGATTTGTTGATTCTCGCGAAACACTCTGGCTTGTTTTAGCAACCCGTCCACGAGTGTGGTTTTGCCATGATCCACGTGAGCGATGATGGC
>CAYUIS010000073.1:0-24520 GCA_964444825.1 uncultured Anaerolineales bacterium | reverse complement strand
GCCAGGCTAGATTAGGGAGGAATCGATGGAATACAAAAACGTGCTCACCACCTGCGTCTATTGTGGATGCGGATGCGGGCTCTACCTTGAGGTGCTGGATGGCGAAATTGTGGGTGTGTTTCCCGCCAAGGAGCATCCGATCAGTCAAGGCCGGCTATGCATCAAGGGTTGGAATGCGGCGGCATTCGTTAACCATCCTGACCGGCTGAGAACTCCCCTCATTCGCCGGGGTGACGATTTCGAGGAGGTAACGTGGGACGAGGCGCTGGCGCTGGTGGCGGAAAGGCTGGGGAGCATCCGCGATGAGTCAGGGCCAAATAGCATTGCGTTCTTGTCCTCGGCCAAGTGCACCAACGAGGAGAACTATCTACTGCAGAAGCTTGCCCGGGCGGTGATCAAGACGAACAACGTGGACCACTGTGCTCGTCTCTGACACGCCCCCACGGTGGCCGGTCTGGTCGCCGCGTTCGGGAGTGGGGCGATGACGAACTCGATTCCTGAGTTCGAACGGGATACCAATTGCTTCCTAATCGTCGGATCGAACACCTCAGAGGGGCATCCGCTCATTGCCAGTCGCATAATGACGGCCAGGGAGAAACGTGGGGCCAAGCTGGTAGTGATCGATCCCCGGAAGACTCAAATGGCCCGTCTGGCCGACCTGCACCTGCCCTTCCGTCCGGGTACTGATGTGGCAGTGCTAAACGGACTGATGAACGTGATCATCAGCGAGGGGCTAGAGGACAAGGAATACATCGCCACGCGCACTGAGGGGTTTGAGGAGATGTGGGCGGTGGTAGAGAAGTACGTGCCGGAGCGGGTGGAGGAGATCAGCGGCATTCCGGCAGACGGCTTGCGGCAGGCAGCGTGGATGTACGCCACCAACAAACCTTCGGCAGTCATCTATGCCATGGGCATCACCCAGCACACCACCGGCACCGATAACGTCAAGAGTTGCGCTAACCTGGCTATGCTGTGCGGGAACGTGGGGGTGGCCGGTGGCGGCGTAAACCCTCTGCGTGGGCAGAACAACGTCCAGGGGGCGTGTGACCTAGGTGCGCTGGCCAACGTCTACCCAGGCTACCAGGCGGTCACCGATCCCAAAATGCAGGACAAGTTTAGGAACGCTTGGGGCAGCACCTCGGATCTCAACGTAGGATTGACGGTCACGGAGATGATTGACGCAGCCGGTGACGGTCGGGTGCGGGCGATGTACGTGATGGGAGAGAATCCCATGGTGGCCGACCCTGACGTGAACCACGCCCGCCACTGCCTGGAACAGGGAGAGTTCTTGGTGGTACAGGATATCTTTCTGACCGAGACGGCGGAGCTGGCCCACGTGGTGCTGCCGGGGACGTCGTTTGCTGAGAGGAACGGCACGTTCACCGGCACCGACCGCCGCGTCCAGCTAATGCGCAAGGCGGTCGATCCAGTCGGGGAAGCCAGGCCCGATTGGCAGATCATTTGCCAACTGGCGCAGCAGATGGGAGCTTCGGGATTCGACTTCGAATCACCGGCCGCGGTGATGGAGGAGATTGCCCAGGTGACCCCTATCTATGGCGGTGTTTCCTACGAGCGGTTGGAGGAGGAGGGCTTTCTCCAGTGGCCAGTAACGGGCACCGATCACCCAGGCACGCCGTTTCTTCACAAAGGCAAATTCAGCCGAGGCCTGGGCAAGTTCCACCCCATTCAATTCCAGGAGGCGGCGGAATTGCCCGACGAGGAATATCCGTTTATCCTGACCACTGGACGTCTGATGTTCCACTGGCATACTGGCACCATGACGCGGCGCTCGGAGAAGCTGGAGCAGGAGGTGCCAGAGGCCTACGTGGAGCTCCACCCTGACGACGCTACCCGCATTGGGCTAGATGGAGCAAAGCGGGTGCGGGTCGCCAGCCGTCGAGGGGAGATTGAGCTGGCGGTGCGGGTGACCCCGCGCATCCGCCCCGGTGTGGTCTTTATACCCTTCCACTTTGCTGAGGCGGCCGCCAACGCGCTGACCCATGCAGCATTGGATCCTATCGCCAAGATTCCTGAATACAAGGTCTGCGCTGTGCGGGTGGAGCCGCAGATTGATGGAGAGCCAGCCAGGCAAGTGTGACCAACGCTTTGCGGGGATCAGACTTTCCGCTTTTGTGGTAGCAGTCAGCACATAGTGCTGCTTGTGGAAAACTATATCTAGAAAAAGGAGATGAAAAATGGCTAACGAGGTTCAGATAGACGCCTTTCCGCCGGCTAAGATGGCCAGCAACGCGGAAGCAGTAGGCGTCAAGAAGGCAGCGCTGGGCACCTGGACAATGTTTGTTCTGGCGATGTTAGCAGGAGCCTTCATAGCGTGCGGGGCTATCTTCTGTACGGTTGCAACGACCGGGCTAGCCGCTAGCGGTGTCGGCTACGGGATGATCAAGCTTGTGGGCGGTTTTGTTTTCTGCCTCGGCCTTGTTGCCGTCGTCGTCGCCGGTGCCGAGTTGTTCACTGGCAACAATCTGATCGTTATGGCATTTGCCGGTGGCAAGATCACCAGTAGCCAGCTTTTGCGCAACTGGGTGATTGTGTACGTGGGCAATCTTGTGGGCTCGATCCTGACCGCTTTCTTGATGTTCTTGACCAAGCAGTACATGTCTGCAGGAGGCGGTATCGGCGCCAATGCCCTGGCGATCGCGAACAGTAAGTGCGGTCTAGGCTTTGTCCAGGCCATCGCCCTAGGCATCATGTGCAATGCCTTGGTGTGTCTGGCTGTATGGCTGTGCCTCTCGGCCCGCTCCACCACCGACAAAATCTTGGCAATCCTCTTCCCTATCACGGCGTTTGTGGCGGCCGGATTTGAGCACAGCGTCGCCAACATGTACTTCATCCCCATAGGCCTCTTCATCAAGGGGTTCGCAGGCAACGACTTTTGGCAGGCCATCGGCAAGACAGCAGCCGACTTTGGTAACCTCACGTGGGGCGCCTTCTTCATCAAAAATCTGCTCCCGGTGACAATCGGCAATATCATCGGCGGGGCTGGGTTCATGGGCCTGGTCTACTGGTTTGTCTATCTGCGTCCTCAAAAGGTGGTGAAGGTGAAGCCAGGCGTCAAGCCGGAGATTCTGATCGTGGACGATGACCCCGATTTTGTGGACCTGGCGGCCACGATTCTCACCCAAGAGGGCTACCAGGTTTCTTCCGCGGTCAATGGACACCAGGCTTTTCAGGCGATGAAGGCCAAACGACCCGACCTGGTATTGCTGGACGTGATGATGGCTACGCCATTGGAGGGCGTCAGTGTAGCCCGCCAGATGGCAGGCGACGCCAAACTCAAGGATGTTCCCGTCATCATGATCTCCAGTATCGACAGCAGCGAGCACGCGGGGCTGCTTCCAGACGATCTGCACATACCGATTGACGCCTGGATCAACAAGCCCATAGACCCAGACGATCTCACGAGGAGAATCCGCCGCTTCCTGGCCTGAGGTCTCCGTGGATTCGGGTCCTGCAAAGACACACTCGCTCGCCCTTGTGAAGATCAATCAAGGTCTTCGCAAGGGCGTCGTTTTGACACGGTCCCGAGTTGCAAAGTTTCCAGTTTTGAGTTAAATTGAAGTGAGTCCTGACTGCCCTGTTCTTGATCGATTCTGGAGAGTCCAATGAGGCGATGGATTTTGATTCTGCTGGGAGGACGACTGCAGATCGTGCTGATTGTGTTCTCCTCGCTCGTGGCTGCCTTAACGGTGGCTCTGAACACCGTCGTCATTGCACAGGTAGCTCAAGATTACCTGGCGGACGCCGAGGCCGACGTCGTCATCAACCTGGCCAAAGCCTTCTACGAACTCAAACAGGACGAGATTGCCGTCATCAGTTACCGGCTGGTGCTGGACCCCGTGGTGATTCAGAACCTGCCCTCCGCTCACCGGGGGCAATCAGAGGCCATTCACGCCATTGATCAACAGATCACCAGTAAGGTCGTCGGGATAGCTCTGGGGGGTACACATCTCATCGCCGTACTCGACACCCAAGGCAGCATTCTGGTGGGTCGGGTCCTGTCGCCAGAGGGCAATCTGTCACCAATGATCTCGGCGGGTAACTGGAGCAGTCTGCCGATCGTTCAAACAGTGCTCTCCTCTGGAGCAGAGCGAGTAGCTACCGAGATCGTCCCGGCCAACCTGCTGGCTCAGGTGGGCCTGGATGAGCAGGCCCGTGTGTCGCTGATCCAGACCCCTCTGGCAGCGCCCGAGCCATTCGACTCCCGCGAGGGCACGGCTGGCCTCGCTCTGCTTGGGGTCTACCCCGTGCAAGACACCGATGGACAGGTGATCGGAGTCGTGGTGACAGCGCATTTATTCAACAACGACTTCACCCTGGTGGATCGGATCAAGGAGGTAGGTGGCATAGACACGGTAACCATCTTTTTGGGTGACCTGCGGATCTCCACCAACGTGATGACGGAAAGAGGAGAGCGAGCTGTTGGCACGCGAGTTTCCCAGGCCGTGCGCGAGGTCGTGCTGGAACAGGGCCAGGCCTACGTAGGCCGGGCCTATGTGGTCAACGAGTGGTTCATCACCCGCTACGAACCGCTGTATGATCACATGGGACAGGTGGTAGGCAGCCTGTACGTAGGTACTCCAGAATCAGCTTTCCTGGGATTGGTCCAGGTCTTTAATCAGCGACTTGTCCTCATCGCCTTGGTTCCTGGTATTCTGGCCGCGATCATCGCCGTGCCTATCGCCGAGGTCATCACCAGGCCGATTGCCGAACTGGTGGAGGCCCATCGTCGTCTGGCTCGGGGCGACATGACGGTGCGTGTGCAGGCCTATGGCAGCGGTGAACTGGCTGTGCTGGGCCACTCGTTCAACAGCATGGCTGAGACCCTGCACAACACGCAGCAGGAACTGCTCCACAAAGAGAAATTGGCGTCAATGGGCCAGTTGGCGGCCGGTGTGGCCCACGAGATCAACAACCCTCTGGGCACGATCCTGCTTTTCGCGGAGGCGATGGTCAAGGACACGCCCGAGAATGACCCGCGCCGTGACGATTTGAGGATGATTGTCAACGAAACGACCCGCTGCAAGAACATCGTGGCGGACCTTTTGAACTTTGCCCGGCAGCAGGAAGTGTTGGCTCAAGAGACCGATGTGCACAGGTTGTTGGAACAGGTGATTGAAGAGGTGTGCTGCCAGCCGAGCTTTGAGGGACTGGAGATCGTCCGCAGGTTTAGCCCTGACCTGCCTAGTATCCAGGCCGACGCGGATCAGCTTAAGCAGGTGTTCATCAACCTGCTGAACAACGCGGCTGAGGCGATTGAGGGAGACGGCACCATCACTCTCAGCACCCGGTCGGTGAACGGCTACTGGGTGGAGATCCAGGTTGACGACACGGGCTACGGCATCCCGGAAGAACACCTAGGCAAGCTGTTCACTCCCTTCTTCACCACGAAGCCACCGGGGAAGGGGACAGGACTCGGTCTATCTATCGTCTATGGCATCGTCAAGATGCACCGGGGTCAGATAACCGTACAAAGTCAAGTGGGGCGGGGGACGAGTTTCACCGTCACGCTCCCGGTACAGTTGCCGCATGGATTAGGAGCTAAGATAATCGGCTCCGGAGAGGTCATTGGTTGATGATGGAGACCCGAGGACGCATTCTGGTCATAGACGACGAGTTGGGCATCCGTGAGGGGTGTCGCCGGGTTCTGGAGCCGGAGGGGTACACTGTCGAAACGGCGACCACGGGCCAGGAGGGTTTGCGCCAGCTAACGGAGCGTGCATTTGACCTAGTGCTGCTGGACGTGGTGATGCCCGACGTGCGGGGCGTTGAACTCCTCGGTCCCATCCACGAGCAAGACCCCGACATCGTGTGTGTTATCATCACCGGCTACGCTACTGTGGAGTTGGCGGTACAGGCTATCAAGGCCGGAGCCTACGACTTCCTGTCAAAACCCTTCTCGTCGGACCTGCTGCTATTGGCTGTTCGTCAGGGACTGGAGCGCCGAAAGCTCTCCCTAGAGGCCAAACGCGTTCAGGCCTTGGAGCAGGAGGCAGCCGAATTGGCGCATGCCAAGGAAGAACTGGAAAGACTGGATCGGTTCAAGACAACGTTCATGCTTACCGTGACCCATGAACTACGGGCTCCCCTGACCGGCCTGCAGAGCTTTCTGCTGGCCCTGCTGAAGGGTTACATCCCCCCTGAGCGCCAGAAGGAGATGCTTCAGCGAGCCGTCGAGCGGGCCCAGGATCTATTGGACATGGTGAACGACCTGCTCAAACTAGCGGCTGCCAGAGGGGAGGAGGAGATCACAAAACGGGAACGCCTCTCACTGGCGGAGGTCCTTGAGAAGGTTTTCCCGCTGTTCAAGGTCCAGGCCGATGAGAAGGGAGTTGACTGCACCTTGGAGGTCAGTCACCGTCCGCTGGTAAGAGCCAATCCTGATCAGATGACTCAGTTATGGACCAACCTGATCTCCAACGGGATCAAGTACACGTTTTCAGGGGGACAAGTCAGAGTCATCTTGAGAGAGCAGGACGGATGGGCGGTCGGCACCGTGGAGGACACCGGGATTGGCATCGCCCCCGAGGATCGTCCCAAGATCTTTGAAGAATTCTATCGCACCCCCCAGGCTAAGGAACTAGAACCCCATGGGACGGGTCTGGGCCTGCCACTGGTCAAGCGAATCGTGGAAGGGCATGGAGGGACAATCGAGGTAGAGTCGGAGCTGGGAAAAGGCAGCCGTTTCACCTTTCGATTACCTCTGTAGACGGGTACCGCTGGATATACTATTCCCACATATTTTGTTCGCTACTCATATCACCTGTGCGTCCCTCGGTTTTTATCTCTGATCTAACCTCCTAGAGCGAGTTCGCCCTTTCCTCAAAAGACTCCATCCTGATCTCAACAGGTCCCTATGGCTAGGTGAACATGCCTAGTGGGAAAACGGCAATCTAGGGGCTTTGGGAAACGGTCACTGCGTCCCTGTTGGATAATATGGGATGCAGAATACGCTCTTTCTATGATGGCAAGATTGGCATATTGCTCGATGACAGGCGCTGGCAAGTCTGGTATAGTGTGGTTGCAAGCGAACAATCGGCGAGGTTCTGATTAACAAACCTATGGAGACAGGAGGTGTATGATGGAAGCGATGTTGACGATCAAGTTTGCGTTGTTTGTGGTGATTGAGCTCTTGGTGGTCGGTGTATTGGGAGCAGCCGTGATCGCTGGGTTGTATGAGATTGTGAAAAGAAGCATGCAGCATGAAGAAGCGGTTCCTGCTGGCCGATCCCATCTGCCATCTCGGGCGAACTAGTGTGTGATGGGTCCAAAGCGATAGGTGCTTCGCTTAAAAGACCTGGAGAATATGGAAAAGCCGATCGGGTCTGATGGTTTCCTGAAGGGTGACCAAACATAGGGAGGTGAGCAATGGAGAGCGTATTCGCGTCGGCCAAGTTCGTGTTGTTTGTCGCTATGGAGGTCTTTGTGATCGGTACGCTGGGTGCGGCCCTGATAGCAGGACTGTACCAGATCGTTCGAGATAGGGTACGGGAGTCACAGCTCCTCGATCAGGTCACGCCAGAAACCCAGCCACTACACAAACAGGCGTAGGCGTCTCCCGGCATTCCTGAGTGGACGAGGGAGGTTCCCTGGGTTACTGTTGAATCGGCACGTCTGCGATTATGGTTGTACCACCTCCACCTGCCTCTGAGTAGACCTGGAGTGTGCCACCGAGAAGCCGCGCCCGCTCGTGCATACCTAAAAGGCCTAGTTTGCCAGAGGAGACCAAGTCGCCTATTCTCTCTGGGGCATTGAACCCCTGTCCACTATCTTCGATGACCACCCGGAGACTATCCGGATGGAACTCTACCCGTATCTTTGCCCTGGACGCTTTGGAGTGCCGCCTGACGTTACTCAGTGCCTCCTGAGCGATACGAAACAGGATCAGTTCTTCTTCAGGCAAAAGGCGTCGTGGTTCACCGTTGACCTCTAGCTCTGTCGCTATTCCGTCCTTCTCCGCCAGGTCGTTGGCCAGTCCCTCCAGACTTGCTACCAGGCCTAAATGGTCCAGCGTCGGTGGGCGCAAGTCCTGGATGAAGCGACGTATCCCTTTCAGTATGTCGCCGATCAATTCCTGCAGCGATTCCAGGTGCAGGGCCGCAGACTCGGGTAACCCCTCGGGAAGGGTGGACAGTACCTCAAGCCGACGCGAGACGACGATCAACATCTGGATCGTCTCATCGTGCAACTCGCGGGCGATTCGCCTCCGTTCGTCTTCCTGAACCTGGGTCATCTGTCGAGCGTAGAAACGCATATTCTGATATAGGCGTGCGTTTTCGATCGCAATGCCGGTTTGACGTCCGATGCCGGTGAGGATCGCAATATCCTTTTCTGAGAAGCTTTGTATCTCCTCAAGGCTGAAGAGAACCAGGGTTCCAAAAGACTGATCGCCGCTCACGATGGGCACCGCTATGACACTTGCGAGTCCAGCTTCCATAAACTCGGGTACAGCACGGGGGTAATCTCGATAGTTCTCGATAACTGCAGGGCGGTTGGTGGTCATCACCTCTCCTGCTATGCCGCGGTCCGCAGACACAGTTAGCCCCGTCAATTCCCGGGGCAGGTTGTGGAGGTACGGATAACTCATAAGCTGGGTCTCGCGGTCGAAGAGCGCGATGGCTCCGCCATCAGCACCTACCATTTCTTCAGCGATTTTCAGCACTGTAGGTAGGATCCGAGCTAATTCCAATTCGGAGGTGATCTCTTCCGCGATCTCATTCAACTGCTTGAGCCTCAAAACAGCCTCTTGGCGCAGCCTTTTCTCCTTCTCCTGGGTCTCGATCATCCAGATCACGAGGTACCCGACGAGGCTAACGGCGATGATTTCCATCAGGGCATCCACGGGAGTGGGTGAGATAAAGATGGCCCGAGGCAGCATAATAAGAGCGGCAAGGGCTAGGGTGATTGTGCCCCCGACTTGTCCGAAAGCAAAGGTCGCGCCAGCCACGGGCAGGATAAAGATGATACGCTCTACTGCGTGCCGCCCCAAGGGGGTTGAGGCGAAAGGCAGAACTCTTATTTGGGGTGTGAGGTAGTGAACGAGCCCGAGGCCAATGAGCATAGCTCCCAGGATCCAGAAACTGCGCTTACTGACGAGGTTATTCAAGCGACTTTGCGCTCCTGATAAAGACATCCCTTTTGCCTTTCTGGGGACAGTGAAACCAACGGGTTTCTAGACGGTATCCTCAAGGGCAATCCACCCCCTCCTGAGAGCAAAAAGCACAGCCTCCGTGCGGGAGCCAACGGCCATTTTGCCAAAGACATTGCTCAGGTGAACCTGGACCGTGCGCACGCTGATGACAAGGTCACAGGCGATCTCCTGGTTTGTCATCCCTTTGGCAGCCAGTTTCAGAACCTCCATTTCCCGCTCGGTCAGTTGATCCAGGACGTCTTTCTCCGGGCGCTTGTCTGCGGGCTGAGCGAAGCGGTTGATGACCTTGCGGGCGATAGCCGGATGCAGCACCGATTCGCCCTGGTGCACAGATCGGACGGCTTTGATCAATTCGCTGGCTTGAACGTCTTTCAGTAGATAGCCTGCGGCTCCTGCCTCCAGAAGGGCGAAGACATATTGATCGTCGTCGTAGGCAGTGAGCACCAGTACGGCAGTAGCGGGGTGTCGGGCTTTGATTTGCTTAGTGGCCTCGATGCCGTTCAGCTTAGGCATGGAAATGTCCATAAGGGCTACATCGGGGTGTTGAGTATCGGCGAGTCGTACAGCCTCCTCTCCATCGCCAGCCTCTGCTACCACCACTATGTCCTTTTCCTGTTCCAACAACTCACGGGTGCCCTGTCGAACAAGGACGTGGTCGTCGGCTAATAGGACTCTGATCTGTTCCATAGCGTCCTCCTCCTTGGCCTGCTGCGATTTCCCGATGGGGATTATACTTCATCCAGGACAGAAAGGAAATCGAGCGACATAGCCTCCTTCACCTCCTCAATCGGGCAGTCAACGCCGCAGAATCGCGCAGGTTGGTAGCAGGTACATCCAGATCCGTAAGTATTTAGCGAAACGACCTATACGTCAAGATGCTTGGGGTAAGTGTAGGATCAATACAACTTATTGCAGGAGCGGAATAGATACTTTGCTCGATGACGCCATTCCAATTACATGTTATAGTGTAAATCCGTCCGAGGAAAAGTGCCTCTCCTAATGCTTCACAAGACGTACAGGCTCTACTGGTCGCTAGGTGGAGGCTTCTTGCTTATCTGTAAAATGAGGTCCTACGCCGCAGGAGGCAATTCATGAACCACAAAACGCATCTGAGGCTTATCACCGTGATCGCCGTGCTTGGTTTGTTCCTCGCAGGGTGTGGTCAGACGGCTGGGAAGTCGGACACAGGTGAATTGAGTGGTACGCTGACTATCTCGGGTGCCTGGGCGCTATACCCGATGATGGTCCGCTGGAGCGAGGAGTTTCATTCCCTTTACCCTGGCGTCGAATTCGATACTTCGGCCGGGGGAGCTGGCAAAGGTATGGCCGATGCACTTGCTGGCGCAGTGGACATAGGCATGGTTTCTCGCAGCATCTATCAGGAGGAGATAGATCAAGGTGCCTTCTGGGTAGCGGTGACTGAGGATGCTGTTGTGCCGGTCATAAATGCCGGAAACCCGCACTTGGCCCGGATCCAGGCTCAGGGTATGACGCGGCCAATTTTCGAGGCCATCTGGACAGGTCAGATCACGACCTGGGGCGAGGCCATTGGCGATCCTGGTGTGAGCGACCTGATACACGTCTATACTCGCTCGGACGCGTGTGGTGCGGCTGAGACCTGGGCTGCCTACCTGGGCGATTACAGGCAGGAGGATTTGCAGGGCACAGCAGTTTATGGCGACCCCGGGCTGGCATCCACGGTCTCCCAAGACCCGCAAGGGATCGGCTACAACAACCTGAATTTCGCTTATGATGCCGATACTGGCCGAGCAGTGGCTGGGCTTGAGATCGTTCCTATAGATGTGGATGAGAATGGTCAGATGGATGCGAGCGAGAACTTTTATGGCACCAAATCTGACCTGACGACGGCTATCGCTGATGGCCGGTATCCCTCGCCCCCGGCTCGCGCCCTCAACTTGGTCACCAAGGGCCAACCGAGTGGACTGACGTTGGCCTTTATCCGCTGGATCGTGACAGATGGCCAGGTCTTTGCTGAGGAAACGGGCTACATTCGTCTCACCCAGGCACAGTTGCAGGCACAACTGGCAAAGCTGGAGTAGGTGGGTTGCAAAGAGCGCGTTTCCGGCAGCTCAAGGACAGACTCGCCGGGGTGTTGATGGGAGGACTGACCGTCTTCACCGCCGCATTGGCCCTGCTAATCGCACTAGGGCTGTTGGCCCGCACCCGGCCGCTTTTCGACATCAAGCCGGTGGGCGAATTGCTGATTTCATCAGACTGGCATCCACTACGTGGTGAGTTTGGCATCTGGCCGTTCATTGTCGGCACCCTCTGGGTCACCGTGTTGGCTATGGCACTAGCCACGCCGACCTGTCTGCTATGCGCCATCTACTTGGCCGAGTACGCGCCAGACCGCCTGCGCAACATAGTCAAGCCGCTGATAGACTTGCTAGCGGGAATTCCGTCGGTGGTCTATGGACTATGGGGAATGCTGATGGTGGTGCCCGTTATCCGTGACATCGTCGTGCCGTGGATCACGAACCGTCTAGGTTCTGTTCCCTTACTGACCACCGAAAACCCCACTGGGTACAGTGTCCTGGCCGGTGGTGTGGTTCTGGCAGTGATGGTCTTCCCGGTCATTATTTCCGTGACCGAGGAAGTTATCCGCGCTGTACCAGATGGGCTAAGGGAGGCAGCTCTGGCCTTGGGAGCCACCCGCTGGCAAATGATCAAAGGCGTCGTCCTGCGTCGCTCCCTACCAGGAGTTGTTGCTGCTGTCGTGCTGGGTTTCTCCCGCGCTTTTGGTGAGACAATGGCTGTGATGATGGTCGTGGGCAATGTTCCACAGATACCTCACTCCCTTTTTGATGCCGCCTATCCCTTGCCTGCCCTCATCGCCAACAACTATGGCGAGATGATGTCCATTCCTTTATACGACGCAGCATTGATGATGGTAGCGCTGGTGCTTTTGTTGGTTGTGCTGGCCTTTACCCTCGCAGCACGGGTTGTGTTGTTACAAGCAGTCAGGAGGGCGAGGTGATGGGTAAGCATGTCGAAGAGCGTGTTTTCCAGGCATTGATGGTCGCTTCGACAGTTGTTGTTGTCGGAAGCCTGGTCCTCATCCTGGCAACGGTGGTCGTGAAAGGGCTGCCGGCACTCGATCTGGCAATGCTGACTCAGACGCCCCAGGGTGGATATTATCTTGGCAAGGAGGGAGGTATTCTCAACGCTATTACTGGCTCGCTGGCGCTGGCCGGTGGAGCAACACTCTTGGATTTTCTTCTTGGCCTAGCAGTGGTGCTTTACCTCCAGCTTTTTGCCCGGAATGCCCGGTTCGTCTACCTGATCCGGTTATCTTTGGACGTATTGTGGGGTACGCCGTCCATCGTGTACGGGGCGTTCGGTTTCACCGTGCTGCTGCTACTCAAGCTACGGGCGTCGTTATTGGGCGGGATCATCACTCTGGCGTTACTAGAGCTCCCCATTATGGTGCGGTCGATGGACGAGGTGATTTCCATGGTGCCTTTCGAACTAAAGGAGGCCTCCTATGCGTTGGGGTCAACGCGACTGGAGACGGCACTACGTGTTGTGGTGCGGCAGACTGTGCCAGGGCTGGTGACGGCGATCCTGCTTGCCTTTGGACGAGGTATTGGCGACGCAGCCTCGGTGCTCTTCACCGCTGGTTACACCGACCGGTTGCCCACATCTCTCTTGCGACCTGTCGCCTCGCTTCCGCTGGCCGTTTTCTTTCAACTCGGCACCCCTTTCCCTGAGGTACAACACCGCGCCTATGCCTCTGCACTGGTGCTGACTGTCATTATCCTTGTCATCAGTCTGGGGACGCGCTTGCTGACCCGCCGGTTGTCCCGACATGTGATCCGCTGAAGGCGTGTAGATGACTGAACCAGTGATTCAGATCCGGGGATTGAGTGTGGCCTATAGCGACCACCGGGCAGTCCAGGATGTCAGCGTGGACATCCCCGCCCGGCAGATCACGGCCATCATCGGGCCGTCGGGTTGCGGCAAAACGACGTTGCTACGTTCTATGAGCCGGTTGATTGAGCTGATCCAGGGCGTGCGTGTGTGGGGCGAGGTTGTCTTCGAGGGTCAGAACATCTACGATCCCCGTATGGATGTGACCGAGATCCGCAGGCGCATTGGGTTACTGGCACAGCGCCCCTTCCCTCTACCCATGTCTATCTACGACAACGTTGCCTATGGTCCACGCTTACACGGGGAGCAGAAGCGCGAGGCCTTGGATGGTATAGTAAGACGGCAACTGCAAGCCGCTGGCCTGTGGGATGAGGTCAAAGACCGCCTGCGCGCTCCAGCATCAGCTCTGTCCGTCGGCCAACAGCAGCGGCTATGTCTGGCGCGTGGACTAGCTGTTGAACCGGAGGTGTTGCTGTGTGATGAGGCGACCTCGGCACTGGACCCCGTCTCAGCCCAGCGCATTGAGGCGCGATTGTTGGAACTCAAGCAGGATTATACCATTGTACTAGTAACCCATGTCCTGCGGCAAGCTCGAAGGCTGGCAGACTATGTCATCTTTATGTATCTGGGAGAACTTGTCGAGTGCGGGCCGGCCAATCGTGTCTTCCACAATCCTGTGGAGGCGAAGACACGCGCCTACCTGGAAGGAGAGTTCTACTAAGGCTTATCTGGGGAGTGCTCATTGGGCCAGGGATTGGACAAGCGACCCCCCTCAAGAATGTGGGCTGGGACAGATTCTACGAGTAGATTCTTAGGCGGGAGGCAGTATGGACAAATGGTGGTCTCTTTTCCTCACATTTCTGAAGGTTAACCTGCTGACGACTTCAGGATCAGCCTCAGTAGGATTGCTGTACTCCGAAGTGGTGGGCAAGTTGATGAGTCGGGAGGAATTTGTCGAGGCAGTCGGCTATTCCAGTGTGCTGCCGGGTTCGGATGCTCTCCAATTAGCTACGTTCGTCGGCTATCGGGTGGGAGGGGTCCCTGGCGCGCTGATTGCCTGCCTGGGGGCGATCTTACCGCCAACGGTCATCATGTTATCCGTTGCTGCTGTGCTGACCCGCTTACGCGGCGAAGCCTGGATCGGCGGGTTCGTCAAAGGATTGGCTCCTGCGCTGGCCGCCTTGCTGCTTGTTGCAGCCTACAACGTCGTCGGCATTGGCGGCTGGCGTGAGTGGCCACCGCTGTTGCTGTGTGTGACTAGTCTGTTGGCCATCTCCGTCCTGAGAATTCCGCCAGCCATCGTTCTGTTGGCAGCCGGATTCGTCGGCATTATTCTGTTCCGCTAGAGGTTGGCCGTGCACCTGCTACTCTGTACTGACGGCACCTCTCGCAGCAATCCAACCATGGCCTTCGGTTGTCGGCTGGCGACGCGATTGAAGGCTCAGGTAACCGTCCTGGCAGCATCTGCCCAGCCCGCTCAGAAACCAGTTCTGTTGCCATCTCTGGCTGAAGTGTGTGCCGATCTGAGCAATGCCGGGCTAAGATGTGATGCCTCTATCCGGCAGGAGCCCCCACGTCGCGCCATCGTGGCTCAGGCGAACCGAGGGGACTATGATTTGATCATCGTTGGTTTGCTGGAACGGGGCTGGATGCGGCGCTGGTTGCGTGGTCCATCCACCCGGCGCGTTCTGCGCGACGTGACCACACCTGTACTCGTCGTTCCGGCCGACCGACTGGCGTTGCGCCGTATTCTCCTGTGCAGCGGTGACCTGTGGTACCCGGAGGAGACAATCCGACTCGTAGGCCAGATTGCCCGGTCGACTGAGGCCGAGGTGACCCTGTTATACGTCATTCCCCAGCCATTGCTTAGCTATCCCATCCTTCGTGAGATTGAAGATGCATGGGGGGCTCTCCTCCAGACTGATACGCCTCAGGGTCGCAACTTGAGAATCGGCCGCGACACGCTGCGCGACCTGGGTATTGAAACGGCGATCAAGCTCCGTCACGGACCCGTTGCTGATCAGATTATGTCCGAGATCCGCGAGGGGGAGTACGACATGGTAGCCCTCGGCTCGACTTACGCGGCTCAGAGTCTACGTCGTTACTTTGTCAGTAGTATCACCGATCTGGTCGTCGAACACGCTGGACGGCCTGTACTTGTGGTGCGGCACCACGAGGGTCAGTGAGTGGACGGGCAGATCATACTGTCTTCAATCCTGAAATGTTCCCCTTGTTCTCCCACTAGGCAAACTCAAAGAGATCCCAGGGGAAGCGGAATGAGGTCGTTGGGCATTGGGCCATCTGGACCTACAATCGGGAGACGCTGCAATGTGTCGGCCCGATACATCCCCGCCACTAGCACGGGTCGTCCAGCGGGAAGCTCCGGTACTTTCAACGTGTGCTCATCGGGAATCACGTCGCCACTCTGCCAGGCCCAGGTGGGGTAACGGCCATAGCGGGGCGGTCCATCGTGTTGAGCCAGCAGCTCTGGTGAGCGCCCTTCAGAGGAGGGCTGCTCGTTCAAAAGATGCACAAAAACCACTAGGTCTCCCTGGGGTGTTCCGTCGGCGCGCCAGATGAGTGTCACGGTGAGTGGTTCGCCGCTTCGAAGTGGCCCTGACAGTTGGTATCCAGCCAGTGTGATCTGGTCGCCTACCCGGTAATCAAGCGAGCGATCAGGTATCTCCGTCAGAGGATGTTCCGGAGCGATCCGGACCTGGGCCAGGGCAGAAAGCCCTACCTCAGTTCCAGCAGGATCGCGGGCAACCAGACGTTCCCCGGTAGATTCTTCGTACAGCCCGATCACCACGTCGTATAGCTCAGGCACAGGAGCCCAGTTCTCGACATGGACCTGATACACGTCGCAGAATGCCTGTCCAGCCTTCCAGAGAGACGTAGGGAAACGCCCTAGCCCAGGGTAGGTGTACCGCTCGGCGATTCGTTCATTTTCGCCCCCGACCAAGTGGACGAAGACGGTGTAATCAGAAGTCATCGGTACCAGCGCCTCCCAGCAAGCGCGTACTGCCAACGTGCCGCCAGGGGCAGCGGACGCTCGATCTAGGGCCACACCCAGCAGGCGTGCGCGGTCACCGTAGGTCAGTTGTGCGCCTTCGACTGTGCCGGCAGCGTCATCTGGGGACATTAGGCGGGGCGGGGCAAAAGCAGGGCCGATCACCAGCCAGGGGGTGAGGAGACTGAGGACGCCCAGGCCAGCCAGGAAGATGGCCGTGAGACGCCGGGTCTGAAGGGTGACGTGCGAACCCCGAAATACGAAAAGTTGGGGCAGCGATGACCATCCACCGACCAGGAGCAGCGCCCAAGCCCCGATGGCTGGAAAGAGCAGTCGGCCGTGGGGAGCTTGCACACGTCGCATCCATTGCAGCAGGGCGATGAACTCGACACCCCACCACGTCAGGGCCAAAAGTACGACCCGTCGAGCAGCCGAAAGGGTGGGGGGGGTATCACGCCGCCCTTTGCCAATAGCCCCAACCCATCCGACCAAGCTAGCAATCAGAGCTGCACCTATCGCCAGGTATACCCAAGCTGGGTATTGCACGTGCCCCCATCCAAATGCACCCCAGAATGAGCGATAGACCATAGGCAGTTCGGCCAGGAGTGTCCCAATGGTGGCTGGCGCGGAACGTCCCCACGGCGTGTTCATATGCACTTGGGTAGCGAGGGGGTCCTGGTACACGATAGCGTTGCGGAGGTACCACCACCCGCCGATGGTTGAGGCTATCACGGCGACCAAAGACAGGTGTCCCACGACACAGTGCATTTTCCTGGATCGGGATCGGCAGGCGAACGCCAGGCCCATGACGGCAATCGGCCCCAGAAGCAGACAACTGGTCTTGGCCAAAGCCGCCAGTCCGACCAACAGGCCGATAATCACACTGCGTGAGCGCGTTGGTCCCCGGTTGGCCGTACGAGCGATGGCCCAGAGCGCTCCGGTCGAGCACGCTGCTGCCGCGCTGTCATTGCTTACGACGCTGCTCATAAACAGGAACTGCGGGGTGAGGGCGACCACAGCCGCTATGCTCAGTGCCCACAACGGGTGCTCAGGAAAGGCCTCGCGCCCCAGGCCCCAGGCTGATACGACGGTCAACAGGCCGAACGCCAGCGAGACGAGCCGCGCCATATGAATCGCCAGGACGGCTCCCCGCCAGGGAAATGCCTCGCGCTCGGTGTGAACGAGCATGTTCTTGTTGTCGTTCACCGTCACCCCAGCCTGGTATCCAAAACCAGGGTTGTGCCACATCAACTGGGATAGATCATCGTCCTTCACAAAGCCACTGGTCAACGCTGCAACGACATAGTACAACGGCGGCTGGGCGATCTCCTGGTATGCACCGCTCTCGGTATCAGTCAGGCCGGGCAGGGTGTGCTTATCGACCAGATAGCGCACGTACGCATAATGCCAAACCTCGTCGGGCGCTTCGAACAAGGGGGTGGTTGTGCTATAGACCACCCCCAGCAATAGAAACAGCAGGAGCAGGAACAGGAGAGCTGGAGAAACCTTGTAATCAAACATCCCTGTTGGGGCGACTGATGGCCGTTCCCTGTTTCACTGGTGAGGGCTTAGGGAGAAGGAGGTGGTGGTGGGAGCGGTTTGGCAAGGTATGCTACTTCAACAGTCCGGGAAGCCGAGGTACGACAGGTGTCGTTGACCAGATGGCGTGCGAGAATCACAAACTCGACAAGTTGTCCTTTCTCCAAACCTGTGATTGTGATTTGATGATGAGTCAAGTCGCTCTGATCGATCGGCGTATACATCGGATACTTGGGCCCATCTTCGTAGCAGGCCAGAATCAATGGCAAATAGACGGAAGCGGCAGGAGTCAGGAGGGTGCCGGTTGATGTGATGGGCGACGTAGCTGAATGCACGCGATACCAAACCTGGGAAGAGGCTGATATGGTCGTCTGCCATTGAATAGTGAGTTGTCCGGGATCTATGCGGGTGGATATGTCGGTGATGGTTTCGCTCGGATCCCAATCGGCAGGATCAGGAAGACGTCCTGGTGGTGAAGGCAGCTCGATCAAGCTTGCCGCATCCCAGAATGTATCGTAAACCGTATACTCCCGATCCGGCGAGACGTACGTAATGGCCGTGATCTGATCGCTATGCGATTCGGCCGTCACCGTGTGCAACCCCCAGGTGTAAAAGAACGTCTGCTCTGACGACCAGACAATCTCGGGAGGCAGGGAGTCCATATAGAGTTGATACTTGCGCCCAAGAGGATCGATTCCTATTCGAGCGTGATGGTCCAGGCCAAGGCCTGAATGATTCCGACCGTATGCGCTGAACTGGTAGAGTGTGCACGGTCGCGCGACCGCCGTTTGATAGATTCCAGCGGTATAGGGTTTTCCCCAGCGGAAATAGACCTGAGCGTGGTTGCCATCATACCGATGAGGTCGCCACGCACGAGCATCGTCATACTCTGGGATGTCATCTCCGATCCACCAACGCCGCCAACCATTGGCGACAAAGTGGTTCGGATACTTCCAGTAAAAGCCTTCTTCCATACTTCCATTGGTTAGCAGGTTGCCCTTTTCCATCTCCTGGATGGCAATGGGCTCCTCTTCCCCCGGGCCGTCTCCGGCCCCCACGCTAGTCTCTCCGTTCCAGAGCAGAAGTACGGCAAATAGAGCCGCGATCACGAGTTTCCACGAAAGTCGTTTCATCTAGTCTTGTTGCTCCTTGCTCATCGGATTTGGGTCTGCAATAGCCTTATGGCGAGATCTATGGGTGACTCGGCCAAATCTCCACTGCGGCATCAGGAATGGCCGTCTCCCCAGCATAGGCCGGTAGACGCGAACCATCTGTTGGGTTGTACAGGCCGACGGTCACACGCAGGCTATGTGCTCCTTGTTCTCCTAGCTTGGCGCTTCCCTCGACGGAACCTGGCATCAAGCGGTGAACATCCAATATGATGTCTCCTGGATGCCACATTGACGTAGGGAAAGCCCCTCCCATAGGTGGTCCATCACCGGTGCTGGCTAATGCGCCGGATGCGTCCAATAGATGGACAAAGACGGTATAGTTGTCGGAAAGGTGCCGTAAGGCTTTCCAGCACAACGCCACGCGGGCGACCTCTTGTTCAGGAATCACCGAAGCGTGGGTCAGTGCGACGGACTCGCCAAAGTGTACCTCTGAGGTTAGCTTGCCCTCCTCAGGGCAGGCTGCCTGAACCCCAGGTACCCGCAACTGGGTCAGTGTCAGATGCCCCCCTAAGTTTGACTCTCCAACGTGAACGGGCAACCTCTCGCCCGTTTCCTTCTGGTAAAGAGCTATGTGCACGTCCCAGGCCTGGGTAGGGAGGTCGGCTTCTGGCAATTGAAAGTGGTAGCGATCAAGGATAACCTCGCCAGGTTGCCAGGCTGAGGTAGGGTAGTTCCCACGCCCTGGCCACGAGTTATAGTTCCAGCGCAGTGTCGTGTCTCCTGGCACGGGCGAGACGAGCTGGAGTGCCATCACATAGTCTTCAGCCATCGGGGTGAGCGCTTCCCAATAGAGCGTGACATCCAGTGTGGGGTTCTGGTTTTCATCACTGCCAGCCAAGTCGACATCGTAGCCTCGCACCCGGACAGAGTCGCCTAATATGGCATCGAGTGGATGATCTGGATGAACGGCGTCTGGGTCAGTGTAGCGGTGCGGAGGAGCGAAGAAGCCGGGCAAGATAATGAGCAGCGTCCACAACGCCACCAGCGCTAGCATTCCAGTGACAATCGTTCTCACCACCTTGAAGCGTCCTCGTGCCAGTCCGTCTATTCCCAATCCCATCAGCAGCGCCACGGCCGGCAGAGCGGGAAAGAGCAGTCGCCCTCCTGGTGCCGGTGTTATCGCATCCCAGCGTATCCAACTTGCCACGATCAGCAAAAACCAGCCGCCCAGAATCATCCCCACTGCTCGCTCCGCCGGCGTTAGTCCACGCCAGCGCCACGCCAGGCCGCCGACGGCCAGCGCCGTGAGTACGGCATAGAAGGCATAGAAAACTGGTGCGTAAAAGGAACAGGGGATCTGTCCCCAGAATGAAAGGAACATCCGGCCAGTCTCTAGCAGTGGCAGGACTGGTGAGCCATCGCGCGTGCCGACCAGCTCCAACATCGGTCGTAGGGCCGTGGGATCGCCGTATAGTCGCCAGTTGCGCCAGAACCACCAACTGGTAAGAAATAGGGCCACCGCAGGAATCAGAACGGTGGTCAGTATAAATCGCGGCCGTACTCGTCTAGAACGAACGACCATTGCCAGCGTAACCAGACCGGCAAGCCCCAACAGCACCCACCCGCTGAGCTTGCTCAGCCCTGCCAATCCTATGAGCGCACCCAGGGCAACTGCCCGCTGTACCGACACCCCATCCTGCCAGATCCGTAGCAGCAGGCACACTCCAACCGTGACCAAAGGGGTGACCAGGTTGTCGTTGTTGACCCCACTGGCGACCAGGAGGAACTGGGGGTTGAAGGCGACCAGGGCCATAGCCACCGGGCCAACCTCTGGACGCTGAGGGAAGGCCCGACGCGCTAGGGCAAAGGTTCCGGCCACAGTGACTGACTGGAGCAGCGTGGACCAGATCCGCAGCGTATGGAGCGTCAGTAGAGTGGTTTGCCAGGGAGGCTTTTCCTGATTATGGTCGTGATAGAGCACTGCCCGGTTGTCGTACAGGCTGGCCGCCCCAGGCCCGCAGGCGACCCAGGGGTTAAGGGGCCATGACGCCGTCGTTTCATCGACTTTCAGGCCGAGAAGCCGCACTAACCCAGCGGAGAGCATGTGATACAAGGGAGGCTGGGAGGCCTCCTGACGGTAGTGATAGATGCCGGCCTCGGGCAGTCCGTGCACTGGCAATTGTCCCGTCTCCGTTATGTACCGCACCACTTCAAAATGCTCTATCTCGTCCAGGTTCTCGAAGGGAGGTACCACCAAGCTGCAGGTCAAGGCTAGTAGGAAATAGCAGGCGACGATTGCAAGTGAAGCTGGGGGCGGATAAGAGCAGTTGCTCTCCAATAGGCTCCGCTTGAATGCCTTGATGCGCCAGGCAATGCTGGCAATAGTCCGTCCGTCGACGCCGAGCCGAGAACAAGGACGTTGGACCAGGTTTTTACTTGTGGCAGAGAGCGTCCAGTGGATTGTCATACCTCGCTGCCGACTTTTGCTCAATACATGCTGTGTCAAACTGTTCAATCCACCCGAATAACCAGGCCCTTACGAGATCTACGCCCTCGCTGTCACCTCGGGAGTGCTAAACCCAAGCGCGCACACCGTCGGCTGGATATACCTATGCTGGGCCGGACCATTATCTACGAAATGGCCCCTTTGTCCAGCCTTGAAGTTCCATTTGATCGTGGTACAATCTGTCCGTCGCAGTGTGTTGTCTGACCAACAAACCTGGGATGCCCCCAGACGACGCTATAAATGGTCAGGTACCTCGATGAAGACTCGACCCACCGTACGCAAGTTTCAACAAACAGACTGGATTGCATCTGTCTTGTTGGCGATATACGTGTTGACGTTTTCGTGGATGACGATTCGCCAGCATGAAGGTTTCCGCACACACGCGCTCGACTTGGCCAAATTCGACCAGGCGATCTGGAATACGGCTCAAGGGAATCCATTTCGCATTACGCTGGTCGAAGATTCGGTCATTCAAAGCCACTTTTCCCCCATATTAGCTGTGTACGCACCGCTGTACTGGTTATGGGCCGACATACGTCTGCTTCTGGTAATACAGTCAATCTGCCTAGGTGGCGCGGGCTTTCTGATCTACTGGTTTTTCCGTGAGGATGCTCGTTGGCTAGGCTTGATCGTCTACGCCGCATATCTGATGCACCCTATGTTGCATCAGGTCAACTTGGTCGAATTTCGGCGGATCACCTCCGCGGTGTTGGCTACCTCTTTCGCTCTTGCCCAGATGCTCAGGCGCCGCTATGGCTGGATGGTGCTTGGACTGGTGATTGCACTGCTGAGCAAGGAGGATATGGCCTTTTTGGTGATTGGCGTGGGGCTTTACGTGATGCTAGCACACCGGTCACCTAGGATGGGCTTGGCGATATTGACGGTAGGGGTGTTATGGTTGGTACTGATTCCGTTTGTCGTGTTGCCAGCAATGGGTGCGTCACACCTCGTGGGCACCAGCAGTGAGTACTTTCACGCAGGTCAGTACTTTTCCTATCTGGGCAGTTCGCCTGCGGAAATACTCAATAATCTATTTCAAAACCCCACAGTGTTGCTAAAGTACGTGCTGCGACCCAAACGATGGGTGTCGGTGGCACGCTTGTGCTGGCCAACAGGGTTTCTCTTTTTCTTGGCTCCAGAGATCTCTGTGTTCATATCACCCTTTCTGGGATACCTGCTTGCTAGCACGTCTGAATCGATGGGACGATTGGATGGGTGGTATCCTTCTGTCATCCTGCCCATCCTCTACTGGTCGGTGGCAGTGGGTGTGTCGCGTATTCAGGGTTGGTGGCGAAAGATTGCGCTTATTCTGCTGTTGGTCGCTGGGATTGGTGGGTGGTTTGCGAGGAGTGAGGTATGGCCAGGGCGTCGTTTCTTTCCCGAACGTTTTGAGGTTACCGAACATCACCGCCGAGTTGAGTTTGCCTTGCAGCAGATTCCGTCTGATGCTGTTGTGGCGGCGCAGGATCCCCTGGTGCCGCATCTTTCACATCGCGAGCAGATCTATCTGTATCCATGGATTCCTGAGGGCGTGCAACTGGATTATGTTGTGTTGGACCGTGAGATGAACACATACCCGGCGGAGTTGCCGGCGTATCGCTCAGTCTTCTATGATCTGCTAGCTGGCACGGAATACGAGATCGATCAGCAAGTGGGCAGCCTGTACATCTTCCGCTACGTGGGCCGTGTGTCTCCTGCCGTGGTACGCACAGATCAGTGGGGCGAGTCACTGACATTGACGGGCTATGGCGTGGCTGTGGCGGCCCCGGGCGAACCATTTGTCCCCGTAGCTGAAGGAGTGTTGTCTCCTGGGTCGGTAGTGCGTCTGTCCTTGTTCTGGCGTGTGGAGCAACCTATCCCACAGAACTATAGCGTCTTTGTGCACTTGCTGGATGCAGATGAGCGGTTCTTGGCACAGCACGATGGCTGGCCGGCCGACGCGCATCGTCCCACCAGCGTTTTGCCACCAGGCACCGTCGTTCGCGACATACATTATTTGGATCTGCCTGAAGCAGTTTCTACAAATGCTATATTACGCGTGGGTCTTTACAGCAGCGTAACGGGCGAACACTGGCTCCTGGAGGATGGTCAGGAGGCCGTGACTCTGCCGTTATGTCCTGTAGGAGTGTGCTTCGGCAACCTTCAACAGGGAATGGTACTTCAGGCAGTCTCCCCGTGACGCTGTGTCTTGATACGAGGGTTCGTTAGCCTCTGTCTTGTCCCTTTATCCCATCCGTTCACAACATCACTCGTTCCTGCTTGGGAGGTTACACAACATCACTTATGGCGGGGACACCTGAACATCCTGGAGCAGAAACCTGTCTTCTGGCGAGCGTTCCTCAACTCGGGTGGCTGCCGGCAGTCGCACTCCTGTTATCAAATCAGAGATTGAGCAACACATCCGAGTCGTCGCCCGCCAGATGTGTGCTAATCTGTGGAATCATAGTCCAAGTCATTGCAATGGTGAGAACACAATAGAAGCTCAGTGCTATCAGGTCACGATAGTGTTTACGCAAATAACTCATCGAGCGCTCTCCAATTCTACGTCAAAGTCGGTTGAGGGTGGCTAGAAGCGGACTACAAGCGAACGGTTAGACTGCCCCCATCCTTTGAGCATACGTCAGCGTTCGACGCTCGTTAGAGGCACGGCATTGTCAGGGAAGGTAGGAATTGTCCCTAGTCGCTCCCCACTACCAGAATGATATATTCCTACCTGCAACCGATACGTGCCCGCAGGAACAGCAGATAGATCAATCATAAGACGGTCATCTACGTATTCGCCTGGATTCCACAGGTTAGTGGGATACTGCCAATCACGTGGCACGTAGTCCCTCTGAGCAACAAGCGCCCCTGACTCTTCATCAATGAGATGAACAAAGATCTTGTATGACTCAGATGGACGCCTGACGGCTTTCCAGTAGAGGATGATATGTAGGGATTCGGACAGGTATTCAACATCGTAGCCCACTAGTGCAATCTCATCTCCGTAGGATATATCAACAGGATTACTAGGAGAGGGGGCATCAAATGTACGCGATAAAGCATTAACGGTCAAATGACCAGCAGATACCATTATGTTATGACGGGCAGTATCGACTTTCAACGGTTGGTAGAAAACCAGTTGATAGTTTCCCTCTGCGATAGATGGCTGTACCTGGACCAAATAGTGTTTCAGAAGCAGTCCAGATTCGGAGAAATCACCTGACGCCAGGTCAAACACCTGATAATCACAGCTCTTCTGCACTAGATTCATCCCGTCGTCTGCTAAGGCAATACACACGGTGGCGTCGGAC
>CAYUIS010000072.1:21840-24615 GCA_964444825.1 uncultured Anaerolineales bacterium | reverse complement strand
GATGTTAAAATCGCCCAGGGCGATCAGGTTGTGATCCCACGCATTGATGTCCTTGGCCCACCCGGCGAGCCAGTCGGCGATGGCCCTTAGCTCTGGGATTCGCTCGCTCGCCTTCTTGCCGTAGAGGATGTGCAGCGTGACCAGGATGAACGTCTTCCGGCTTGACTGGAAGCTCACCGCGTAGGGCGTGCGGGCGAACTGCCTCTCGAGGGCATCCGGGGCGATCTGCTCCAGTTGTTCCTGTGGGACGACGAGTTCACCGGCCAGCCCCGAAGGCTGAACCTTGCGCGTGTCGAACAGGAACGCCATCCGTTCCCCATTGCCTGGCGCGCCTTTGATCACGTCGGTCATGATCAATCCCCAGTCTGGTCCCAGCGTCTTTAAGGTGTGGCGCAGCGCCCTGAGGTTGGCTCGCACCTCCTGCAGGGCGATCACGTCGAAACGGGAGATGATCTCGGCGATACATCGCACGGCGTGCAGGTCACGCTTGGGGCTGTCGTCGGGGGCGGACTGCCACTTGGAGGTCAGTTCGCCAAAGGCGCGTATGTTCCAGGTGGCGACGAGGAGATTCCGGTCGAGCGCCTTTTCGGGGATCTGCTCGTCGAGGGTAGCACGTAGCTCGGCGAGTTCGGCCGCGATCTCTGGGGGTGGGGGGGCAGTGACTCTGGGCATCGGATGACCTTTCTGAATCCCGTAACGCAGGGCTGGACAAGTAACTTGAACCCAATGCGCTTCTAGTATACAGTTATCCGTGTTCTGTGCAAGTCCTCGACTTGCGCCCCTGCCACCCTATGCTACACTATAAGCAAAAGCCGCAAATTGCTTTGCGAGGAGCGTGCTGTGTCTCAACCCGTGAGTGTCAAAGTCAGCAGCCGCTATCAAGTGGTCATACCCCGTATCGCCCGTGAAAGATTGAACATCCAAAGTGGCGCTCGTCTGCTGGTGGATGTACAGGATGGTGTCCTGATCCTGATCCCGCAACCTCAAGACCATGTCGCTCATCTGGCCGGTCTGCACAAAGAGATATGGGCCGGCGTAGATACCACAGCCTATTTGCAGGAGGAGCGGGAAGCGTGGAACAATTCAAGCGACAACTAGCCGCACACGCCTATGGCCGCACCCTATCGGGTGATGGGGTGTTCTTATTGTCAGTATCCTTGCTGCCATTTCACGCGCGGATTGGGAGGTGACTATGAACGGCGGTAGAATTGTAGTTGTGACGGACAGCTCGGCATACATCCCCGACGATGCCCTGGGCGACCTGAACATTCCGGTGATCCCACTCTGGCTTTTCTGGGGGGATGAGCGCTTTCGGGACGGTGTGGACATCGATCCCCCCACCTTCTACCGTCGTCTGCGAGAGTCGAAGGACTTTCCCACGACCTCTCAGCCCTCGACCGGTGAGTTCAAGGAATTCTTTCGACAGGTAGCTGCCGAGGCGGATGGAATCGTTGGCATATTCGTGACCTCAAAACTCAGCGGCACCGTGGCTAACGCGCAGGCGGTACTGGCGCAGCTTGGCGACCTAAAGATCCGCGTTGTGGATTCGCTTTCGACCTCTATGGCCTTGGGGTTCATGGTGCTGGCCGCTGCGCGGGCGGCAGCCGCCGGCAAGTCGCTCGATGAGGTCGTCGCCGCGGCCGAGAAAATGCGGGATAAGGCGCGGCTTCTGATCGTCGTGGATACGCTGGAATACCTACATCGGGGTGGGCGTGTCGGTGGGGCCAAGTGGCTGGTGGGGACCGCGCTGAACATCAAGCCGGTGTTGCACTTTGTGGATGGATCCCTGGAACCATTGGCCCAGGTGCGCACCAAGCGGAAGGCGATCGCGCGGCTGTTGACGACCGCTGAGGAGTGGCTGAGCGGAAAACGGATGGCGGAGGCTTCCGTCGTCGACGTGGACTGCCCAGAGGAGGGCGATCGGCTGGCCGAGCAAGTGAAGGAGCGCTTTGGTATGTCTATAGTCCGCCGCACCACGGTCAGCCCTGTCATCGGTACCCACGCCGGACCGGGGACCATTGGCTTGGCTTTTTACCCCGAGCTTTGACCGAAAACAAGGCGCCGGGCACTCGACAAGTGCCCGGCGCCTCGCTTCCATCCCAGAGAGCCAAGTACAGCCCCGACTGCCTTTATTGCTCCCACGACGGTCGTAACGGCCTGTATGCCCCGCCGTGACTTTTGAGCAGACTCCTTCCGGCAGCCAATCCCGCCCAGCCCAGACCAATCAGCGGGACATAGGTACACGCCAGGAGAGGCACGAAACGGGAGTCATCGAGCCGGTTGTGGGCAGGGTAGGGAGGGTCGGCTCTGTGGCGTTCTCCTCGCTCGTCTCTTCGACCCAGGCGGCCACCACTTCTGCATTAGTGCGCTGGCCCAGGACCCAGACGGAGAGGTCTGTGGCCAGGTTGACGACTATGAAGATCAGGAACCCTAAACCGGCTGTCAGGAGGACTGAACCTACCAGGGTTCGGAGAAGTGGATGTCGGTACAAAATGCTCATCGGCTTGGCTCGGTTTATCTAGTTTATCCCAGCACAGGGAGCTGGCGCGGGCGTTATGCCGCGCCGTTTCGCCCGCGCAGGCGCGGGTCGAGGGTATCGCGCAGGACATCGCCCACCAGGTTCCACGCCAGCACGAACAGCACGACAGCCAGGCCGGGATAGGTGACGATGTGCCAATGGTCGGCCAGTGATGGGATCCAGTTGCGGGCAAAGTTGATCATCTGCCCCCAGTCGGCGTATCCTCGCTGTGCTCCCAGACCCAGAAAGCTCAGCGC
>CAYUIS010000072.1:0-21740 GCA_964444825.1 uncultured Anaerolineales bacterium | reverse complement strand
CTCGATCCAAACGTGACCAGCGCCAGCCCTTTGGCCAGGAACATGAGCACCCCGGCTTCCCCTCGGCCATAGATGGTCTGCAACACGGAGCTCAGCGTGATGGCTGCCAGAAGAAAGGGAAAGGCCTGAAAGATCTCGGTTATGCGCATCAATACCTCGTCGAGCCAGCCACCGTAATAGGCGGAGATGGATCCGACGGTCAGCCCGATGATGGCCGTGAAAATGGTGATCACGACCCCGACGCGGAATGCCGTGCGTGTGCCCCACACGACGCCATAAAAGATGTCATACTGTCCCTCTGTCGTGCCGAAAGGGTGTAGGTCGCTGGGAGACTCGGGGGTGCTGCTGAATCCATCCCGGGGGATCATGTATGGGTCGCGAGCGTTTTCCGCCGGTGGCGCGATCCAGGGTGCGCTGATGGCTATCACGGCAAAGGCAAGCAGCAGGAGAATGCCGATCAGAGATGTTGGATTGGTCAGTAGCTTGATTATTACTTTCATTGGCGTGTGCCTCTTTGGATGTTATGGTCTGATCTCTAGGGTCGGTGCTGGCAGTCGCTAACCTTGCAGGCGTATCCGGGGATCGGCCAGGCCGTAGAGCACGTCCACAACCAGGTTGCCGACGACCAGGATGATGCTGCTGAACAGGGTCACCCCCAGGACCGAGATGACGTCCAGCGACAGGGCTGCCTGGGCCAAAAACGACCCCATACCCGGGTAGTTAAATATCGTCTCGGTGATGACCACGCCGTTGAACAGGGCGATCAGGACCAGTCCGCCGATGGTGATGACGGGGATCAGTGCGTTTACCAGCCCGTGTCGCCAGACTACCAACCGCTCGGTCAGTCCCTTGGAGCGGGCCGTGGTCATGTAATCCTGGCGCAACGTGTCCAGCATGGACGAGCGCGTGACGCGCAACATCTGCGCCCAGTTGAGGTAGGCCAGGGTCGTGACCGGTAGGACCAGGTGCTTGACCGCATCCCAAAAGATGTCGAACCGCAAGTTCAACAGGGCATCGACGGTGTTCATCTGGGTGTACCGGACGAACGCGTCAGACTGGACGATTTGGGATGCCCAGTCGGAGAGTCGCCCCGGCGGGAACCAACCCAGCTTGGCGTAGAATAGCATCAACGCGATCAGCCCAAACACAAACACAGGCATGGACCAACCGACGATGCTGAACACGCGCAGGATCTGGTCTACCGGTTTGTTGTGATGGACCGCCGACAGCACGCCCAACGCGATGCCGATGCTGATCATCGGAACCGCGGCCCAGACGGCCAGCTCCGCTGTGGCGGGCATGCGCCGGCCAATGACCTCGGCGACCGAGCTCGCGCCGATCTGGGAGAAGCCCAGGTCGCCGCGCAGCACGCCGCCGATGATCTCGCCAGTATCCGAGTCCTTTTGCCCCACCATCCAGTGCCAATATTGAACATAGATCGGCTTGTCGAGCCCATACTTGGCGATAATATCCTCGATAGCGCCCTGGCGTTTGGGCACATCCCGCACGTAGAGCGAGGCCCGTTCGTAAGGGGTCAGGAGCGAGAGCATCGCAAAGATCAGCATTGTGACCCCGATGATGATGATCGGTATGATTAACATACGCCGGAAGATGTATGTGGCCATAATGTGGACTCCTTGTTGCCTCTATGCCAGTTTATAACTTGGTCGTACAACCCGGCGTGGGGTGCGCTCATACAAGCAGGGGGCCGGAGCCCCTCCGGCCCCCTGCCATACGGGTCAAAACCCAGTAGCGAAAGCTACGGCCCTTCCTTCGACAGGGTGTAGATGTAGGAGTAGGTCTTTTGCTGGTAGGCGGGATTAAAGTACCAGCCCTTGATCGACTCCTGGAAGTGATAGCGCCCGACCGGCTGGTACATCCAGATCAGGACCGCATCCTCCTGGGACTTGAGCTGGATCTCCTCATATAGCGGCCGGCGTTCTTCGACCGTGGTGTAAGAGGCGGCCTCCTCGATCAAAGAGTCGAACTCCTCAGCCATATCCTCCGGCAGGTTGATCACACGTCCGTAGGCACCCTGAGAGTGGAGGAAAGGATGCACCCAGTTGTGCGGGTCGTGAAAGTCCTCCAACCAGCCACCGACATAGATCGGCAGCTTGCGCGCCCGCCGGCTGTTGAGCAGCACCGGCCACGGCATAGCCACGATGGAGACGTTAAAGTTGGGGTTGACTCCCTCGATACCGGCTTTGAGGATCTCTGAGGTCAGGCGCCGGGTGTCGTTGCCCGTGTTGTAGGCCATCTGGAAGTAGAAGCCCCTGTTCCAGACGTCATCATCGTCCTCACCGGCCGGAATGCCGTCCTTGTCCACGTCGGCCAGCTTGAACTCTTCCTCGCACTTGCCCGGATCATAGTAGAAGAGCGGGTCCTCGCCGTCGCGGTAGCCCATCATACCGGCGATGATCGGCCCCTGGGCCTGGATGCCCTCGCCGTTCAGCGCCTCCTGGATCATGGCGTCGAAATCGAAGCAGTAGTTGAATGCGCTGCGGATGTGAAAGTCGGTGAAAAAGTCAGGCGGGATTCCGTTGCCGTCCAGCGCGCCGCTGCCGACGTAGGGGTTGCCACCCTCGATATTGATGTTCCAGTTAAACTGGGCTGGCGTCATAGCGGGTATTGGCATATCCCGGTAGGTCAGGATATATCCATCCGGATTTCCCTCTTCGCAGTGTTCGTCCGGGTAGCAGATGGTGCTATAGTACGGCTCGAGCTGCGGGCGGTACTGGGATGGGGTATAGATCCAGTCGGCGTCGCCGGCCTCGAACATCGCCCGCCGGGTGCCCCATTCGTCTACGTCGAGGATCACCACGCGCTTGATGCTGGGCGGACCGCTGGGCCCTCCCTCCCATATCGGTTCGGTACGCCAATAATCCTCGTTGGCCACCAGAACGATCTCCTCCCCAGGGGTCCAGTGGTCCAGCATATAGGGCCCCGTGCCGTTGGCCTCGTTGAAGAGGATCGTGTTCTGAGCGCCAGGGTTGTGGAATGGCACCCAGTTGTCACACGAACCGTCCCAGTCCCCGTTCTCCGCCATCCACTCCATGTCCACCACCGAGCCCATAAACCGTTGGACTAGGATGGACAGGAACCAGGGGGTGGGGGTTTGGAGCTTGTAGGTGACGGTACCAGCCTCGTCGTCGGCGACGATCGCCTCCTTGACCATCTCGCAGGTCTTTACAAGGGCCGCGTCGTCCACGTCCTCAAACGTCAGTTCCCCGAAAGCGTCACTCTCGGGGTCAATGCCCTGGGTTTCGGCATAGTTCTGGATCGCCAGATCCTCGATGGCGTACACGCCCAGGAACGCGTCCAGCGCCATCCAATTCGGGCCGTCGATTCGATCCTGCAGCAGGGCCCGTTGTAGCGAGTAGGCCGCATCGTGAGGTTCCAGCGTGCCTCCCTCGTGGAACGTGACCCCCTGGCGGACGTTAAAAGTCCACTCGGTGCCATCCTCGTTGACCCCCCAATCGGTGGCCAGCATTGGCACGAATTCGTCGGTTTTTTCCCTGTTGAACCAGATCATGCCCTCGTAGATATTGTCCTGGACGCCACCACCGGCCGTCTCGTACGTCCAGGCCGGGTCCATAGTCTCGGGCTCCCCTGCACCGGCGACCACGACGTAGGTATCGGGGTTCTTAAAGTCGGGCGCGATCTGCTCCATTGGTTCCTCTGTCGGTTCGGGCTCCGGCGTGGCGGTGACGATGACCGTCTCCGTCTTGGCCTCGCCGCCCACCTCGACGACGCGGGTGATCTCGACGATTGCTGGTGTGGGGGCCTCCTCCGTCGGGCCGCAGGCCGAGAGGAACATACTGAGAACGACGATCAGACCCGCCAGGGTCCATACTTTGCTACGGTACATGTTTCTCCTTTCTCCTCCTAGGTACTGGAATTGTGTCAAGATTCAGTGATGTCTGACTTTTGCCGTTTTCCACGGCGACAAAGGTGGCGATGAGCTCGCCAGGCTCCATCCGTGTGTCTCGTGCTAAAGCTGATCGTCGGCGGTGACCACCCCCTCTCTTGTTGCGTCCAAAGCCTGTTGCGCTACAGAATTGGGAATACGTCGCCCATCGGGAGGTAGCGCGTTCCCAACGAAACCACTAGATGGGATACGGGCCTCCGGCCCGTTATGACCTGTCGATATGTGTGCTCAACGGCTGCTCGGTATCTTGCCCTTCTCTCGATCCGTCTCCACACGTGTGGCGCCGGTTCGGCCCGCGCTACACTCTGGTGCAGCGTCGCAGAGATCAGCAGCCCCAGTGTATCCGACGTATAGGGTCGGGACTCTTTTTGTGAGACCATACGTGTCCTCCTCACTCGCAGACCGCGCCGAGTTCCAGTGCGGTTCTCCTGGCCTGCGCCACCGTCCGAGGGAATAGCCCTCTACTAGGGTGGAGCGGGGCAACCGAGGTCTCGCTGCCCCGCTCCAGTGCAAGAAGTGGTCCTTGATGGCTTCAGTCTACCATATTGATAGGTGGCCTTCAACGTCCCTGGGGACAGTTTGGGCCTGTACTGGCTGACGGTTCAATCCTGTACTGTAGGGCAGGTCCTCCGAAGGGTTACGGCCGGCCAAAAAGGGGAATTGAACCATGTGCGGGGTATGGGAGTAGAAATCACAGAGGCTGTGGTCCTGTATTCCGCCGTCGTGTCCCGGCAGACCTGTACTCGCGTACAGGCTCAAACTGTCCTGGAGGACCTTGAAGCCGGGTGGCCAATATGGTAAACTGCCAGATAGGTAGATCGCGGCGGAATAACACGAGAGCCCTCCGGAGCCGGAATTCGGTATCTGGAGCCATTGGCACCGTTGGGGCCGGGATCTGCTGACTATGATTTGGGGTTACGCTTCGACATTGGAACATATGGACGTCATCCGCATTCTATTGGCTGATGATCATCCCGTGGTGCGCGACGGGATCCGCAACCGGCTGGCCCGGGAGAAGGATTTTGTCGTCGCTGGCGAGGCAGCCAACGGGGAGGATACCGTTCGGCAGGCGCGTCGTCTGTCGCCGAGTATCGTGTTGCTTGACGTAGCGATGCCTGGTCCGGGCGCTGTGCCGCTGATGGAAACTCTGTTTCGTACCGATCCGTCGATCAAGGTGCTCGTACTCTCGGCTTTCGATGATGATGAGTATGTGTTTGGGATGCTGGAGGCAGGAGCCGCCGGTTACGCCCTGAAGGATGAGCGGCTGTCCACCTTGGTCGAGGCGGTGCGGGCGGTGGCCCGCGGTGAGACCTGGCTCAGTCCCCGTGTGGCAGCCAAGGTGACCCATCGAGCCTTGAGGAAGGAACGAGAGACGGTCGAGGACCCTCTCACCGATCGGGAGCGGGAAGTGCTACAACTGATGGCCGAGGGCAAAGACAACACCGAGATCGCCGACGAGCTGGTCATCGCTGAGAGAACGGTCAAATTCCACGTGGGCAACATCTATGCCAAACTGCACGTCGCCTCTCGTACGGCGGCTGTCGTCGAGGCGATCCGGCGACAGTGGGTCAGGATATGAAAGCCGGTGCAAAGTTGACGGAGCGGTTGTGGCTATCGCCCGCTTTAGGCATGCTGGCGCTGATCGTGGGGGCGGGAGCTTTTCTGTTGTGGGGCGCTGCTACCCACGGCCCCCTCTCTGGCTTGACCGGTCGGATCCTGGAAGCTGATACGGAAGACTCGGCTGAGCAGGGTGGGCTCCAGGTGGGTGACGTGCTCCTGTCGTTGAACGACGCGCCGCCAGTGATGTGGGACGGATTCAGGCATCCCCTCTATCGGCCGAGCGACGTAGCGACCATCACGTTTCAGCGCGGAGATCACGTGTATACGACGACGGTGCCGGCCGAATCGATGCCCGAGAGAAGGTGGCTGGCACAGTTGCTGATTCTGGCCGTGGCGCTGGCTTTCTGTCTGCTCTCGTTGGTGGTGCTTCTCAGCCGCCCGCAGGCCGTCGAGGCGCGACAGTTCTACCTGATGTGCCAGACCTGGGCCGGAGTTCTGGCGCTGGGCGCCCTCTCGACCGTCGGGGTGCAGGCCGCGTCGAGATGGTTGGGCCTGCTCACTGGGCTGTTGACCCCGACCATGGTTCACTTTCACACCGTGTTCCCAGAAAAGTCCTGGCTGGGCCGGCGACGCCGGCTGGTGATGGTCGTCTACGGTGTAGGAACAGCGCTGGCGGTGCTGTTCTTTGCTGGCTCTGCGCTTCCCCATCGCCACGCCATCGACGCTGTGCAGACTGGCATGTACGGCTGGCTGCTTCTGGGCCTGGCTGTGGCTATCGGGCTAATGGTTGCCTCTTACGTGACGACTTCCTCCCCCTATGCCCGCCGCCGCACTCGGCTGGTCGTGTTTGGTACGGTGCTGGCGTTTGGGCCGTTTGGGCTGCTCACGGCTGCGCCTATCGTCTTGTTCGGCGGAGCGGCGTGGGATTCTTGGATGCTTACGATTCCGTTGATGAGTGCTCTTCCAATCGTCTACGCCGTGGCCCTATGGCAGTACAACCTGATGGGTTTCGACCGCGTGCTTAACCGCGGGCTCGTTTATTTGGTCGTAAGCGCCGTGCTTTTCGGGACCTATTTTGTCGCACTGACAACTTTCTATGCCCTGTTGCCGCTAAATCGAGTGAGCAGCGCCGCATTGGGAGCGGCGGTGGCAGTTGTCGCCGCCGTTACGTTCAGACCGCTGCGTGCTTGGGTCCAGCGGCTGGTGGATCGGCTCTTTTACGGCGGTTGGTATGATTATCGAGAGCTGACCGCAGAGGTTGGTCAAGCGCTGGCCCGCACATTGGACCCGGAGACGCTCGTCCGGGTGCTGGTGCAGCAGGTTCCTCAGGCGATGCATCTGCCGGGTGCCGCGTTGTGGTTGGAGCACAATGGGGAGATGGAGTTCCTCGGCCATTCGGGCGTAGCGATCGAGAGAACCTGGGTGTGGATCCGGGGCAACGGGGCGGCCCGACGTGAAGAGATGGCGGTGGATGGAGATCACGCCCTGGTGCCTCTGGTGGTGAAGGATCAGGTGGTCGGCATGTGGGGACTGGCTGCGCGCTTGAGCGAGGAGTGGGGACCGGAGGATCGGGAAATCCTGGCGGCGCTGAGCCAACACGCAGCCCTGGCGGCGCAGAACGTGCGCCTGGTAGAGGCGCTTCGGACCAAGGTGGCCGAAGTAGAAGAGATCCATCGCCGGCTTTTGGCTGCCCGAGAGGACGAGCGGGCCTACATAGCACGAGAGTTGCACGACGGGGTGATTCAGGACCTGATCGGGCTCCGCTACCGGCTGGAGACGGTCCAGGAGGACACCAAGGATAGTGGTGAGCAGGTCGGAGAGCTGTACACGCAGGTTGGATTGCTGATCGATGAACTGCGCCGGTTGTGCAGCGACCTGCGCCCTCTGGCGCTCGATCAACTGGGGCTGGCGGCAGCATTGCGTGCGCTCGTGCGGGAGATCACGGCCCGGGGACTGCGTGTCGAGACGGATCTTGAGGAAATCTCGTTACCTGACGGCGTAGCGATCGGTCTATACCGCATCGGGCGGGAGGCACTGTCGAATTCCTGGCGCCACGCAGGGGCCTCGCGGGTGCTCATAGCACTGGCCCGTGATCGGGATGAGATTGTGCTGACGGTTGCCGACGATGGGCGGGGCTTTATCCCGGCTACATCCTATGGGCGAGACGGATGTCTGGGGTTGCTCGGAATGTCGGAGCGGGCGGAAGCGCTGGGAGGCCATCTGGTGGTGGAAAGCGCGCCCGGACAGGGAACGCAGGTGACGGTACGGTGTGATCTGCGCAGCCAACCCTCCTGGATATCGATTCCCCAACCTCCGTCGGTGGTTGGCAGCCGTTCCCTCGGTCTCTTCCGGCAGGTGAGCCACCTCGAACCCAAATCCCAGATCCCTAGCCTCTGATCCCCCAATCCGTGATCCCTGCCCTGATTCCTAATTCCTGATCCCACCGAAATCTACACATCCCTGGGTACGACAATCTCAAGATCGGTGAGTGGATAGGAGGCGCACGGGTGGATGTAGCCAAACTGTTTGTCGGCGGCCCTCCTTCCGTCGTTGTCGGGGATCACGTACACGTCGCCAGACACGAGCAACGAACGACAGAATCCGCATTCGCCTGACCGGCATTCTGAGGGTGGCGCCAGGTTCGCTCGCTCCATAGCGACGAGAACCGTCTCCGCTGTCTTTGCCGGCACGTCGATGGTAGCGCCACCGATCCGCACCCGGAGCCGAAACGTGTCTTGAGCCATTTCTTGTGGAAAGCCGGGAAACTCGGTTATGTCCTTCACCTGGCCCAGGACTTCTCTTCTGACCCTTCGGGGCGGGAGGTCAAAAGCCACCAGTTCCTTCTCAACGAATTCGTACATAGCCCGAGGACCGCAGATAAAGAATGAGCTATTCTCCACGTCTGCGTACTTGTTGATCGTGTCGGCCGTGACAAACCCTTGTTCACATCCTTCCAGTGAGACCTCCTCACAGCTCAGCACGTGCACGACCTGGAGCCTGTCTGGCGATTGCTGCTCCAGTTCCTTGAATTCGTCATAGAACAGGATGTCGTCTTCATCACTGCTGCCATAGAGCAGCACCATCCCTACGTCCAGCTCTCCGTAGATGCTCTCTCTGGCCATCGAACGAAACGGCGTGATGCCGGAGCCACCGGCGAGGCCGACGATCGTGCGCGCATCCCGCAGAGGTTCATAGGTGAAGAAGCCACACGGCCCCGAACTCTCGATCTTGAGGCCGGCGTCCCAGTTGTCCCACATAAACGCGGTCAAGAAACCGTCCGGCTCCTTTCTGACCGTGATCTCGTAGAACCCGTCTGTTCCTAGTGCTTCGAAGGGAGCAGAGGAGATCGAATAGGGCCGCGTGATTCGGGCGCCGTTCACACCCACCTTCAGGCTCAGATACTGTCCTGCTCGGAAATATGCCAATGCCTCTGTATCCGAATCCGGATCAGGAATCAGCTTGAACGTCTTGCTCGTCTTGGTCTCGTCCCTGATGTCCGCGATCATCAGACGTTGTCTGTCAGGATGGAGTTGCCGCGCTAGCTTGTTCATCGGATCCATACCTAGAGGCTCTGCCGGGGCTTTGGCGAAACGTCGCTTGCGCTTGGATGCCAATCCTCTAAACGCCAACAAATCTCTGAGATGGCCTTTGACGTTGATCTTCATTGCGGTATCACCTCTTTCTGCATTTGCCCTGCCTCGATCAAATCCCTCAGCGTCAGTAGTGCCGCCGTCTGCCCCGACAGAACAGAACTGCTGTAGCCGTGACATCTGAACGCAAATCCGCCGCAGAATCCAAGCCCGGCGATGTACTTGTCCTCCATCAATGACATCAATCTTGGCATCAGGGAATCCCAGGGTTCGGGTTCGTAGCCGTAGATGATGCCGTTGTACGACCCGGTGTATCTGGCAAATGTCTGGGGGGTTGCCACTTCAAACTCTTCAATGTGCTCCCTGATCGGCGCGCCGGTGGCCTGCTCAAAATGGGCGATCAGGTCGCTGGCGATCTTGTTCTTGACCCTGACATAGTCCCTCGGTTTTACGTCCTTCCACACCTCCGGCCTATACAGGGTCGTGATCGACACGATGGAGGTCCCGGGTGGCGAGCAGTCGGGCAGGGCGTTGTTCAGGCACAGCGTTGCCTGCACCTTGGGCGCGTCAATCGTCTTGAAGGAGTCGTACATCTCCTCGGTATTCATATTGGCGTAGACAAAGTAGCTGTATTCGTTGAGCCCCAACTCTTCCAGCGATGCGTCCAATCCCATGTAGACGACCAAGCTGCTCAACCCGTCCACCCGAGCGTTACATTCCTGGAAGGCGATCTCTGGGACCTGGCTTCTAGGGCTGATCAAGCCGTTGTACACCAGCGTGGGCGAGGCGTTCGAGATCACCTGCGCGGTTTTAATCTGGTCCCCCTTTGAGGTCGTGACGCCCACGACCCTGCCTTTCTCTACCAGGATCTTTTCAACTCGGGTGTTGTACTCAATCTGCCCCCCGAGCTCTCTGATCCTGGCATCGAGGGCCAGGGACAACTCGTGGGACCGTTGCTGTGGAATGTAGGCGCTCGTTGTGAGGAATTTGTATAGCATCGCGCCGTATATGGTAAAGTTCAGCCTGCTCGTGGGAGGTCCGATATAGGTCCACTGTGAATGGAGGATCTTTTGCGCCCTTTCAGGCACCTTGAGGGCATTCGCAACTTCATCCACGGTATATGGGCAGGTCTTGAGAAAGTTGGCATACTTGCTCGTCAATACGCTGCGGTCGGGATTGCCCCTTGACTGTCCGATATAGGTGATGCCCTCGACAATCTCCTTGCACAAACTGACGTATTGGGCGACCGATTCCCCACTTCCAGGCGCCTCCTTTTCGATGGCATCGATGAAATCCTCCACGCCATAGGGCATCGTGACGTCCATGTCCTCGCCGGGATCGGTCAGGATCATACGGTAGGCCTCGGGGATCTCGACCCAATCGAGATATACGCCAACCTCATCTTCGAGGAACTCGCGCACGTTCCCTTTGGCCGTCGGTGACCCTATGTCGGCAAACTCGTGCAGGGCGGCCTCGAACTCGAACCGACCGCGCACAAAGCTGGTAGCAAAGCCCCCCGGTACGGTGTGCTGTTCCAAGAGCAACACCTTGGCACCCTTGGCGGCCAGTTGTGCAGCCGCCGCTAAACCGCCGTTTCCGGCGCCGATAACGACGCAGTCGTAGCCCCTCTCGAGTTGCTGCCGGTCTGTGGTCCTAACGTCTTTTGCCATATTCTTGTCTCCTCGAATGTCCCAAGCTTGTGAGCTTCCCCCATGCTGACTGCCCATCATCGGTGTTCTGCAGACCGTCGATGATTATACCACTTCTTCCAGCAGGCTAAAACATGCCGTCCTCAATCAACAACACCCAAATTGTCCAGGTGGTGCGCAGATTTTGTAGGCTGTGAGACAAGCGTGCTCCGCGAGCATCCTGACAAGATGAGTCAAGTGAGACAGATTGACCTTCCGGTCGGGTGGGGGAGGGCGGTGGGGAGTTACCGTTTCAGATTCAGAATATCGCGTATCCGGGTGGCGGCGCTGCTGGGATTTCCCTGGCAGACAAGGAGCCCCAGGTGTTCAAGGCCGCCGGTCTCTTGGACGTAGGGCAGGAACTCGAAATAGAGACCCGCCCCAGGCCCATTGTGGGTCACCACGTTGTAGGCCGTCTCCCTGCCGATGCCTGGCATAATCGCGCGGATGGCCCGTATCCCGTCGTGCCAGCCCTCGGCGACGGCCGTGATCTCGGCCTCGGTCAGCTCGTGGACATACCTCTTGCTGGCGTCTCTTACCAGGAGCAGCATGTCGTACGGACGTCGCATAGTGTACGGCACCAGCAGAACCGCCGGGCCATAGTCTCGGATGAGGAGATCGGCAGGGTTTTCCCGCATCAGGTAGGCGCTAAAGGTCTCTCCGCGCTCCTTTTCGAAACGGAAGTTGTCATAGATTCGCCTGGGTAGAATGTTGCTGAGCGCGATCTGCTGGTGACCGTGGGCGAGGGAACCACCGACGAGACGCCCGTAATTCTTAAAGATCAGGACAAAAGCCTGGTCGCCGGGTCCGTCTCCGCGGGAATCGGACGGGGGTAGGAACCCGGCGGATTCCGTGAGCAGTTTTCTCTCCAGAGCCGCTATCCGCTTAAGGACAATCACACGATCCGCCAGGACCATATTGTGCCAGTCCCTGTCGTGGTGCGACGACGTCCACTGGAGAAAATGGAGGCCGTATGATGTGCGCCCTCTGGTCTCTGAGCCTGGTTCACTTTGTTCCACCGGACGACGCGGGCGAGTGGACGCCAGTGGGTACAGCACGGGGTACAGGTTCTTGTTGATAAAGGTAAAACCCTCGCTCAGGTCGGCGACGTCAATGACGCCGGTGGTCTTGCCCTGGCAGATAACGCACGCTGGTTTTGTTTCCTGGGTGCCTGGGGATGCGGGTACGTTGTCATGGGGGCGCCGGGCGCGGGATGAATGGAATAGAATACGGTCACCATCTCTGGGGTCAACCTGCCAATCGCCGTCCGGGAGATAGTCCGCGATCCCCTCTTCTTGCTGGAACAGCTTGACGAGCTCCGGAAAAGACAGGCTCTCGACGTTTTCCGCCTGGAGGATCCTGGCAAGCGCTTGACGATCAATCTGCTGGCTCATACACGTGCTCTCCGGTGTTCTCCGGCCCCAGGCCGATCTGGTCAAGGAAGGCCGTCACCCTGTCCGGCCAGGTGAAGGTCGGAACGGTGATGTGATAGGCGTTTTCGCCCATCTCCTGACGCAGGTTTTCGTCCGTCAAAAGGATCTCCAGACCGTGGGCAAACCCGTGCACGTCGTCCGCCTGGACGACAAGCGCGCCCTGCCCCCGCTGCACGGGGTGGCTGTCTGCTTCAGAGTCCGTTTCGCCAGAAAGAACCGTGACCTCCTTCCCCAACAGGTGCTCTGTCGCAAAGGGCACCAGGTGGCTCGCCACGACGGGGACTCTAGTGGCCGCGGCCTCTTGCGCCGACATACCAAATCCCTCCATCACGGAGGGGGTGCAGTAGACGTCGGTTATCGCGTACAGGGTTGGCAGCAGATCCCAGATGGAGCCGACGACGGCGACGTGGTCCCGTAAACCCAGGGTGTGGATCAGGTTCAGCAGGTCCCTGGCGAGTTCCCCTTTGTTTTCGTCGATCGATACGACCAGCAGGCTGTCAGGGACCCGTTGATGGGCGATCGCAAAGGCTTTGATCAGCACGTCCTTCCGTTTTGTCGTGTCGGTGCGGCTGATCTCGGTGACGATCTTGGAGACACGCACCGCTTCCGGCGACAGTCCAGACCGTTGGCTCAGGAAACCCCACACCCCGTCTGTCTCTGGGACTCTTCGTGGGTGGTAACGGTCCGGATTGACACACGGGGGTAGGAAGAGAACGGGTCTGGTGTTTCCATAGTCCTCCCTCAACGCCCGCTCAACTGTGGATGAGGTCGCCCCAAGACCGTCCACCTCCGTGACCAGTTCTCTCTCGGTGGCGATGCGCTCGTTGATTCGCAGGCTGGGCCACCGCTCCTGTTCCACGTTGCGCTTCTTGATGGTGCCCAGCGAGTGGGGAATCCAGACGTGCTTCACTGGCTCCTGACGGCTCTTGTTGTACCGCGCACCGATGGCGGCCCCATCCCAGTAGTGGGAGATGATCAGGTGAACGTCTGTTCCCTCGGCGTCGAGAAAACCCTTCAGCGAGTCGGCCAATGCGGGTACGTGTGCGCCCATATCCTCCTTGCGCACAAACGCCTGTAACCCGTCCTCCAGATAGAGAATCCGCTGGTGTTTGTCCTTGTAGTGAACGTCCGTGCGCGGTTCGCCCGTGACCGGGTGAGGATATCCGCCCCGATTTACGATCGTGATCCTAAAGCCCTGGTCCGCCAACGCAGCCGTAAACTGGTTCACAAAAACGTTCTGCCCCCCGGTGTCCGGGAGGCCCGGGATCACCCGCCACTGGTGGATGCCGTGGTTGGTGATCATCAACACGTGCTTCCTGGAAGACGCGAGGAATGCTTGGTGTCTTTCCTGGAAGCCGATCGGATTCTCAGACATATGTGGACTCTGGGCGACCAGATCGTGTGTACCTGTCACTGGCTGTATAGCGGTCTGCTGGCGCCGCGCCGCCGAGTGTAATGATTTGCTTACCCTTTGAGACCTGTCACGCTGATACTCTTGATGAAAGAGTGCTGGAAAACAAAGAAAAGTAGCAGGACAGGGATCGTTGCAATTGTCAAATACGCCATGCTCACTCCGCCCCAACCATAAAAGTATCCAAAGCCTACCATGATTGGCCGAAACTCATCGGTCTGGATTACTAACGAAGGCCACAAGTATTGATTCCACATGGCAAGGAAATGGAGAGTGGCGGTTGTTGCGTAAACAGATCCTGATAGCGGGACAATTACCCACAGAAAGACCTGAAACCAATTAGCCCCGTCAATTCGGGCTGCGTCGAATAGCTCATCGGGCAACCCTTTGAAGAACTGGACAAACAAGTAGATTGAAAAGGCATCGGCGATGAAGGGAATGATCTGCACGTGATAGGAGTTGAACCAACCAAGCACGAAACCATTCGCACCAATCCAAGGAAGGTTGTTTACCATCAACAGCAGTGGGATCGCAATTGCCTCGAACGGTATGATAATCGTAGCGACAATCACCGATAAGACAAGCTGCTGTCCTTTCCACCTGAGACGAGAAAGTGCAAAGCCCGCCATCGAGTTTACAAAGAGACCGCTTATCACAGTAAGAGAGGTCACCAATCCTGAATTTAGCAAAAAGCGGGCAACTGGCACGTGCCCGAATGCCGCTCCGTAATTCGCGAGAGAGAGATCACCGACTGGCAGAAAAGCACGTATGGACCTGATATCCCGCACAATCTGCCAATACGACTTTAATGATGAAACCCCCATGTATATGATTGGTAGTGCGAATATCAGCGCCAGTAGGATCATCAACACATAGCGGGCAACAGTTGCCAACTTGTGTACATAACCCCGACTTTTTTGACCGATCATCTGCTTTGGGCAGCTTCCATCAAAGCCCCATTCTCAGTCACACGCCGCAATGTACGCCAAAGTGCCCCTGAGCAACCCAATCAATCCAATCTAATGGGCCAATCGCTCCACAAGGTTCTTGTGAAGACAGCAGCCCAGGCCGTCCATGAGCTGGTGGATGAGCCTTGCCCCGACGTGCGCATTGGGATGATCTACACTCTCCTCCCTGCCGGACGCGACCTGGACCTCGAATCCCACGTTCATCTCGTGATGACCAAGGGCGGCCTGAAAGACGGTGAGTGGGTAGAGATCGCCAGGCGGCTGCCCAGCCGCCTGGCTGTCAAGTAGCGCTACCTGTTCTGCAAGCACCTCTAGGAGTCATGTCCCTTCGACCAAAAGCTGCGAAAGGTCATCGATCGATTGAATGGTCCGAATATCCAGGGTCAATCAGCCCTTGATCCCACTCGATGCGATGCTCTCGACGAAGGCCTGCTGGAGAGCCAAGAAGAGGACGAGTATCGGTACCGTGATGGTCGACAGGTAGGCCATGACTTGCCCCCAGGCGATATCGCGCAGGAAGAAATACTGGACACCCACCATGACCGGGCGGTATTTCTCCTCCTGAACCACCATAATGGGCCACAGGTACTGATTCCACATATAGAGGCCCCTGAGAATGGCGGCGGTGGAAAATACCGAACCCGAGATCGGGACAAAGACCCGGGCGTAGATCTGGAACCAGCCTGCCCCGTCGATCCGGGCCGCCTCGATCAGTTCCCCCGGCAGCGATTTGAAGAACTGGACAAAGAGGAAGATTGAAAAGGCGTCAACGATAAAGGGGATGATCTGCACGTGATGGGTATTGAGCCAACCCTGGCTGAAACCCTCGAGGCCGATCGAGGGCAGGCGGCTCGCGACCAGCAGCAGTGGGATGGCAATGGTCTCGAACGGCACGATAAATGTCGCGATGATCACCGAAAGCACGATCTCCCTCCCTTTCCACCGGAGGTGAGCGAGCGAGAATGCCGCCAGCGAGTTCACAAAGAGGCCCAAGATCACCGTGATCGTGGTGACCAGGACCGAGTTGGAGATGAAAAGGACCACCGGTGCTCGCTCAAAGGCCGTGCTATAGTTCTGGAGGGAGATGTCTCCGACCGGCAGGAAGGCCCGAAGAGACCCGGAATCCCGAAGAAGCTGCAACTCTGGTTTCAGCGACGAAACCAGCATGAACACAATCGGGGCAAAGAAAACCACACCGAGCAGGGTCATCAGCCCATAGCGGACGCTGACAGTCAACGTACCCCGGCGACCTCGCACATTCTGTTGGGTTGTCATGGGCTTTCCTCCCGCGTCACGTAGCGCTGGATAAGCGCCACGGTCAGCACCATAATAAAGAATACAACAGAGATCGCCGAGCCGTAAGCGATATCTTGCTTCTCATAACCTTTCTGGACGGCCTGGAAGATGACGGTCGTGGTCGCATCCAGGGGGCCACCTCGGGTCATCACGTCGATTTGCGTGAAAAGCCCAAAGGCCTGCATAGTGATGGTGACCAGCACGAACACCGCGGTGTTGCGGAGACCTGGCCAGGTGACATGCTTGAACTGTTGCCAGGCATTCGCGCCTGCAACTGAGGCGGCTTCGTACAGAACAAAGGGGATGGTCTGCAATCCGGCCAGCCAGATCACCATATGAAAGCCGACTCCCTGCCAGATCGACATGGCTATAATCGCCGGCAGGGCGGTCGAAGGGGTACCGATCCAGTCGACCGGCTCAAAGGAGCCAAAGGTCACGAAACCGAGGACCGTGTTGAGGAGACCGTTTTGCGGGTCGTAGATAAAGCGCCAGAGGAGCGAAACGACGACCATCGAGACGACGACCGGCATAAAGTAGATGGTGCGAAAGATATTGATTCCGGGCGTACGCTGATTGATGATCAGGGCCAAAAGCAGGCCCAGTCCACCCTGGACCGGAACGACGACCAGGGCAAAGGTGAAGGTGTTGACGAGTGATTTCATGAATACGGCGTCGCCGGCCAGTAACACCCACCGGGTCTGGTCCCAGTTCCACGACGTCCATTCCTGGAGGCCGTCGTATTGGGGGTACTCGGGGTTTTTGCGGGTGAACGTACGCACGCGAGGATAGGTAAAGTTCCCTTCCTCATCGAGTACCGGCTCACCGCTCGCCTCGTCGACGATGGGATCGAGGGTCAGGGTTCGCACCGTCAGCAACCGGGAAAAGTTGCGGAATCCGATGTACTCCGTCGGGTTGGGTGAGATGAGCCGCTGGTTGGTGAAGGCAAAGACGAACGCCAGGAGGAACGGGACGATCAGGAAGGCCGTCAGAAGCACGATCGCCGGGGTGGCCATCAGCCAACCGGCCCGAGCTTCCTGCTGCCGGTCTTTGAGTCTGCCCAGCGATCTAGTCCGCGATTGACCTGAAGGGACCTCCGGCTTGGTTGTGGTAACCATAAGTGCCTCCTTACGATTAAGGGAAAGGGCTGTGGGCGGAAGTTCCCGCCCACAGCCAGGACGAGGGCAGGCACCTGCCCGGAAGCGCACCTGCTCTCATCCCGTCATCTAGTCACCGAATTCCTATTCGCCGAATCCGTAACCGCCATTGGCCTCGATGTCGGCGTCGATCTCGTCGACGGCCGCGTCAAGGGCATTGATGACATCGGCCCCGTTGGTGATGTCCGCTATGGCCTTCTCGAAGGTCAGAGCGGCCGACAGGTAAGCGGGTGTGGCTGGCCGGATCAAGGCCTGCGCCTTGCTGAGACCAAAAAAGACCTCAAGTGGTTTGCCTGGCGCATAGTTCTTTGTGAGGGCTGCTGCCTCCAACGTTGTTGGCGCCAGGCCGTTCACGTCGGAGAACATTGCCGAGTATTTTCCCTGGATGGCGAACTCGATGAAGGCATTGGCGCCCTCCGGGTGCTCACTGTCTGCCGAGATGCCATACTGCCAGGAAGCGGCACCGATCTTTGGACCATGGCCGAAATCTGGTGCCGGCAGGAACAGCATGTCATCGCCGTGTGCGTCGAGCGCAGCGACAGCCGCCCAGTTGCCGTTGAACTGGAGGGCATATTTGCCGTCGATGAAGCCGGTGTCACGGTCGGCGCTGTCCTGAGACGTGCCGGGGGCCAGGCCTCGTTCAAACAGGCTCTGCCACCACTCGCCAAAGGCGATCGCTTCAGGGCCGTTGAGGGCACCTTCAGCCGTCAGGTAGGTCGAGCGGTCGATGATGTCGCCGCCGAAACTCTGCAGGAAGGGCGAGAAGGCATAAGGATACCACTCACCGGTCCAGTTCATCCCGGGGTCAAAGGCGTAATCAAACTCGCCGGTGGCTTGCAGCGTCTCGAGAATGCCATCAAACTCCTCACCGGTCCATGGATCATCAAGGGTGGGGATACGGATACCATTCGCCTCCAGCACCGAGCGGCGGGCGTAGATGGCGCACGCTGCATCCCACAGACCGACCGAGTAGACCTGGCCGTCCCATTCGCCGATGGCGCCGGGCAAAAAGCCGTCGAGGGCGCCAGGGGACAGGTCCAGCGGTGCGAGATAGCCGGCCCAGGCCCAGTTGGGCATCACCGGTCCATCCATGTCGATGATGTCGGGCAGATCCCCCGCCAGGGCAGCCGCCACGATCGATTCGTTGTAGCTGGCCTGGGGAAAGTCCTGCATCTCGACGACCCACTGATCCTGCGAAGCGTTAAAGTCCTCGATGATCTGTACGATCACCGCACGCTCCTCCGGGTTGCCTGCCCCGTGATACCACAGACTTAACGGAATTGCTTCGTCTGCTTCCTCTGCTGGAGCTGGCTTTTCTTCAGCCGGTTCTGGCTCTTCAGCGGGCGGCGGGGCCTCCGTGGCACCGCCACCACAGGCCACCGCCAACGTGCTGACGATGACCAGCAGGCTCAAGAGCGACCATAACGTTCTTTTCTTCATTTGAGTTTCCTCCTCGGTTAGTGTATCTTACAATTTGTTGGATCAACCGGTATTACTCGTTAAGCTGGTTTTCTACAGTCGCATCACCTCCTTCAAACGTCTATCGGCGTCGACCACTTGTCCAGTTTTGGTGAGTGTGTGATCAACTCACAGGCTACCGTCTCGATTCGCCGGTACAGTTCAGCCCGGTCGGGCATCCGTGGTGCAGGACCGACCGTGCCGATTTTGATCTCGGCCACAATCTGCCCCAGGCAAGCTGCCTCGTGAGGGGAATGACCATCCAGCATCGCAGTCAGCAGACCGGCCCAGAAGGCATCGCCCGCCCCTGTCACGTCGGCGACCTCGATGTCACCGGGTTTGATGTGATAAAAGTCGCCGTCGTCCGTGGCAAGCAAGACCCCTTGCTGGCCCATCGTCAAGGCCACAATCTCAGCCCCCCAATCCAGGAATCGTTCGACGTAGGCCGCAGGCGATAGGCCTGGACCGAAGAGTCGGGTGCAATCATCAAGCGAGGGTTTTGTGATGTCCGTCCACCGATAGGCATCTGCCAGCACGCTGTGAAAGTCAGCCACGTCTGGCCACACGTGTGGGTGGTAGTTGGGATCTAGAGAAACCATACAACCACCCTGTTGGGCTATCTTGAGCGAACGAAGGATGGTGGACCGCGCCGGTTCACGGGACAGGGCGAAAGCCGACGTATGCACGACGCGGCTGGTTTTGATCGCCTCCAGGTGACCATGTTCGGGGAGAATGTGAGCGTCGGCTCCCCGGTGGATAATGAAATCCGGGGTTTCTGTCTGGCGTGCATTTATCGCGACGGTAGTCGGGGCCTGGGAAGTGAGGTGTACATAGTCAGTGCCCACGCCGGCCTGATCCAACTGCTTACGGATGTGGTTGCCAAACCCGTCATCTCCCACGCAGGCGACCACCGCCGCCCGACCTCCCAGTCTGACCATGTTGAGGGCTACGTTGGTGGGTTGTCCACCCACAAAACGCTGATACCCGTTGGCATCCGCCAGGGAAGAGACCACCTGATCTGATATCAGGTCAATCAGCGCTTCGCCGATGGTCAGAACGTCAAGAGTCTGAGAGTTGTCCGCAGTCACAGTTTTCTTGTCCTTGATAGTTGGAACGATTCTAGACTGATACGTATGGGGATGTACTCACTAGCTCCTTGTCAGCGTCGAATCCAATCTCAGCTCGGGGGAGCCGTCGTCCCTCTGACAACCAGCTCGAAAGGAAGGATGACTCGACGCGGGCTTGACGGCGGGGCAGCGATGGACTCGAGCAATAGCTCAACCCCCTCAACGCCTGAGACGAAAAGGGGCTGGCGCATGGTCGTCAAATTCAGATACTCGGCAACTTCAATGTCGTCATAGCCGACGATCGATAGGTCCTCGGGCACTCTCAACCCCGTTTCCTGAGCTGCTTCCAGCACGCCGATGGCCTGGGTATCGCTGGCGGCAAAGATCGCCGTGGGCGGGTCTGGCAGGGACAGCAATCTTAGTGCATTCTCCCGTGCTTCCTTGCGCCCATGTTCTCCCTGGCGATGGTACTCGGGCCGGAAAGGGATATCCGCCTCGTCCAATGCTTGACGATATCCCTCGTAGCGGTCGCGACTGGATACAAAGTTGAAAGGGTTCTCAAGTGGGTCGCTCACGTAGCCGATTCTGTGGTGTCCTAGATCAATGAGATGCTGGGTCGCCAAACGACCACCGGCCACATCATCAGTCACGGTCTGGCTCAGCCGGGGATGACGGGCATCGAGTAGCACCGTGGGCACACCGGCCCGAAGAAACCGATCCACGTCGTCATCGCGGGGTGACAGGGAGATGATCAGCAGCCCATCCACCCGCTCTTGGCGGGGTATGTCGCGAAAACAGGCATCTCGCCTGGCCGCCGTCTCCACGTTAAAAAGAATCAGATCGTATTCACTGTCGGCCACGGCATATTCAACGCCCCGCAGCCGCCCGACCGACGAGGGGCGAGTGAAGAAGGGTATGATGACGGCGATGGTCAGCGTCTTGCCCAGGGATAGGCGACGGGCGAGGAGGTTGGGCGAGTAGTCAAGCTCGGCGATGGCTTTGAGCACCTTTTGGCGCGTCGGCTCCCTCACCGAGGGGTGATCGTTCAGCACCCGTGACACAGTGCCCACACCGACGTCCGCTCGCTTGGCTACATCTCGAATGGTCACGTGTGCCACACAACTCTCCTCGGCCGATCTTGGATAACGAAATGGAACCGGTTCCATTTGGAACCGGTTCCATTTTACCACGTTCGTGTAGCTTTGTCAAGAGTTTCGCGGGGATTTGAATCCCACAGAGTAAGCAGCGGGCCCAAGGCAGCCCGCTGCTTACTGAATGGCCACGCCCGATTCACGGAACTTGGGCGTCACATCACGTCCCTTGTCCAGGCCCGAGGGAGGGAGAGCATCACGAGCCTGTTGACCTTTGACTCTATGCCCTGGGCAGTCTGATAATCACCCCTTCGTTGCTGCGCAGGACGAGACTTTCCCCGTCGACCGCCTCCGTCCGATCCAGGTGCGTAGATACGCTGATGCTACCAGCGCCCAGCGCTGGCAGTGGCACGTGCTGCTCCTCACTGGAGAAATTGAGGGCCACGAGCACGCGCTGGTCCCCGACCTGGCGCAGAAAGACGTAGCACGCCTCCGGGACGCCATCCACGGGCTCATAATCCCCCCATTGCAGGGCTGGCGTCGCCTTGCGGCAGGCCAGAAGGCGGCGGTACAGGCTCAGCATCGAGGCCGGGTCCTCCAGTTGGCGCTCGACGTTCACCTCCTGGTAGTCCGACGCGAGTGGCAGCCACAGTTCGCTCGTTTCCGGGGCCGAGAAACCGGCGTTGGGCCCAGGGCTCCACTGCATCGGCGTGCGGCAGGGATCGCGGGTGAACCCCGGCTGGTTCAGCCCTCGGAGATCCTGCTGCTGCTCGGGGGGCACCGGGACGTCGGTCATGCCGATCTCATCGCCATAGTAGATGGTCGGGGTGCCGCGCAGCGTCAGCAGCAGCATCGCTGCCACCCGCGCCTGGGCCTCCCCGTAGCGGGTGGCGATGCGCCAATAGTCGTGGTTGCCCAGCACGTAATTGGGCCAGGCGCCCGGCGGTATCGCCGCCTCGAGCGCATCGACGACCTTGCGAACCTCCTGGGCCCTCCACTCCGCACTCAGCAGGCTGAAGTTGAAAGGCATGTGGAGCTCGTCCAGATTCTCGCCATAGTAGCTGGCCCACTTTTGCCAGTCAAAGATGTGGATCTC
>CAYUIS010000071.1:0-24848 GCA_964444825.1 uncultured Anaerolineales bacterium | reverse complement strand
GGGACGAGGACCCTGTCCTTGACCGGACAGGACAAGGGCTGGGAGCGTCAAATGCGATAACCCTGCAACTGATGCAGATTAGGCAACTATACAGCCTATGCTACAATAAGGGACAGGAGGCCAAAATGGGAAAAACGTTATTGTTGACCGGTCGGCCCGGTATCGGCAAGACGACGGTGATCAAGGCTGTGGCCAAAGGTCTAGGAAAAACGGCTGGCGGATTCTACACCGAGGAGATCCGCGGCCCGGGTGGGCGCAAAGGCTTTCGCCTGCTAACACTGGATGGACCGGAGACGGTGATGGCCCACGTGGATCTGCGCGGCCAGGGTCGCCCGCGCGTAGGCCGCTATGGGGTGGACGTGGAGGCCATCGAACGTCTGGGTGTGGCTGCCCTGCGGCGAGCGATGCTGGAGGGACGACTCGTCGTGGTAGACGAGATTGGCAAGATGGAGCTCTTCTGCGGACCGTTCAAGGACGCCGTGTTGCAGGCAGTTGGCGGGCCTCACACAGTCGTGGCAACGGTGATGGCGAGCCCCAATCCTTGGGCAGATAGCCTCAAAATGATGCCGCAGGTCGAGATATGGGAAGTGACGGTCAAGGATCGAGATCGGCTGCCAGACCGTGTGATGCGTTGGATAAAAACAAAAGCACCCAGAACATCCTCCCGCGCCTGATCTAACCCCCATCTGGCCACCGATATTCCCTGTGGTCATCATTTGCCACTGCCCCTATATTGGACTGATCAAAACAAGTCCAATTGGCCCTTTACAACCTGATAAATGGCCGGTAGAATACAATTGGAACAGGCCAATTTGGAGGCTAAAATGAAGCTGCAACTTGATTCGGACAGCGAACTACCGGCCTATGTGCAGATCCGCAATCAAATGCGCGAGCAGATAAAGAATGGCGATTTCCCCGCCGGTACCCAGCTTATGCCGGAGCGAACGTTGGCCCGCACACTGGGCGTTTCAAGAACCACGGTGGTGAACGCCTACGACGAACTGGAGGCCGAGGGATTGGTGAAAGGTCACGTCGGTCGAGGGACCATTGTCGTCGGAGGGACGACCTGGATGGACCCCCAACCCATCGCCTGGCCCGCTCAGTTCAGCAGTCTGGGCCGGCGACTCGCCCAGTACGCTCAGAGCAGTGAGCTGCCCATACTCCGCCTGAGCGGCCGACCAGGCATGGTGTCATTCGCCCTCGGTATGCCCGATCCGGCCCTGCTGCCACCCGAGCGACTCCAACAGGCATGGGAGACCATCGTGGCACATCTGGGCGCGGCCGCCGTGGGATCCTGCCCGGTGCAGGGAATCCCGGCCACCCGGGAAGTGATCGCCGCCCGTATGCGTCAACGGGGCGTGACGGTGGATCCAGAAAGCGTCGTGGTTGTCAACGGCTCCCAGCACGGCATCGATCTTTTGTTGCGTCTGTTGGTCGAGCCAGGAGACACGGTGCTGGTGGGGATCCCGACCTACTTTGGCGCGCTGCAATGTTTCCAGGCCTGGGGGGTGCGCGTCATTGGCGTGCCGGTGGACAGTGAGGGAATGGATGTCGGGCGCGTGGAATTCCTACTGGCTCGCTATCACCCCAAATTGATCTATACCGTGCCCACTTACCAGAACCCCACCGGGGCGACGATGAACATAGAGCGTCGCGAGCGGCTGCTGGCCCTGGCTCAGCGATATCACGTCCCGATCGTGGAAGACGATCCCTTCGGTGACCTCCATTTTGAGACGCCACCCCCCGCACCCATCAGGGCCCTGGATCAGCATGGATACGTCCTTTACCTGGGAACCTTTTCCAAGATCCTGGCACCTGGTCTACGCGTGGGCTGGCTGGCAGCCCCCAGCCCCATCATCGAGCGCGCCGCCGCACTCAACCGGGTGGCCGAACTGCAGCCCAACACCGCGGGGCAACATCTGGTGGTCGAATTCGCGCGGCGGGGGTGGCTGGAGGAACAGGTCGAACGCGCCCGCTCCATCTATGGAACCAGATGCCAGGTCATGGATGCTGCGCTTCGCCGCCAGTGGTTGCCCGGCCTGCAATGGAAAAAACCAGACGGCGGCATGTTCCTGTGGCTCCAACTGCCCGAACGGGTAGATGCCCAGGTTCTACTGGCAGAGACGGCGCAGCAGGGAACCGTCTTTCTGCCTGGATCACTCATGTACCCGCGCGACGGCCCGCGGAACGGATGCCGGCTCAATTTTAGCGTACCCGATCAGAAGGCCATCAAGCAGGGAATCGATACCATGATCGCGGCACTGAAGCGCCTGCTTGAAAGGCCAATCGAGTCAACAGAGGACCACATGGCGACCGGCGCAATCGTATAGTGCAGCCGGCGACAGAGGGGGTGATAACACCATACAAAAACTCGACCTGTCGTTGACGACTTGGGAAAAAACGGTAGAATAGAAAACCTTAGGGAGGTCCAAAAGTGGAACAGGAAATTGGCACTGAAAAAGTCAAGCGCGGCCTAGCACAGATGCTCAAGGGTGGCGTGATTATGGACGTCGTGAGCGCCGAGCACGCCCGGATTGCTGAGGAAGCTGGGGCCTGCGCGGTGATGGCCCTGGAACGAGTTCCGGCAGACATTCGCGTTCAGGGGGGCGTAGCCCGCATGTCCGATCCCGAGAAAATCATCGAGATCATGGAGGCGGTCTCTATCCCAGTGATGGCCAAGTGTCGTATCGGCCACTTTGTCGAGGCCCAGATTCTAGAGGGCCTGGGGGTGGATTACATCGACGAGAGCGAGGTGCTCACACCTGCCGATGAGGAACATCACATCAACAAGTGGAAATTCAAGGTCCCCTTTGTCTGCGGCTGTCGCAATCTAGGGGAAGCGCTGCGGCGTATTGGCGAGGGGGCGGCAATGATCCGCACCAAAGGAGAGGCCGGTACCGGCAACGTCGTCGAGGCCGTGCGTCACGCCCGCGCCGTGCTGGGCGAGATTCGGCGGCTGACCACGATGGCTCCCGAAGAGATGATGGCCTATGCCAAGAACATCGGTGCTCCCCACGACCTGGTTCAAGAGACGGCCGAGTTGGGTCGCCTGCCGGTGGTCAACTTTGCCGCCGGCGGCGTCGCCACGCCGGCCGACGCAGCCCTGATGATGCAACTGGGCGTGGACGGCGTATTCGTGGGCAGCGGCATCTTTAAATCCGGCGATCCCGCCAAGCGGGCCTACGCGATCGTCCAAGCCGTGACCCACTATGATAACCCGGAAATCCTGGCCGAGGTGAGCCGCAACCTGGGCGAACCGATGGTCGGCATCAACATCGGTGACATTCCCGAGGCGGAACGGCTGGCGGTACGTGGATGGTAAGCGACGAGATCACCATCCGGGCGGCCACTATCCAGGACATCCCCGACCTGGTGCGGCTGCGCCGGATGATGTTCGAGTCGATGGGCTTTGACGATCCGGCGCAAATGGACACCGCCGATGCGGCTGCCAGCGCTTACCTTGCCCAAGCTATGCCCGCCAAGGAGTTCTACGGCTGGCTGGCGGTCACGCATACCGGCGAAGCGGTGGGCAGCGGCGGCGTGGTGTTCGATCAGCATCCACCCGGCCCGACCAACGTCTCGGGTCGGATCGGGTACATCATGAACCTGGTGACGGATCCCCGCTACCGGCGGCGTGGTATCGCCCGGCACATGATGCAGACGATGATCGAGTGGTTGGCCGAACAGGGCATCCAGCGGGTGACGTTGCACGCAACCGACGTGGGACGACCACTGTACAAAGAACTGGGGTTTGTAGATAGCAACGAAATGAGACTGAGGTTGGAGCTGGAGCACATTTGACCAGAGATTACGGTAGCCAGAGCATGATCGCCCCACTGCGCAGAGTGCTCGTCAAACGTCCTGACGAGACCTTTGCTGTGGATAACCCAGCCAAGTGGCACTACACCGCCCAGCCTGATCTGGCGATCGCCCAGCAGGAACACGATGGACTGGTAGCCCTCCTGCGCCAGGCCGGGGCCGACGTAATCTACCACGATGAAGCTCAGCCCGATCGCGCTGACGCCGTCTACGTCTTCGACCCAGCCCTGATAACCGATCAGGGAGCCATCATCCTGAGCATGGGCAAACGCCTGCGCCAGGGAGAAGAACAGGCCATGGCCCGCCGGTTCGAGGCATTGGGCATACCCGTGCACTACACCTTGCACGGTCAGGCTCGAGCCGAGGGGGGGGATCTATTGTGGCTGGATCACGATACCTTGGCAGTGGGCCTGGGCTTTCGTACCAACGCTGAGGGACTAGGTCAGCTAGAACAAGCTCTTTCAGGGATGGGGGTCACCACTATCCCGGTCCAGCTACCGTACCACACCGGTCCCGAAGCCTGCCTGCACTTGCTCTCATTGATCAGCATCGTGGATGACCGACTGGCCGTGGTCTATCCGCCCCTGCTCTCCGTGCCCTTCTGGCGATGTCTTCAGGAGCGGGGCTTTCGAGTCATAGAGGTGCCTCCGGACGAGTTTGGGACAATGGGAGCCAATGTGCTGGCTCTGTCTCCTGGGAAATGCGTGATGCTGGAAGGCAATCCAGTCACCCAACAGCGGCTGGAACAAGCCGGATGCGAGGTCATGACCTACCGGGGAAACGAAATCTCCCATAAAGCCGAAGGGGGTCCCACGTGCTTGACCCGGCCCATTCTGCGTGACTATTGACGATGCATACGACGAGCAACGTGTAGTGGATGAGATCGACTTGCTTATCGTCAGGAACGAGTTATGAGGATCGGTGTTTTGGCTGTACAGGGAGCATTTGTCGAACATGAGAAGGTCCTGGCGCACCTCGGTGTGGAACCGGTCGAGGTGCGGCTACCTGACCACCTGAAGGACCTGAGCGGATTGATCATCCCTGGCGGAGAATCCACCACCATCGGCCAGGTGGCCGAGCGGTGGGGGCTCCTGGAGCCGGTACGCGCCTTTGCACACTCGGGGCAACCCGTCTGGGGTACCTGCGCAGGGATGATCCTCATGGCCAAAGAAGTAGCGGACGGCGTGCCGGGCCAACCGACGTTGGGACTGATGGATATCGCCGTCCGTCGTAATGCCTTTGGCCGCCAGGTCGATAGCTTTGAGGCCGACCTGGACATACCTGCCTTGGGAAGAACGCCCTTTCACACCGTGTTTATTCGCGCCCCGCTTATCTTGCGCGTGGGCAAAGATGTGGAGGTCCTGGCCCAGTTGGACGATGGGACCATAGTGGCCGCCCAGCAGGGGAACCTGCTGGTGACAGCCTTCCACCCCGAACTCACGGAGGATGACCGTTTCCACCGCTATTTTCTTGAGGAGGCCACGGTACAAGAAAAAACATATGAACTATCTTAATCACATCACCGACAACCTGGACGCCATACTATCCGTCCTGCCGGAGGATATCACCGCTGCTCTCCAACGCGTCGGCCGGCGGGACGAATTGCTGGAGGTGATCCTCGACCTGGGGCGAGTACCCACGGCCCGCTACACCGATCGAGAGATCGTGCTGCGAGATACCGAGGTCACCCGAGAAGAGGTCCAGTACGTGGTTGCACGCATAGGGGAGTTTGATGCCGACAACCGGGCCGGTATCGCGCGCACCCTGCACCGCATTGCCGCTATCCGCAACCGGACAGGGGACATCGTGGGCATCACCAGTCGGGTGGGACGCGCCGTCCGTGGCACTATCGCCATCATCCAGGAAACCATTGAGAGTGGAAAGAGCATCCTGTTGTTAGGACGGCCTGGTGTGGGCAAAACGACGATACTGCGTGAGGCGGCTCGGGTCCTGGCTGAGCAGAAGCGCGTCATCATCGTAGACACCTCCAACGAGATCGGCGGGGACGGCGATATCCCCCACCCTGCCGTCGGGCGCGCCCGTCGTATGCAGGTGGGAATGCCATCCCTCCAGCACGAGGTGATGATCGAGGCGGTGGAAAACCACAATCCCGAGGTCATCATCATCGATGAGATTGGGCGGGAACTGGAGGCAGAGGCGGCGCGCACCATCGCTGAGCGTGGGGTGCAACTGATCGCCACCGCGCACGGCAACACGCTGGACAACCTGCTGCTCAACCCCACCCTATCCGACCTGGTGGGGGGGGTTGAGAGCGTGACTCTTTCTGACGAGGAAGCGCGCCGTCGGGGAACCCAAAAGACGATCCTGGAGCGGCGCGCACCTCCGACCTTTGACGTGCTGATCGAGATGCAGGATCGACAGCGGCTCCTCATCCACCACAGCTTGGCAGAGGCCGTCGATGGCTTGCTTCGGGGTTATCCCCTACAGGCAGAGCTGCGCTATCGAGACGACGACGGAGAAATCCACACGGAACAGGCCACCCCCCACTCTCTCACAGAGCGGGAGAGCGGGCGCTCTGGCGCTGCGCCTCAAAGCCCAGGTCCCATCGTGCGAGAAATACGTGCGGCAAAGGAACCTGTGCGGGTTTTGCCCTATGGCGTGTCTCGCAATCGACTGGAACAGGCCGCCCGCCGTATGCGTGTGCCGGTCTACATGGCCAAAGACGTGGGCCAGGCCGAGGTGTTGATCACGACCAAGGGGTTTTACCGCAAACGACCACGCATAATCGCCGATGCTGAAAAACGAGGACTATCCATATACGTCCTCCGGGCCAATACGGTCTCCCAAATGGAGGCTTCTCTACGCGATATCTTTGATCTGGAGAGTGGATCAGGCGATCCGTTGCGCGAGGGGCTGCAGGAAGCGGAGGAAGCGATCCGGCAGGTGATGGGCGGTTTGCCAGAGGTGACGCTCTCCCCGCGCAACGCCTACATCCGCCGACGCCAGCACGAAATGGCACGCGACGCCGACTTGATCTCAGAATCCAGGGGCAATGAGCCCCACCGCCGAGTGTGCATCTATCGAGAGGAATAACCGTTCGTGTTCATCACCTTTGAAGGCCCCGACGGCAGTGGGAAGACCACCCAGATCCGGTTGCTGGCGGACTGGCTGCGTGAACGGGGATACGAGGTCATGCTGACCCGCGAACCAGGCGGCACCGACATCGGCAACCAGATCCGCCACGTTCTACACGACCCGGACAACGACGAGATGGATGCCCGAACCGAGATTCTGCTCTACTCGGCCTCGCGCGCCCAAAACGTGGCCCAGTTCGTCCGGCCTGCCCTGTCGGCTGGCAAGATCGTCATCAGCGACCGCTACGCCGATAGTACTCTGGCCTACCAGGGATACGGACGCTGCCTCGATCTGGACATACTAGAGATGATCACCACCTTTGCCACCGGCGGTCTCGCGCCCGACCTGACGCTCTACCTCGACGTCCCAGCGCAGGAAGGTCTGTCGCGCCGCCAGTCGGGCGGTGAAGAATGGAATCGCCTTGACGCCGAGGCCCTCGAGTTCCACCAACGGGCACGGGCTGGCTACCTGAATCTGATCGCACAGGACCCATCCCGCTGGGTCGTGATCGACGCGGCCCGCCCGATCGAGGAGATAGAAAGCGAGATCAGAGCCGCGGTGCAGACAAGGCTGGATGCCAGGTGACGAATATCAGAAATCCATCCCATCCCCAAAGCCGCCACCTGCCTCACCGGCCAGCTCTGGCATGGACTCTTCGATCTGTTCGGGGCTCTCGCCAGATTCCAGACGTCCGACCACTTCATCGAACTCTGGCCCAAGCTCCTCGCCGGCCTCAGAGCTCATCTTGCGCATCCAACGTCCCAGGCTCTTGGGGTCGTTCTCGTCAAAATCGGGCAAATCGCCAAGATCGCCCATGTCGTCCAGGCGGCTCCCCTCGGATCGTACAACACGAACACGGGACATCAGCCGAGTGAGACGAGCCCCGCCGCAACGCGGGCAAACCGGGTTTTCTTTTCCTTCCTCGGCATCCGAGAAGGTACGCCAAAAGATCGAGACTCGGCGCTGGCAATCGTGACAACGGTACTCATAGATCGGCACATCATCCTCCAACAACAGCGGATCGGCAAATCAGTTCTTTGGCAAAACACCGAAAGATACGGCCATCTATCCGCAGACTGGTATCCTTAGTACAGTATACCAATTAACACCTATCTAGCAAGTGAGCGTGAATTATGGATGATCCATACCAGCCCACGACCCATCCCCTACTTGTCGTGATCTCTGGACAATCCGGGGTCGGCAAAGACAGTCTGATCCAGCGCCTGAAAGAACGCGGGTATCCCATACACTTTGTCATCACCGCCACCGACCGGGCCCCGCGTCCTGGGGAGGTGCACGGCCGAGAGTATTTTTTCCTCAGCACAGACGAGTTCCTACGCATGAAACGGGACGGAGAGCTGCTCGAACACGCTGTTGTGTACAGACAGCACAAGGGTATCCCCAGGCAACAGATACGCGAGGCGCTGGCATCGGGCAAGGACGTCATCATGCGGGTAGACGTCCAGGGAGCGACGACGGTACGGCGTTTGGCACCACAGGCCGTGCTGGTGTTCATCATCGCCTCCTCGGAACAGGAATTGGAGCACCGCCTGCGCAGGCGGGGATACGACTCGCCAGAGCAACTGGAAGAGCGTCTCGTCACCGCTCGCGAGGAGATGGAGCGGCTACCCGAGTTTGATTACGTCATCGTCAACCGGGACGGGGAGCTTGACCAAGCAGTAGATGACGTCATCGCCGTCATTCGAGCGGAGCATTGCCGTGTCGAGCCACGGGTGATCAAGCTGTAGCACGTGCACACGTGCGGCGGGGCAGGTCACGCTATCGCAGGCGGCGGGTGGATCGAGCCTTGGACCCATCGGGAAGGATCACGTTTCTGAGCGAAGCCGATTCAGAAAGCTGTGAGACCGCTACGGTGGCTCCCTCCAGGGTGGCTTCCGATAGATTGGCCTCGTACAGATCAGCCTCGCTGAGCGTCGACTCGCTCAGGTCGGCATGACTCAGGTCAGTCTCACTCAGATCAGCTCCGCTGAGGTTAGTCCCATGTAGATCTGCACCACTCAGGTTGGCGCCCCGAAGATCTACATCGGATAGCTCAATCCCTCGCAGGCAAGCCCCAGAAAAGTCACGCTCCCCTGCTTGATATCTAGAGACAAGCTCCTGCGCGTCCACCCGCTTCACCTTTCCCAATGCTGCGTCACCCTTGCCTTGAAGGCAGGACGCATCTACTCCACAAGGTCCATGTCGATGAAGGATGGATGAAATCCCTCAGGCCACATCGTTCGGCTGTTGTACTTGGCACCCTGCAGGTTGGCGCTGCTCAAGTTGGCCGCACTCAGATCGACCCCCCGCAGATCTGCGCCGCTCAAGTCGGCTTCGCTCAGGTTCGTCCCGCCCAATTCGGCCTCACGAAGGTCGGCCTCACGAAGGTAGGCCTTGAACAAAAACGCCCGGTTCAGATGGGCCCCGGTCAGGTCGGTCTCGCGCAGCCCAGCCCCGCTCATATCGGCTCCACTGAGAATGGCCATCCTCAGATCGGCCTCGCTCAGGTTGGCTCCCTTGCTCAGCTTGGCGTCGCTCAAGTCGGCCTCGCGCAGGTCAGCCCCAAACAGGTTAACCTTGTTCAGGTTGGCCCCGCTCAGGTTGGCCCTCCGCAGATCGGCTCTGAACAGAAAGGCTCCACTCAGATCGACCCCGCTCAGATCGACCCCGCTCAGGTCGGTCCTGGAAAAGTCACGTTCCCCAGACTGGTAACGGGAAATAATCTCGTGTCCGTCCACTTGATCCATCCTTGCCCTACGTTTCTGCTATGTTTTTCCGGGTCCGTCACGCAGTATAGCTCAACCTCTTACAGAAGTCAAAGTCCGCAGCGCCACCGCCGTCGCCTGCCCCATCTTCCCAACGGGGCATCCGAGACACCATCGGTTTCTGAAGGCACGATTATACACCATGCGCTAGAACAGGCCAGAGATGGAACGTCGCTCAGGCGTAACCAGCACGAACGAGGAGCTGAAAAGCGCGAGCGCTCAGAACAGGGTTCAGGATGGTGCCAGAGGGCAACGCATCCTTGAGGTTGAACGCCAGGCCAGGGTGAGCCTGCGCCTCCTCCAGAGGCCACGCGTCTCGGGAAAAGAACGCTGATAGGGTATGGCGACTGACACGCAGCAGTCCATAGAGATCCCCGAGCGCGGGCGTTACTCGGAGTCGAGAACGAAAGGCGACGATGGCTAGGTGGTCGGGCGTACCGGGGCCGCCCAGGCGTGGTGGGACCAGGATCACCATCAGTGGAGCGGGACGCTTCTTGCCCGGCGCGATATGCAGCACGTCAACGATCTGCCAATCGTGGATCAGGTAGGTCTGGGGGGACATCTCGTGCTGGACCCGCGCGCCAAGCTCCTCTTCGACCTCTCGGCGCAGGCAGGCCAGCATGGTCTCGCCCCGCTCTATCCTGCCACCAATGCATGCAACGCCGACTCTTGTGGCGCTGTCGTCTTTGCCCTCTTTGGGATGCTGCCAATACTCTTGCTTGGCAATCTCGAAATAGCACGCTTCCTTGTCGCAAGGGATCGTCGAGACGCCTACGAGGGTCACAGCCCCGCCACTCAACAGGGGGTGGCGACGAAGAGAGGGCAGCGCTTGGAATAGATCCATCGGCCAGTTCCTGGGTTCAGGCCCTCACCTGTCACGGTCCGGTAGATGGGCGTGGATAAACTCGTGGGTCTTGGCTGCGACAGACTCCCACTCGCTATCCACGGTAAGACAGTGACCGGAATTGTGAAGCGTGACCAGATCTTTGTCTTGTGAGCCAACCCGCTCGTAGGTGAGACGGGCGCTGTTGGCGGCGATCGCCCGGTCGAGGGTGCTATGGATGATGAGTATGGGGCAGGTCACCTTGGGCAGCGCTCGCCGAACCCACCGCAGCAGCTTTAAGAACTCGTGCGCGGCAACCGTCGGATTGTCTTCATAGCTCCAGAGCCACCTGTCCGCTTCAGGGTCGGTCAGATCGGTGTCGGGCGACTTGGCCTGCTTTGGCATCAGGTGTTTAATGACAGGGGCCAGGTAGAGGCGGCGGTCCGCAACCCACGTTGCCGGGGAGTATAGGACAACACCAGGCAAATCGGAGTGACGCGCCGCCAGATAGAGGGTGAGCACAGAGCCCATCGAGAGACCACCGACAAAGACGGTGTCGTTTCGAGCCCGCAGCTCGGCCAGCGCTCCCTCCACACAGTCGGTCCACTCGGTCCACTTGCTGCGGTTCATATCGTCCACGCTGGTCCCGTGACCCGGCAGAAGCGGCGCAGACACGGTCAAGCCCCGTTGGTGGAGATACTCCCCTATCCGGCGCATCTCTGGCGGTGAGCCCGTAAAGCCATGGATGAGGAGGACCCCGACGGGGCCACCCTCCAGAACAAAGGCAGACGGGTCTAAATGGGGGTGACGGGTCATCTCTCCTCCTCCAGATACGGTTCGCAACGCAACTGGGCCAGCGCACTGTGCCCATCTATCATCTCGCCGCTGCGTGCCATTGCCAGGACACCCTTTCTGACAAACGGGGCGACCCTTTGGAAGAGCCGCCCCGGACTGGCGGAGAGGGCGGGATTCGAACCCGCGGAGCCTTTCGGCTCACGCGCTCTCCAGGCGCGCGCATTAGGCCGGACTATGCTACCTCTCCGTACCATTGCGGCGGGGATTATACCATCCCGTGATAGGCTTGACAAGGAGACCAACAGCACAGATCTGGCTCTGGCCGCTCACCATACCAGTTTGATCAGCGTAAAAGCACCGAGCCCGGTGACCGCGCTCCCGATCGCCCAGCGTAAGTTGCGGAAGGACATCCTTTTGACCGTGAGTGCGGCAAACGGCACGGACAGCATAGCCCCCAAGACGAGCGATGGTGCTAGACCCCAATCTATCGCACCGTTCCCGGTCAGCATGTAGGCAAGGACTCCAACGATACACACCAAACCCTCCGCCATTGACGTGACGCCGATGGCCTCCTTTTCGCCCACGCCCGTAAGCACCTGACCCCCGCAGACGACCGGGCCGTACCCGCCTCCGCTCAGCCCTTTGTTAAGCGCAGCCAAAAGACCCAGGCCAACAAGCTTCCGCCAGGAGAAGGCAAAGGTCCGGTTCATGGTCAAAAGGATGGTGATGCCCATCGCCAGCACGAGCAGGCCGATATACGCCTTGAGCGCCCAGGTGGGTATGTTGACGGCGACAAAGACGGCGATCAATGTACCGACGACACTGCATGCCGCGAGTACCAGGGTGGCCCTGAACGGGCGGGTACCGGGCTTGAAGCTGACGTTTCCAAGCCCTTGGTGCAGCACGCCCGCGAGAATGCCTGTCACAAACTCTGAGAGCAGCACCGAAGGCACAATCTGCACCGGTTCGTATCCCATCAGAAGCAGGATAGGCGTGAGCGTAGTACCGTACCCCATACCCAATGTTGAATCGATGTACTCACAGAACAGAGCAAGCAGAACCACTAACCAGAGGACCGAGATGGACATATCGTCTCTCCTTTCAGAACTATATTACATAACTCCTAGTGATTTTATCGGATATAAGTCGAAATAAAAGAGATCGCAAGGGCAGAGTCTATCCGGCGACCAGGTCAGCCAAGGTGGTGCTCTCCATCATCCCCGCTACCGTATCTCGCACCTCCTTCATCACCCGACGCAATCCGCAGGTCTCCATATCGGGGCAACCGCAGGGCTCGTAAGCTACCTCACTGACACAACTGACGGGAGCCAGCGGCCCGTCAAGCAAACGTATTACCTCTGCCAGCGTGATCTGATGCGGAGAGCGAGCCAGATAGTACCCTCCTTGCGGACCTTTCTGGCTGCGCACGATGCGACCGTGCTTGAGCGTGAGCATGATCTGCTCCAGGAACCTAACGGGGATGCGGTTCCGTTCGGCCAGGTCCCGGTTGGAGACCGGTCCCTCACCGTAATGTATGGCCAAGTCCTGCAGAGCCCGCAGGCCGTATTCACCTCTTTTGGAAAGCCTCATCGCCTCACTAATAACCGATATAACCTATAAGTCCTATCGTATTAATTATATATTGTTTTCCATCGCTTGTCAAGGCTTTGACTCAACAGGCTTTGACTCAAGAAAGGGGTAAAAACGAGAACGTAGCAGGATTCTAGGCGTCTGGACCGCCGTGCGCGCGCCAATACCCCACCAGGCGGTTGATGCGGATGCGCTGCGCACGCAGCCATCGACGAGGGCCAAGAATCCGACGCCCCATCTCCGGCGGGGCATCCGGCAGGCGGGCCAGCGTGCCCTCCGCCACCAGTCGGTCAAAGAAGGCCAGGAAGCGCTGCTCCAACTCCTCGTCCTTGTACTCAAAGCCCTCCCCACCCTCGTACGCCTCCCGGGCCAGTTGTTCAATAAAACCGGAGGTGCACTCTATCAGGGTCTCGACCGGTTCCAGCACGATGCTCCAGGCGTATATCGGATCGATGGGCATCGATCCGAATTCCATCACAGTGCTTTGTTTTCCCTCGTTCATATGTCGTTCACCATCCGCTCGCTGCGAACGTGGCTCTCAGCAGCGTCTCCCGCTCGGCAGGCGTCATTGGGCGAGGACGAGCATAGTCCTCCAGGATCGCCGTTTGCACCTCGGTGCTGATGTGGCGTCCATCGTAAAAGACGTGGCGGTCGATAAACTCCTGCCGTGTCTCCAGCGACTGCATTTGATCAAAGAACAGGTTGCCCAGGCCGTAGTGGATAAAGGTCCCATCGACAAAGTCAAAGCCCTGTGGTTGGTGAGCCTGGCTCCCACTGACGATGACGGCCCCCGCTTCGGCCAGCTCCCGAAAATCGATGCGCTGCTGTCCGGTGGGCTCGTAGCTGTAGGTCTCTAAATACTGTAGGGTGACGATGGGAATCGCGCCCTGCTCGCGGAGTCCCCGGATCTGCGGAGCGAGTTGCTCGGCAACCCGGCCAAAGTTACACGGGGCCGAGCCGGGCAGTTCGTCGGTCGCCCAATCGGAGGCCGGCCCCGCCGGATTGCAGCCCACAAAGCCAAACGTGTGAACGCCATGCGCGATCGTCAACGGACGTTGCGCCTGCGCCAGGTTCCACCCGCCCCCGTAATATGGGATGCCGCGGGTGTCATACATGATCAACGAGAGCTTCATAGCATCCAACCCCCAATCGAGCAGGTGGTTGCCGGTCAGCTCGACCACGTCTATGTCTATGTCCTCCAGCAGTTGAAAGTAACTGGGGTCGGAGCAGAACACCATCGTGTAATAATCCCCTGCCGGTGGGCAGTTTTCGGCAAAAGATACCTCGTTGCTGATGTGGGTGATGTCAGCTCCGACCAACCAATGACGGATATCTTCTGCAGGGTAACTCACGCCGTGACGGACCATCCGCATCGCGGTGGCCCTGGTGAGGGCAGTCACGCCCGTCATCACGACCACAGACATCTTGCCAGGATCCCGGTTGGTGATATAAGCGCTTAACTGCTCCTCGAGTTTGACCACCCCGCGCCCGAGACCGTCCGCGCCGATATGGAGCGTCAACGGATAAGGCTCCACATCCAGCCTTTGATTGAGCGCCGATATACCATCCACGCTCAATACCTTCCAGCGTGGCTCCAGCCGGTCAAAGGGGACGATACCCCAGGCCAGGCGGGCATCCCAGGCCCGCTGGACCATCTCCTCTGCCGGCACGGTCTCGACCGCGCCCGCTGCCGGGTCTCCCAGCATAGCAGACAGGGTCGCCGCCGTGTCGGCTGCCATCAACAAGGGCTGCCCGGCAAAAGGCCCCGCCGGTGCGCCAATCCAATGGCTGATGATCTGGGTCCAGGATACTCCATCGGTCAGGGTCGGAAAGGGGGCCACCACGGCAAAGGTCCAGTCGGCCAGAAGGACGGCGTCAGGTCCAGGGTCCAGTGTCACTTGTACGTCAGCCGTCTCGGCCAAAGCCGCTATGGCAAAGAGGTCAGGGTGATCGGCCAGCGTGGAGGTGAGCGCGTCGGCCACAGGTAGGGGCAGTCCCTGTGGGACAAACACCGTCACCGGCCAAGCCGGGGTTGGCGTGGGTGTAGGCGTAAGGGTCGGCGAAGGCGTCACCGTGGGCGTGTGCCGTGGGGTGCGGGTGGGAGTTGGCGTGATACCACGGGGCGTCTCCCTACCACAGGCAAAAGCCAGCGCGGCGACGAGGCCCAGGCCGGCAAACAAGGCCAGCCACAGGGCACGGCGCAATGGTGTATTCAGTCTCATTCGAGGGGCGAAGAGAAATGAACCCAGACCCACGTATTTGGCACATTCCCTCCGATGTTAAGCTGTTCCATGTTGTCAGGGATAAATGGATCGGCCCAGTTAAACAACCACTTTGCATCCCGTGGCGCCAGGTTGACGCAGCCATGGCTGCGCGTGAAGCCAAAGGCGTCGTGCCAGAAGGCCGCGTGGAGCGAATAGCCGCCGTGGAAGTACATCGTCCACGGCACATCCTCAATAAAGTACCAGGCCGGGCTCCCATCCTCGACGTCGGGATTGCTCATCTTGCCCTCCCGTATCTTGGCCCAGAGTTGATACAATCCAGGGGGCGTGGCGGTCCCTATACGACCACTCGACGTCAGGGTAGCATAGACCATACGTTCACCCTCGTAGGCGGCCACCGTCTGTTCGAACAGATCGACCTCGATCCACTTCCCTCCCGGGGGCACCCCGACCGGTGGCGGATCCACGTCCACTCGGGAGACGGTCTCCTGTTCCACCCACTGATCAGGGCCTATCAGGTACCAGATCTCATCGCCGCGCCGTTCCTCGGCAAAGATGGTGACGATACTATAACGCCCAATTGGATCAACCCCCTCGTTGACGGCTCCCCGAGGCACGACCGATGGGTGCACCCATCGGTTGGCCCAGGCGAAGGGATGGGGCGGTTGCTCCGATAGATAGACGCCCTGGAAATGGGATGCACTGGCGATAACCAGCGCATCGGCAGGCACAAATTCCTCCGCATTGATCTGGTACCACCGCTGCCCACCATACTCGACCAGACCATCCAGGCTGACCCACCAGTCACCAGAGAGCATCACACGCGCAGGCGGAAGCCCCATCGCGGCCTCCATTGGATGACGGTACACGTTCAACGGCAGGCTCTTGACGTAAGCATAGGTATGGGGCAAAAGCTCTTCATCCTCACTGTGGGGAAGTTCCAGCACGGGCAACTCGGGCAATGGATCAGGCAGGTGGATGGATGCGAGCCGGTAGGCGGTAGTGCCCGGCCCGTAGGTGGGGCACAGTTCTGGATTGCTCCAGATGAGACTGGGCACACACACGTAACGGCCGCCGACCGTGCGGGCCTGCGGAAGACCTGGATCACGCAGGTCAGCCGCCTCGACGACCTCTACGCTACAAGCCAACAGGACGATCAATCCGACGGCGAAAACAAGATAGCGACGCATACTCGGTCTCTAGCTCCAACGATAATATCGAGGAGATATTCTAGCACACATTCGACGCGGCGTCCAGGGTGCGCGCACCTAGGGTGCATTTGTCGCTCGGGGCACCTGTCATTGCGAGCGAAGCGAAGCAATCTCCACGTAGCGGAATGGGAGATTGCTTCGGGCAAAAGACGCCCTCGCAAAGACGGGAAAACCGGAGTGCCCCCAGGAGCAAATGCACCACGCACCTATGACACAATTGTAACGCAGAACGCACCGGCAATCTGGACGGATGATAGACGAGGGCTTGCTTTTTGGCCTACGGGTTCATCGCGCTTGGGCTACACCTAGCCTCGTATCAGCCCACCTGGCTGACACGTGCGACAGAAATCGGTCGCTCGGTTCTGAGCCTTGACCGTGGATATGACACCACCACACACCGGGCAGGGCTGACCACTCTTATTGTGTACAACGAGCAAGTCGCGTACCTCGCGATGGATTTCATTCCCAACCCGTTCTCGCAATGTCGCGATCGCGTCCAGTAACACCGATTGCATCGCTTCGTACAGGCGGGTGATCTCCTCGTCGCTGAGCGATGTCCTTTTGCGAAATGGATACAGCCGGGCCGCGAAGCAGATTTCGTCGGCGTATGCATTACCTATCCCTGCTACCGCTTTGCCCCGGGTCAAGACGCCCTTGATCTCGCCCCGATGCCGCCCCAGTTGCTCGACAAACCCCTCAAGTGTGATGTCAAGTGGCTCCGGTCCCATCTCCGTCCAGCCTGGGATGGCTGCGAGGCTGTCGGTCAGGTAGACCTGGCCCATCGACTTGCGGTCCCCGTAGCGCAACTGCCGGCCATTGGAAAGACAGAGGACAACCTGCGTTTTGGTCAAGCGGCGTTCGTCAGGAAGCGCATACTGAAGGCGGCCGGCCAGTTTGCAGTTGATGGCCAACGTCAGCCCGGATTCCAGAGGGAACAACAATATCTTTCCACGCCGCAGTACGTCGGCAAAGGTCTGGCCAGTCAGCGTCTCGGCAAAGCCCTGGTGGGTAAGATCACGCACCACCAGCGGCCGGACGACCTCGACATCAACGATCGTCTGCCCGGTCAGCTTAGGGGCCAACACCTGGCGGATGACTTCGAGGTCAGGGAGCTCGGGCATCACTCGGTCTCAGGCTTGGTCATGATCTCTGATACACGTGATCTCGCGATCTTGCGATCAATGCGGGCCAGCCTGTGTCGCAGCTCGTCCAAGGTGACGGAGCGATACTGGCCACCAGGCCAACCCTCAACCCGCGTCAGCGCTGCCCGCGTCCACCTGGCTGCCAGGAACAGGTTCCGCACGTGCCACTCCAGGTGCTTGGCCACCTCAACCCAACCCAGGATTTCGCCCGGTGTCTCCAGAGCCAGTTGCTGCCAATAGGCGAACGCCTCGTCACGACGATCCGCCCGCTTCAAGAGATGCCCCAGATCGCACAATACCCGGGCGCGCAGCTCGGGCGTCAGGTCCGCTCCCAGCGCCGCGCGATAGGCCCGCTCTGTCTCGGCCGGTCGACCTTCGGCCGCGTACCAGCGTCCCAGTCCATAGAATTCGGCCCCGCTCAAGTCGTGCCCGGTCCACGGATCGGCAAAGGTGTTACAGAGCCAGGCGGCCAGCGTGACCAGACTGAGGATATCGATGACGTTGTGATAGAGCACACGCTTCATCTCACGGGCGTCCCCTGTGCGCAAATAGTCCCGATAGAGAAATGGAATGATGCCAGAAGGTACGTCGTCCTGTTCTCGGAACACGCCCAGCACCTGCCGCTCAAGCGTGCCCAGCGCGCAGGAGGATAGACCATACCGCCACAGCCGCCGTGTAGGAGGCAGCAGATCGAAATGGGGCATGGTTGCCGTCGGCGGCCGGATACGCCCCAGGATGAAACGATTCTCCAGGATCGGCACGTCGAAGGCGACCCCGTTGAACGAGATCAAGGCCTGGAACTCGAGCAGTTGGGCTGCCAGCGTTTCGATCATGGCGGGCTCGTCACCCGGGTCCCGCAAAAAGTACTGGTGGACGTGGAAAGCCTGCTCCCAGAAAAAACCCAATCCAACGACAAAGGCCATTGTGCCCGTGCCCCCGGAAAGCCCGGTCGTTTCCGTGTCGAGGAAGCAGGCTCGCCGCAGGTCTATGCCGGCCAGTCCATCTTGGCGTGCAACCTGGGCAGCGATCTCGGGGGACAGGTCGAGAAAAGTGGACAAAGACAACTCGCCGTGGAGATGATCGAGGGGATACGATTCCTCGACGACGAAACACTGTCCGTGAGAGGTAGTGTGGAAGCGGCCTGATACGAGGTCTTCTATAGCGACACGTGGTCGGGGCGGCAGCGCCGCCAGCTCCCGCACGCCCTTGACGACTCCCAGTTGTCGCAGCCTCCGTCGGATATCCGAGCGCATGACCTAAATGACGACCATAGGGGCCGCGTCTGCCGCGCTCACCCCAAGCCTAACCGCACGAGGGCCGATCACACCAGGCTCAGTCACACCAGGGCGCCGGGATCCAGTACTTGTTCCTGGCGGTCTGCCCATCCGCCGATTCCACAATGATGGTGTGCACCAGGGCGTTGCATGCCCGGGCCTGGAAGACGATGGCTGGATCGGTTTTCCACGTGGTGGTGACAAGGCCCTGATCGTGGTATACGGTGTAAGGCGGCGCTCCGCCCGTGATATGCAGGATGATCGTCGCCTCCATCTCTCCGTTCTCCAGCGCTCGCCAATGATCCAACTGCCACGGCACGGGAAACTCGAGAGGCCCGGTGCTGACAGGCACGGTAGGATTCGGCGGAGGAGCCTCCGTCGGCGTGGGGGTTGGTGAAGGCGTCGGCGAGGGCGTCTCTGTAGGCGGTGGTGGTGGTGGTGTAGGTGTGGCGGTGTCCTCCACCGGGACGCCGGTTGTTGGCGGAGGCGATGGCGCCTCCTGGGGCGGCGAGGTAGGAGAGGGATCGACCACCTCGCCAGGAGACGGGCCCTGATCCGTTGGGGTTGGCGCGTTGCAGGCCAGGATACTCACCACTAGCCCAATCAATGCCACGACAATCACTAGACGATGTCTGTGCATAGCCTCCTCGCTGTGGCTCTGCTCACTCAACGGAGCCTACCGGCTGTCTCAAACCAGCAGTGCTTCCTCTAGCTGTAGCAACTGTGCCTTTATTGGCAATCCAGCACCATAACCAGTCAGCGCGCCCCCGGCACTGACCACCCGGTGGCAGGGGATGATGATCGGCAGTGGATTGGCGCCGTTTGCCCCTCCCACCGCGCGCGCGGCTTTGGGTCGCCCCACGCGGCGGGCGATCTCACCATAAGTGATCGTGGTACCGTAAGGTATAGACCCGACCTCAGCCCACACCGCTTCCTGGAAAGCTGTGCCCCGCGTATCCAGCGGTAGATCGAACGCACGCCGGGTGCGCGAGAAATACTGATCCAACTGCTCCAGAGCAGGCGTCAACACTTCAGTATTCTCACGTGGAGGGTCTGGATCAATGTGCTTTGACAGCCAGGCAAAGAACTCTTCTGGTTGTCCCGTTCCCAACCTCACTGCACAGAGGCCGGTGCTCGTCGTCGCGACCCACACCGGCCCGACCGGCGAATCAATCCAGGCATAAGCGAGATCCAAGCTCACCTTACCATTCCCTCAATGGCGGACCGCACAGGCCTAGGGAAAGTCCTTCTTCGATCGAGGCTACTTGAGCCGGACCGCGGGCATCCTGCCCGCATCCCCTCACCCCCGAGCAGAGCCCTTCTTCGGTCGAGGCTACTTGAGCCGCTCCTCGAGTTCCTGGACCTTCTGCTGGAGTTCCTCATACGCTTTGGTCAGTTCGGCGTTCTTTTCACGCAGATGAGCAATGGTTGTTAGATCAATATCCCGCAGACGGGGCGTAATCCGCAGCATAATTCGCACAGCCATCGAAGCGTGACGGTGCAGCAGATCCAAAAAACTGTCACGATCAATTTCCAGTACAGTCGTGGTCTTTAAAGTCCGGACGGTAGCCGTCCGTGGGCCTTCCTGGACCAAGGCGATCTCACCGACAAAGTTGCCTGCCCCTGGGCGGTTGATCACCTCCTCGGTCTCGTCGTCAAGCCGCTTGACGACCTCGACCTCCCCGCTGACGATAGCATAGAAAGTGCTCTCCACCTGGCCCTCACGACACAGGACCGTGTCCGCTGGATAAGTGCGGAGTTCAGCGACGCTGCTCATTTCGACCAGATCATCCTCTCCCATCCCCGGGAACATCTGGCGCAATACGTCAGTAGGGCTCGTTTTTCCGCTGGATGCCATCGATATACCTCCTGGAACGAACAAAAGTGACTATGGGCTTTACCGATTATACGACATCGTTCGGTAAATCAGCGTTACAGGCCAGTTACAATACAGTTTCTAGCCACACGCCAATGAACTCAAAGCAGTGATGCCAGATGCGCCGTGTGCTCCAGAATCACGTGTGCCCCTGACCGTTCTAGCTCTTTCCCCTCGCCAAAACCACACAGCACGGCCACGGCCCACGCGCCCGCCCGCCGGGCAGACTTGCAGTCAACCGTGGTGTCTCCAACCATCACGCACCGCTCGGCGGGCACGCCCAAAAGCTGGGCGGCGTGCAGAACGGGCGCGGGGTGGGGCTTGAGCCGCCAGGTACTCTCGCGGGTCACAACCACCTCAAAGACCCCGTGCAGGTGATACTGATCCACAAACGCCTCTGCCTCGGCCGCACCCCGCGTGGTGACGATCCCCAGCCGGTAGCGCCCGTTCAACGCGGCGAGCATCTCCTCTGCCCCCTCGACGATCCGAAAATGGCCCACGGCTCGCAATCCGCGCCAGCGACGGAGCTGGTTTGTGAACGACATCAACGGGGAATCCAATCCCAAAACGTCCAGCACGGTCATCAGCCAATTGCCCGGAGTCTCGGAGGCCATGATCAGACGACGAGCGGTCCGAGCTGGATCGGGCCAATGCAGCCGTTCCAGCCGGTGTTCCAGCGCCTCCACCGCTTGATCATCGGTGTCCATCAGCGTCCCATCCAGGTCAAACAGAATAGCCTCGACCTTATCCCTATCAAGCATGCTTTTACCTCATCGAGCGTCCAGTGCCCTTTCATATTATAGCATCTCCTGTGGAAGTATGCCATTCTACCTTGCACTCTTTCCCCTCCCCATCTATAATCGGGACAGGATTCACAATGACTCTGTCCAGCATCCTATCCACTCTGCGCCAAGATCCAGCCTTTATGCGGTGTGTGACCGCCTGGGAACGCATCCCGGCCCAACCAGCCCGCGTTGCCCCTTGGCCGGTCGGCCTCGACCCGCGCTTGATCGTCGCTGCCCGCGACCGCGGCATCGAGCAGCCGTACGCCCACCAGGCCCAGGCGATCGAGGCGACGCTGGCTGGCGAACACGTTGTTCTTTCCACGTCTACCGCATCTGGCAAGACCCTGGCCTACAACCTCCCCGTGCTCAACACGCTGTTGAACGATCCCCACGCTTGTGCGCTCTATCTGTTCCCGACCAAGGCACTCGCCTACGACCAACTGGCAAACCTCCAGTCCCAGATCCCCAACCTCAAACCTCCCATCGCCGTACGTCCCTATGACGGCGATACCCCCTCCTCACACCGATCAGCCATCCGGCGTGAGGCCCGGCTGTTGATCACCAACCCCGATATGCTCCACACGGGCATTTTGCCCCACCATACCCGGTGGATGCGGCTCTTTAGCAACCTGCGTTACGTCGTGCTTGACGAGCTTCACATCTATCGAGGAGTCTTTGGAGGGCACGTAGCCAATGTATTGCGCAGGTTGCGCCGGGTGTGTCACTTTTATGGCGCCGATCCTCGATTCATCTGTTCCTCCGCCACGATTGGCAATCCCCGCGAACTGGCCGAGCGGTTGATCGAGGCTCCAGCCTCCCTGGTCGATGACGACGGCGCTCCCCGGGGAGAGAAGCACTTTGTCCTCTTTAACCCGCCGCTTGTGGACGCCCAATTGGGTATTCGGCGCAGCGCCACCCTGGTGACCAAGGACATCGCCCTCCGTTTCCTGCGGGCCGATGTACAGACCATCGTGTTCGCACGCGCCCGCTTGACGACCGAGGTCTTGCTGGGCTACCTCCGCGATGGCGTGGTTGCCGAGGGAGCAGATCCCCAGGTGGTGCAGGGTTATCGGGGTGGTTATCTGCCCAGCGAGCGACGCACCATCGAGATAGGATTGCGGAACGGGAAGGTGCGCGGCGTCGTGGCGACAAACGCCCTCGAACTGGGAATCGACATTGGACAGTTGACGGCGTGTGTGATGGCTGGATATCCGGGCACTGTGGCGAGCGCCTGGCAACAGGCCGGACGTGCCGGGCGGCGGTCGGGAACGTCGGTCGCCGTATTGGTCGCCAGTGCGTTGCCCCTTGACCAATACCTGATCACGCATCCCCAGTACTTTTTTGGTCGCCCCGTCGAACAGGCGCTCCTCGACCCGGACAACCTGGCCGTTTTAGCCAACCACCTGACGTGTGCGGCCTACGAGCTGCCTTTCGAAGCCGACGAGTCTTTCGGCGGCCTGCGCGACGTCGCGCTGGTCTTGGACGCTCTGGCCGAAGAGGGTCTGCTTTTTCGGGACAACGGCCGATATGCGTGGATTGACGAGGGATACCCGGCCAGCAATCTGTCGCTCCGCACCAGCACTTCTGACAATATCGTGATTCAGGACGTGAGCGCTACCCCGCCCCAGGTCATCGGTCTCATGGACCGGCCCAGTGCCCCCGTGTTGATCTACGAAGGCGCGGTCTATCTCCACGCTGGCGAGACCTATGTCGTCGATTCCCTGAACTGGGAAACGGGCGTCGCCCACGTGTGCGCCGCCGAACTCGACTACTACACACGAGCCGCGTCCACCACTGATGTGCAGGTCCTCGAAGAATACTCAACTGATCGTGAGGATTCGGAGGCGCGGCGACATAGCAAGACGATCAAGGGCTACGGCGAGCTCCTGGTGACTACGCACGCGACTGGCTACCGCAAGATCAAGCGCTATTCCCACGAGGTGCTGGCCTGGGAACCGATCGATCTCCCGGAGCAAGAATTGCGCACGCTCGGCTACTGGCTGGCGTTAGGCGAGGAACTGGTAGCCAGGCTCCAAGAGGCCGGTGTCCTGCAACGCCAGACCGACTATGGTCCCGACTGGATCGCTCAGCGGGATGGGGCTCGGGCTCGTGACGGCTTCATCTGCCGGCAGTGTGGTGCACCTGAGCGCCAGGGTCGTCACCACGACGTTCACCACATCACACCCTTCCGTGCTTTTGGCTACATCCCCGGTGTCAACGATTTCCACACCATCGCTAACCGGCTCGACAATCTCATCACCCTCTGTTCGACCTGCCACCGTCGCGTGGAACGGGCGCGAGGAGCCCGAGGGGCACTGGGCGGCCTGGCGTATCTGCTGCGGAACCTGGCGCCCCTCCATCTGATGTGCGATCCCAGCGACCTGGGTTCCGCCGTGCAGGCTCGCGCCCCCAAGACCGGACTACCGACCATCACGCTCTACGATCGAGCGCCCGGGGGGGCTGGCCTGAGTGTGCGTCTCTACGAGCTTCACGATGACCTGTTAGCCGCCGCGCTGGATGTGGTCGGGGATTGCCCTTGCACCGACGGATGTCCTGGCTGCGTAGGCCCGGCCGGCGACGTCGAGCCTGGTACAAAGTCACTGACCCAGCGTCTATTGCAGGCAGTCGTGAAAAGACCCTAAAGGTTTTCATACGCTAAACCTTTAGGGTCTCACAGGAGAAACTAGATCAAACCTAGCCAGATCAGTGGTTGGTAAAAGATGGACGGCAGCATCTGGAAATAGTCAAGCACGAACACGCTGACACACGCCAGTACAACCAACAGCACAAGGCACCCGCAGCCAAGCCACAACCCCACCCGCCGTTTCTTTGGCGGGGCAGGCTCTGGCACCGGCATCGGCGCAGCCGCGTAAGCCGGGGGAGGCGGCGGCGCAGAGGCGTAAGCTGAAGAGGGGGCAGGTCCATAGGCCGGGGGTGCGGGCGGCGTTTCGTATCGTGGTTGCCTCTCCAAGGGTATGGTAGCCTGTCCGGCCAGAGGCTCAGTCGCGCTAGGGCTCACCCCGTGATAAGTGAGTGTCACCACATCCCCCAGGCCGATCACATCCCCGCTGCCGAGCGTGTGCGGGCCGCTCAGCCGCAACCCATTGACGTATGTGCCGTTCGTACTGCCCATATCCTCAATCACCATCTGGTCACCCCGACGGACGATGCGCGCGTGCTGCCGTGAGATCTGCGGATCGCTGATCGATATGTCGTTTTGGGGATCACGCCCCACGATGAGCGAGTCCTGATCGAGCATAAAGGTCTGCCCAGGTTGTGGGCCCTGACTCATCACCAGTCGGGCACTATCGGCCATTTCCTACCTCCTCAAGAGACTTACACCGGATGCTCCGTGCTGCACTGGCCCAAAGTATATGCTTGTTGGGCCGAGTTGTCAACCAAGGCATTAGGGCGATCGCATTTGGCCGACCATAGCTCTGAGCCCCGTCC
>CAYUIS010000070.1:0-24862 GCA_964444825.1 uncultured Anaerolineales bacterium | reverse complement strand
GTCGATACTACGGCCCGGCTCGTAGTCAAATGTCGCTTGCACCTGCTGGCCGATGGTGCGAAAGATGCGCCCCACTGGCAGATCGGCTGGACAGCCGCTGGTGCACATACCGCAGCCGACACAGGATAGTACCATATGGTTGAGGCGTGTCAAGTGGAATAGCATCGTGTCGGCGGGCACGCGATACGCGCCCTTGCGCCGTGCCCATTGCAGATACTGCATCGGCTCGTGGTCGAAGGGTGGGCTTTTGAAGAGACACATCTTGCAGTAGCAGATGGGACAGACGGTCATACAGTTGTGGCAGCGCACACAAGCAGCCAGAACCCCCTCGACACCCTCCTGATCAAGCTGCTGGCGGATCTTGGCAAAGCGCGCGTCACGCACCTCGGTGCGTGACGTGACCACTCTCTCCACCACCTCGGCTCGCTTCCCGCTGTCTTCCGACGGCGTCAGACCCAGCTTTTCGCCCATCTCGTCAGACAAAGTCACCGGGACACCAACGGTCAGGTCCGCACCAAAGAGCCCCAGCAGGATGTCAGCCCCCTCAGCGTAGGGCTTTTCGCACATCTGGCAAGCGTCACGCAGGACCAACTCCTCCTCCGCAACCAGTTCGCCACTATGGGCCGCCTCCATCAACGGAGCCATATCCACTCCGCCATTATCCCGCATCGCGGTGTAGACGGACACATCGTAGGTTCCCGGGCAGTCCACGCCGATGGTCACCAGATCCTCCAGGCTGGCCTGCTGGAGCTTGACCAACTCCACCAGCGCCCGTAGTTCGCACGGGCGCAGCACCACGCCGATACGTCCCCGAGGCTCGCGGATGGACACTTTCCCCGCCATACGCGCCGCATTGAGCCCCATCACCGGGGCCAGCGGGTTCGCTGCGTCGAGCAAGGCAGGTTCGGCAACCAGCGCAGGCGTGACCGTACCGGCGGGAGTCTCCATAGGCACCAAGAGCGCATCCACCACATCCGCCTCCAGCAACTGCTTGAGGAATCCGCGTATGGCGGACAATGCATCGTCGTTGTCAACTGCAATCGTAGCTCTCATCACATCTCCTTAACAATCAGCCATTAGCGGTCAGCCGTCCGGCCATCACTCGCCCACCACCAACTCGTACTCAGGCTAGGCCCTTGCGACTAGATCGCTACAGCCAGGGGCGTCAGCTTGGCTCGTAGCCAGCTCAATGATCCAATCCGGATAATCTCCCCCAGCATCCTCTGTTGCTCGGGCATAGAGATCGTTCACGACGTCAGGGAACTCGTCGGCGACGTTCCTGGCGAAGGGATGACCAGCCTTCAGGTCGTGAAGAAGCACACCAGTGCCGTCAACCTTGGCGTTGAACCACCACCTATTGGTAACAACAGTGACGGCGGAACCCCAGCCCACGGTCACGTGCTCACGTCGACCTGGCTCCCCTTCAGCAGCGTCCTCCAGGAACGAAATGCCGTCGATCGCCACAGGAGGCTCCACACCAGCGACCTCTAGAATCGCCGCCGTGATATCGTGATGTTGAACGAATGCGCCGCTCTTTTTCCCAGCGTGCTGCGCCTCCGGGAACCGGACCATCAGCGGCACCTCAAACACATCAGGAGCCGAGGGGTATCCCCGCTTCCCCAAATAGTTCCCGTCGCCAATGGAATGGCCGTGATCGGAGGTAAGGATGACCATGGTGTTTTCAAGCAACCCGAGCACACGCATACTCTCCATAAAGTGGCCAAACCAACGGTCGCACATCGTAACCTCGCCGCTATAGTTCGCACGGGTGCGGGCAAGCAGCGCCTCATCAACGTCAGGTAAATCCTCGTAGGCGGAGACGACCTGTTCGTGGCTCTCCTGTTTCAAGTACATCTTGAGGTAGTGTGGGGGCACCAGCCACGGCTCGTGCGGATCGAACGACTCGACGGTCAGGAAGAACTTGTCCGCATCCTGGTTCTGCTCCAGCCACAACGCCGCTTCCTTGAGGACTCGCGGGGCAAAATAGTCCTCCTCCATCCTGCGGTCGTGGATATTCATAATACACTGTTGGATGAACTCAACTCTTGCCCGACCTTCACCCAGCATCTCCTTGGGGAGCCAGTAGTCGATCTGTTCGGGGGTCAGCCGTGGTCCCGAACGTGCTGGGTCCGTTTCCTGGCCACGCAGAAAGGTCCACTGATCGAAACCCCGCCAGAAATTCTTGGACGGTTTGAACATGTGGTAGACGTCAGCGATCAAGCCGGTGCGGTACCCCGCCTCGCGCAACACCTCGGCCAGGGTTGACTGGTCCTCAGGGATTGGCCCCCAGCCAGCGGCGCCGACAAAGTCGCCTTTCAGACGGAAATCTCCATTGTAGAATGGATATACCCGCCGGCCGGTGTAGATGGCACGTCGGGCCGGCAGCGTAGGGAGCGACTCGGGAAAAGCCTGCGTCATAACGAGCGATTCCTTGGCAAAAGCATCAAAGTGCGGCGTATGGACCTTTCCCCAAGGAGGCGATCCATAAGCGCCCACGCAGTCCTTGCGTAGCGAGTCGAAAATCACCAGAATGATGTTCAAAGCTGTTCCTCCGCCCGCCTAGACGGCCCACCGCTGGCGCAATGGGTTCGGCCCTTTTTCCTTCAACGCCTCGGTCATCTGGGTAACCGTCTCGGCAAAGCGCTGCCCCTCGCTGGCGCTTACCCAGCGCAGCCAGACCCGGTCCTCGTCGTAGCCCGCGCCCTTGAGGATCTCTTTGAGCGCGATGATACGCCGCCGGGCCTTATAGTTGCCCGACAGGTAGTGACAGTCGCCGGGGTGACAGCCACCGATGAGGACACCATCAGCCCCATCCAAAAGTGGCTTGAGCACGTAGGTGGGATCGACCGAGCCGGAGCACATCAGCCGGATAATGCGCACGTTGGGCGGGTACTGAATGCGGGACGTGCCCGCCAGGTCGGCTCCGGTGTACGTACACCAGTTACACAGAAAGGCGACGATCTTGGGTTCGAAATTGTCTGCCATATTGCCCCCTTGTACCATTTTCTGGGTTACACCCCCACCAGCGCATCCACCTGGGCCAGAATCTGGTCCGGTGTGAACTGCTGCAAACGAATCGCTTTAGAAGGACAGGTGACGGCGCAAGCCCCACACCCCTTACACAACACGGCATTGATCCGCGAAACGCCCCACAGCGGGTCGAGGGCCGGTGCATCATAGGGGCACACCTCCACGCACATCCCGCACCCGGCACACGCCTCCGAATCGACGGTCGCCGTGGCGGATTCAACCGGCACTGTACCCCGCAGGAGTGGAATCAGGGCTGAAGAAGCAGCCGCCTTGGCCTGGGCCACGGTATCGGGAATGTCCTTTGGCCCCTGGCAACAGCCCGCCAGGAAAACACCGTCCACCGCCGTGTCCACGGGCCGCAGCTTGGGGTGCAGCTCCAAGAAAAACCCATCGGCCGAGCGCGGCAACTTGAGCAGCGTGGAGAGATCGGCTGTGTCGGAGCGGGCCTCCATCCCCACCGCCAGCACCACCAGGTCCGTTTCCAGGTCAATGGGCTGGCCGAGCAACGTGTCCTCTCCCGCAAGCACGACCCGATCCCCATCGTCACCTGACTTCCGATAGATCTCTGAGATGTTCCCTTTGCGGTAGAGCACTCCCTTCGCACGGGCCTCATCCCAGAACTCTTCCGCGCCCTTGCCAAAGGTGCGCACATCCATATACAGGACCGTCACTTCGGCGTCAGGCAAGAGCTCCTTGACCAGACGGGACTGTTTGGCGGTGTACATACAGCATACGCGCGAGCAATACGGATTGCCCAACAGTTTGTCCCGTGAGCCCACGCACTGAATAAAGGCCACACGCTTTGGCGAGCGGCCGTTCACGGTCAAGTCCCCTTCCACCAGCCGCCGCTCCAGCTCCATGGACGTGAGAACGTTGGCGTACTGGCCGTAGCCCAGCTCCGGTTTTCGGCGCGGGTCAAAGACGTCGTAGCCAGTGGCGATCACGATGGAGCCCACCTTCAAATGACGTGTCCCGGGTTGTTGGTCAGGGCCTTCAGCCTCCGTAGGCCCGGAACCTGTAACGGTCACCTCGAAATTGCCCACGTAGCCTTCCACATCTGTCATCCGGGCGTTCAGCATAACGGTCATATTAGGATGGGTCCGAACCCGTTCTATCAGTGGCTCCAGCATGTCAGACACAGACTCGAGGGTTGGAAAGACGCGGTTCAGATCCGCCACGCGCCCACCTAGAGAATCGCTCCTCTCCACCAGGTAGGTCGGGAAGCCAGCGCCGGCCAAATCGAGGGCAGCGGACATCCCGGCGACACCTCCACCGACGACAACGGCGCCCGGCGTGACTCCGACCTCTCGGGACTCTAGCGGCTCCAGAAGCGCCGCCTTGGCCACCAGTGAGGCGACGAGCCACTTTGCCTTCTCCGTGGCATCCTCCCGATCACGGTGAACCCACGAACACTGCTCGCGGATGTTGGACATCTCCACCAGGTATGGGTTCAGGCCCACCTGCTCTGCCGCCGCCCGGAAGGTAGGTTCGTGCATACGGGGCGAGCAGGACGCCACCACTACCCTGTTCAGCCCCTTTTCTTGAATGTCCTGCTGAATCAGCCCCTGACCAGGGTCGGAGCACATATACAGGTAGTCGCGTGACACGACGACGCCAGGCAGGGTTCCCGCGAACTCTGCCACCTCCTTCACATTGACGGTGGAGGCGATGTTTATACCACAGTGACAGACGTATACACCGATGCGCGGTTTTGGCTCCATGTGTTTTTCCCAATGCGTGAAACGTAAGACGTTTTCCGTTTTACGTCTAAAGCGCCAGATCTACCAGCTCCATAATATCCATTACCTGCAAATGCTCGTCCAATCCCTGGACCTTGACCGCATCCTCAAGCGTCAGCAAGCAAAAGGGACAAGCCACAGCCAGGACCTCGGCCCCTGTGTCCGCCGCTTCCTGAACCCGCTGAAAAGCCAGGCGTTCCTCCAGGTTGGTGCCCTCGGCCCACATACGTCCGCCGCCTCCCTCACAGCACAGGCTGCGCTCGCGACTACGGTCCATCTCGACCAATTCGACACCAGGAATGGCCTGCAGGATCGCACGCGGCTCATCATAGACATGATTCTGCTTGCCCAAAAAACAGGGGTCGTGGTAGGTTACCTTTTTGTCCACCCCACCGGAGAAACTCAAGCGGCCCTCCTCGATCAAGCCAGCCAAAAGCTGCGTATAGTGCAACACCTCCATCCCATCCAGGCTATACTCGTTCTTGAAGGTGTTGAAGCAGTGAGGAGACGTGGTCACCAAACGACTCGCGCCCACGCTGCGGATCAACTCCCCGTTCTCCTCGACCAGCATCTCGAACAGGCCCATCTCCCCCATACGCCGCACTTCGTTGCCACAGCAACTCTCCTCGGTGCCCAGCGTGCCAAAATCCAGATCGGCCGCCCGGAAGGCCCTAACCAGGGCCCGTGCCACCGGCTGTACCCTCAAGTCATAGGAGGCAGTGCAGCAGACAAAGTACAAAAGCTCACATCCCTGCTGAGCGGCCTTGACCTCCGTACCGTTGGTCCAAGCCGCTCGATCCTCCCGCGCCATCCCCGTAGGGTTTCCCTGACGGAAGACGCCCATCAAGGCTGCCCCAATCGTCTCCGGGATACGCCCACCCTCCACCAGTTGGCCCCGCAGCGCGATGATCAGCTCTGCCGGGCGCACATCTTTGGGACAGCGCTCGACGCAGGTAAAGCAGCACGTACAATCCCACAACTCCTCGTGGGCCTTCACTTCCAAGTCAGGCTCGACCAGCATATGATAGATCAGGCTGCGGATGTTCAGGGCCGTCTTGCGTGCTACGGGACAGCCGCCGGTGCACTTGCCGCACTGGATGCAACCGAAAAGCTCTAGCTGCTCTGTCATCTGTTGTGTCTTCACGCCATCCTCCCAGTTGCGATTGCGCGCTATGCCTCACGCGCCACGTATCATTCTCTCCCGCTGCGCCAGCACCCTTAGCGTTGAAGAAGCGGCTGCCTTTGCCTGGGCGACTGTGTCGGGAATATCCTTCGGGCCCTGACAACAACCCGCCAGGAAAATGCCATCTATCTGCGTGTCCACCGGCCGGAGTTTGGGGTGTTCCTCCTGGAAGAAACCATCCGGGGAGAGCTCTATGCCCAGCTTCTCCGCCATGTGCTTAACATCAGCGCGCGGAACGGCCGCCGTCGCCAGCACGACCAGGTCAGCCTCAACCTCAACGGGCCTGCCCAGCATCGTATCCTCGGCCAGCACGACCAGCCTGTCTCCCCGTCGATAGACCTCCGAGGGCTCACCCCGCCGATAGGTCACCCGCTCGTGCTTGACCCGATCGTAGAACTCTTCGTAGCCCTTACCAAAGGCCCGCACGTCCATATAAAAGATGGTGATGTTAGCATCGGGTATCTTGTCCCGCACCAGGTGGGCGTGCTTGGCCGTGTACATACAGCAGAAACGAGAGCAATAGGGTACTCCGGTATGAGGGTCCCGGGAGCCCACACACTTGATGAACACAACGTCCTTCGGCTCCTTGCCGTTGACGGTGATCGTGCCCATCGTGGGGCCAGAGGAGGACGAGAGCCGCTCGAACTCGATGCCCGTCATCACCTCCGGGTAGACCCCGTAGCCGAATTCGGGCTTGATGTAGGGATCCATCAGGTCGTAGCCGGTGGCGACGATGACGGCGGCCACGTCCAGATCGACTACCTCCTCCTGCATCGTGTGGTCAATGCAGTGCTTCTGACACACATAGACACACTGGTTGCACTCGGAGCAAACACCACAAGCCAGGCACCGTGCCGCCTCTGCCCTGGCCTGCTCCTCGGTGAAGCCAGCGTACACTTCACGGAAATCACACACCCGTTCGGCAACGGGCTCCTGTGACGCCTCGTGGCGCGGCGCATCGGAAGCCTTACCGGAAGCCACCTCCGCTCGCACTTGTTCGTCGCCAAGCTCTGCCACCTCAATCTGGTGCTCCGCCTCCAGCGTCTCGCCACACAGGTAGGCATCTATCGAGCGCGCCGCCCGGTGACCGGCTGCGATAGCATCTACCACAACTGCCATCCCTGTCACAGCGTCTCCGGCAGCAAAGAACCCTGGCACGTCGGTCGCCAACGTCACCGGATCCACTACGATCGTATCTCCCCGCCTCCGCGCAACCCCTTCCGGCAGTCCAGGCAGGTCAGGGCGGGCACCTATGGCAAAGAGGACGACATCCCCGGGCATGTCAAACTCAGAGCCCTCGATAGGCACGGGGCGACGGCGCCCACTTTCGTCCGGTTCCCCCAGCTCCATACGGATGCAGCGCATGCCGCAAACGTTGCCGTTGTCATCGTCAAGGATTTCCACAGGTGTGACTAGAAAGTCAAAGATCACACCCTCGTCCTCGGCTTGGCGCAATTCGACTGGTTGTGCCGGTGCCTGGGAACGTGAGCGCCGATAGACGGTGTGGACCTCTGGGGGCGCGCCGCCCTTGGCCTCAGCCTGCTGCGTGCCGATACGCAAAGCCGTGCAGGCCGTATCCATCGCCACGTCACCGCCGCCCAGCACCATGACCCGCTTGCCTGCCAGGTCAGGATACTGGTCCAGGCTGGCCTCCCGCAAAAAGTCGATCGCGGAGAGCGACTGGGGCAAGTCAACACCCGGTATCGGAATCCGCATACCCCAATGCGCCCCCACCGCGACGAGGACGGCATCGTAGCCGTCGTCCAGGAGCGCCCCCACGTCGTCCACGCGGTGGTTCAGCTTGAGCTCAACACCCAGCGCCAGGATATCGTCGATCTCCTTCTGCAACAGGTCATAGGGCAACCGATAGGCCGGGATGCCCACGCGCATCATCCCCCCTGCCACCGGCAGCGCCTCAAAAACGGTCACGGCATGTCCCTTCAGTACCAGATCCTCGGCACAGGTGAGACCAGCCGGGCCAGAACCGACCACCGCCACCCGTTTCCCCGTCGCCTCCACCTCTGGCACGGGGATCTCGATTTCGTCGGGATGCGCCAGCGCCCAGTCGACGACGAATCGCTTCAATCTCATAATACTGACCGGTTCGTCAAACTGTCCTCGGGAGCACGCCTCCTCACACTTGTGGTTGCAGACCCGCCCACAGACGGACGGGAAAGGATTATCTTCCCGGATGGTGCGGTAGGCATCAGCAAAGCGCCCCTCACGAATAAGGGCAATGTACCCCTGCGCCCGCTGGTCAATGGGACAGGCATCCCGGCAAGGGGCCTGCCCGCGCTTCTCGATCACGAAAGCCGCGGGAATCGCTTGCGGGAACAGCCGATAAATCGCTCTGCAGGCACTCAGTCCCTGATCGAAAGGATTCACGATCTCCATGGGACAGACCAAAACACAGTCGCCGCAACCGGTGCAACTCTCCACATCCACGTAACGTGCCTTCTTCATCACCTTTGCCTGAAACGCCCCAACCTCCCCCTGGACGGAGACGACTTCAGCGTAAGACATCAGTTTGACGTTCGGATGGCGACCTACATCCACCATCTTGGGGGTCAGGATGCAGGAGGAGCAGTCCAGGGTTGGGAAGGTCTTGTCCAACTGGGCCATACGCCCGCCCACGCTGGGCTCCCGCTCGACCAGATAAACCGGATAGCCAGCATCGCCAATGTCAAGCGCGGCCTGGATACCCGCGATGCCAGCACCGATGATCAGCGCTGCTGGTTTGTCTCGATCCATAGTCGGTTTCCTCGGTTCTTCCATCCCCTGGTCACTCGCCCATCGTCACCGCGTCCAACATACCATACACCTGTCCCACCTCAATCCCGGTCTGATTGCTGGCTTTGTTCGGGCAAGCCACCACGCACGCACCACAGCCCTGGCACAACGTCTCGATCACCTGGGCGTAGTGCGCTCCCGGCTCCATCACCCGCGCGCCAAAGGGGCATACCTCCACACACAGGCCGCACGCTGAACAGCGCTTGATATTGACACTGGCCACGGTGGGTAGACTGTACAAGTTCTGCTTCGCCAGCACCGTCGCCGCCCGCATCGCCGCGCCCTGCGCCTGCGCGATGGTCTCGTCGGCGGCACGGGGCGAGTGGGCCAGACCGCACAGGAAGAAACCACGCCGCTCAAAATCGAGGGGGCGCATCTTGGGGTATTCCTCCTGGAAGAAGCCATTTTTGTCCAGCGAGAGACCCAGCACGTCAGCCAGCGCCTGGCTGTCGTTCGGCTCGATCCCCGTGCTCAGCACCAGCATCCCCGCATTGATGACCACGTCCTCCCCAGTGATGGGTTCCTTCAGCTTGACTGACAGGCCATCTCCATTTCCCGACACCTGAGGCTTGTCCGGTAGCTCGTAGCGCAGGAATACCACGCCCTTTCTGCGGGCCTCCCGATAATAGTCCTCCCGAAACCCATAAGTGCGCATCTCGCGATAGAGAACAAAGACGTTCGCCCCTGGATTCTGCTCTTTGATCTTGAGTCCATTGGCGACGGCCTTCGAACAACAGATACGGCTGCAATACGGGCGCTCCGGTTCCCGCGAACCCACACACTGGATCATCACCACGTTCGAGGGCACTTTTTCGCCATCGGCCAGCTTGTTCTCCAGCTCCCTCTGCGTGATGACCCGCTGATCCTGTCCATAGAGATATTCGCTCGGCGTGACCTCGTGACCGCCAGTGGCGACGATGACAACGCCATGCTGCAACGTCTCCGTCTGCCCAGCCTCCCCATTGGAGAGGGCCACGGTCGTTTGAAACTGCCCGGCCCACCCGGAGACATCCTCCACCTGCGCCTCACGGTAGATGTGAATACGCTCGTCACCCTCGACCCGCTCGACCAGAGAGGATAGAAAAGCAGGCGGGTCATCCTCCTCCACCAGGGTGTACCGCAGCTCGCGCAGTTGACCACCCAATTCCGCAGACCGCTCCACCAGGTCCACGCCATATCCCATCTCGCTCAGGCTCAGGGCAGCGGCCATTCCCGCCAACCCCCCTCCGATCACCAGTGCCCGTTGCGTCACCTCCTCCACCACCGGGTGCACGGGCTTGCGCAGACGGGCACTGGCCAGGCCCATTTCCACCAGGTCCCTGGCTTTTCTGTCGGCAGCAGCGCTGGAGCCATTCCCCGAGTGCACCCAGGCGATCTCCCCACGCAGATTGACCCGCTCCAACAGACCGGGGTTCAGCCCGGCCTCCCGCATCATCCTGTCGAAGGCAGACTCGTAGAGGCGCGCAGCGCACCCGGCCAGGACCACCCGGTTGAGTTCGTGCTCCCTCACCGCCTGGCCAATCTGCGCCATCCCACTCGCAAGACAGGCATTATCGAGCGACTGGACCACCACTACATCCCGCAGACCCCGCGCGTGAGCGGCAAGTGCCTCCAGATCAACCACCTCACCGATCTCGCCCCGGCAGTTGCAGAGGAAAACACCAACGCGAGGCCACTCCTCGCCCACATCCCGCTCCTCTGTCTCATCGGGGGACAATTGGCTAACCGGACCCACGAGACATGCGGCACTGGCAGCCACTGCCGATGCCTCCACCACCGTCTCCGGGATGTCCTTCGGCTCTCGGAACGCACCACTCACCAGAACACCTGGGCGATTGCTCTCGTTGGGGGCAAAGGTGTCCGCGACACAGAAACCATACGGATTCAACTCGACACCCAACACCTGCCCCAACTGCTGGTAGCCCAATGGCGGTGCAAAACCAACCGCCAACACGACCATGTCGAAATCCTCATCCTGGGGTGTCCCATCTTCCGTCACATAGTCCAGCCTCAGATTCCGCGTCTGCTGATACTGGTGGACTGAGGAGACCATACACCGCCGGTAGGTCACGCCAGGGAGCGCCTCGACCCGGTCAAAGTACTCGTCGAAATCCTTGCCGTGGGCGCGAACGTCCATAAAGAAAACCGTCACGTCCAGGTCGGCCTGGATCTGCTTGGCCACCGCCACCTGCTTGGCCGTATACATACAACATACCGAGGAGCAGTACCCACACCCGATAGCGTCATCCCGCGATCCAACACACTGGATGAAGGCGACACGCCGTGGCGTCTGGCCATCCGAAGGACGCAATATGGTGGCCCCTGTGGACCCCGAGATGCTGACCAGGCGCTCGAACTGGATACTGGTCAAGACGTTGTCATAGTGACCGTAGCCGTACTCTCCCTTGCGGCGCGCATCAAAGGGCTCAAAACCAGGGCTGAGGATGATGGCCCCCGCGTTGACCTGCGACTGGCTTTCTTGCATCTCCAATTCGACCGCGGACGTGGGGCAGACCTCGACACACTTGCCGCAGCGAGTGCAATAGTCCATATCGATGACATAGGCCGGAGGGATCGCCCGCGTCGGAGGGCGATAGATCGCCCTCTTATTGTCCAGTTCACCCTCGTATCGGTCAGGCCGTTCGACCGGACAAGCCAAAGCGCACAGGCCACAGTTGTTGCACAGATCCACCCGCACATAACGCGGCTTGTGGCGCACCGTAACGGTGAAATCCCCAGGCTGCCCCTCCACGCCGACCACCTCGGCGTAGGGCAAGATCTCGATGTTGGGGTGCAGGTCGCACTCAATGGTGGGACAGTAAGCGGCCCGCCCGGGCAACATCAAACACAGGCCACAGGAATTGGTGGGAAATGTCAGATCGAGCAGGTGCATCGAGCCGCCGATACCAGGTGCACTATCAAGTAAATAGACCTTGTGTCCCGCCTCGGCTAACAAAAGCGCCGACTGCATCCCGCCGATGCCAGCACCGACCACCAGCACCGATCGATTCAGTGAAGACTCGTTGTTGTCGGTCATATATCCTCCAAGGAGACCCTAAGGGTTTTGGAAACCCTTAGGGTCTAGGAGTCGACGCTCCCTGAGCAGCGGCCGCGGGTCCACAGCGTGCTTGCCAAACACCTTCCCCACCCCGGACCAACCAAAGGCCAGGCCCATCAGCTCGGTGAAGTAAAAGATCGGCAAGTTTGTTTGAGCCGCCTGCCGGGTGTCCAGGTTGATCTGGCAGATGCCACAGGCCGCAGCGATACAATCGGCCCCGGCCTCGATAGCCCCCTCGACGATTTTGGTCGATAGGTTCGTCACCACCTCACCCATCGGAAAAGTCATGCTCGCCCCGCAGCAATCGACCTTGTACGACCAATCCACAGGCGTCGCACCCACCGCTGCCATCATTTGATCCATCGTCGTGGGGTGCTCTGGGTCGTCCCAGCCGGTCTTTTCCGGCGGGCGCACCAACACACAGCCATAGTAGCACGCCACTTTCAAGCCCTCCAACGGCCGGGTCACCCGCGCCCTGAATGACTCGATATCCAGGTCGTGTGTAAAGACATCCAGGATATGGCGGGGGCGTCCTTTGCCCACATACTGGAAATCCAGCAGCCCTTCCATCCTACGCCGCCACGCCTCATCCTGGCGGAATGCGTTGTCGGCAGACAGGCTGTTCTGATAGCAAGCCGGGCAGGGAATGATGATGTCCAGTCCAGCTTTCTGAGCCAGTGCCACGTTGCGCCCGGGCAACGAAAGCGACAGCTCGTGGTTGAGGCTATGTGCTGACGAGGCCCCGCAGCAGTTCCAGTCCTCCAGCTCCAGCAATTCGATCCCCACGGCCTCGCATACAGCCCTGGCAGAATGGTCAAACTCGACCGATGTGGTCTCCCCCGTACAGCCAGGATAGTATGAGTACGTACATTCACTGCTCACGGGCAGCCTCCTCGTACAGCTTTGCCACCTCGCCCATCCGCTTCACCCGCTCTGGTAGGATCCCAAACTTGCCCTTGAAAAAGAGCGTGGCCCCTAGCTTTATGTCAGAGCTTAATCCACGGAACAGGACCTTAGGCCCCCCTGCCAGCAGGCCCAATGTCTTGAACTCCATGATCAGGCCCAGCTCGTACACTCGCCCCAACAGCTTGATGCTATCAAGGAAGGAACGATGTAGCGCATGAATGGCCGGCTCTGGTTTGTAATCCCCCGCGAGCGCCATCTGTCGTAGCGTGTCCATCACCGGCGCCAGCCGGATATGGTTGGGACAGCGGGTGCCGCACGTCTCGCAGCCCACGCACATCCAGATAGCAGAACAGCCCAATACTTGGTCCCTCTGTCCCAATTGGATCATTCGGAGCAGTTGAGCGGGCTGGTAGTCCATCACGTACGCCGTCGGGCAACCGATGGTGCACTTTTGGCAATAGTAACAAGCGTGAATATCCTCACCGCTGTGCTCTCGCACGGCATCTCTGAACGTGAGGTCGGTCCCAACCGCAATCGTCATCGTTTCCTCCCACGGCGGCTGTGGCAGGCTTCGCCCTGAGCCTTCGACCCGAGCTCAGGCCGAGGGTGCTCAGCCCAAAGGGCAGACCGCCTAGAACTCGCCTGCACGATCCACCAGGCGCAGGACCAGAATCGCCATATCCAGCGTGTCCCCGCTATCCGTCATAAAATAATCGCTCAGGGTGACCTCGTTCCGGAAACCCAGGCTCTCGAACGCCTTGACAAGCTGCGGTTGGATGGTAAGCACCTCTGCAAACAACTGGTGCACGCCCACCTGCTGGCCGATCTCTATCAGGGTGCGCAGCATCAGCGTACCGATACCCTGGCGCCGGTACTCGCGGTCGAGAAAGATGCGTATCCAGGCCCGGTGGCGCCGATAGTACTTCCCAAAGTGCAGCGTCGCATCCCCCACAATCTTGTCGTCAACGACAGCGACGAGAGGGAATACCCGCTTCAGGTTCAGGTTATCCACCCACCCTTCGACCACAGCCGGATCGCCAGCATCGCTGCGAAAGTACTCCAAATCCTTCTCGGACGCTCGAGCGAACAAGTCCACAAACTCTTGCTTGTCCTGGTCGGTCAACGGGCGCAACAACAGACGTGCACCATTGGGCAGGGTCTTTACCTTGCGATAACGAGCCACGTTTTGCCAGATATCCTTCACTTTCTACCTCCTCACATCAGCCGCTGGTCAGTGCCGGCTATGGATGTCTCTCCCGTCCCCTCCTCCAGCGCAGCGAGACCCACCAGGCCAGCCCCTACCGGAACGTCGAGCCCTCTCTGTCGCAGAAACATCTCCACGGCAAAGAGAAGCTCCATCAAAAAGGGCCGAGTGGTGGCCGTCTCGTGATGGACCACGGCCACCACCCGCACATCGGGCTCCTGTGCCAGGATTCGCCTCAACCCCCTCTGGATCGAGGGGATGGCCTGGGGGGTGCGGTCAACGGAACGACGCACAGCCCACACGCAGTGGCGATTGCGCTCAGACGCTCTCCAAACAGCCCATTGTCGCCCACGACAATCGCCTCGCCAGGAGACAACAGACTGCCCACGGCCATGTCCGAAGCGGCCGAGCCCGATCCAGGCACGATAAACAGATCATTCCCGGTCTGAAAGACCTGCTTGACGAGGCCCACTACCTCCTGATAGAACTCGATCCAATCGGAGCCATAGTGAGCCACAGTGGGCTGCGCCATCGCCTGCAACACGCCGCCACTCACCTGACAAGGACCGGGGATAAAGAGCTTGAGACGCCTGGGAGGTCCGCCTCGACCGCCGTCTGTCATAACCTAGCCCGTCACCTCAGGCAGCGCCGCCAGCAACGGCGCGACATCCACGTAGTGATCCTCGAGCCCCCAATCCTCCTCGGGCAGGCCTAGCGCTACGGCCATCAATTGGGTGAAATACAGAATCGGCACCTCGTTCCCGGTACGACCAGCCTCCGTCTCCCGCTGGGGATAATCCAGGTTGAACTGGCACAGGGGACAGGCTGTGACGATCACCTGCGCGCCGTGCTCCCGGGCCGAGGTCAGGATGTCGCCGGACAGCGTTTCGGGCACCTGCGGCTCTTTGACCATCAGGTAGGAGCCACAGCACTCGATGTTGAATGGAAAATCGACCGGCTCAGCTCCCAACGCCCGGACCAAGTCGTGGATAATGGCCGGATCCTCCGGATCGTCCAGGCCGATCTCATCATAAGGGCGGAGGAGAAGACAGCCATAGTAGGGAGCGACACGCAACCCCGCCAGCGGTCGTTTCACCCGCTCGGACAGAGCTTCCCAGCCCAGGTCGTCCCGCAGCAACTCTAGGAAATGGGTGACCTTGACGCCGTGATATTCCTGCTCCGTGAACCAGTTGATGCGGTCCAACATCTCGGGATCTCGATCGAGCAACGCCTGTGAGCGGCGCAAGACGTGAAAGCAGATAGCGCACAGCGTGGTCACCCGCTCGCCGGCCTGCTGCGCCTGGTAGAGGATGCGTGTCGGGGCGATGAGGGCCATCGAATCGTCCACCATCAGGGGGAACGTAGCCCCACAACACTGCCACTCGCCGAGCTCCTCCAGCTCCATTCCCAGCGCCGCCGCCACCGCCCGCCCGGAGCGGTCGTAGCCTTTGGCCTTGGTGGAGAGAGTGCAACCTGGATAGTATGGAATGCCCATCAACATCTCCAAGAATTGATAGACTGGGACATCAAAGGTTGGGTGCCCAGGATCGAACACCAGTATCCCAGTCTATCAACACGCCGTGTCACCTGATATATTTCCTGAAACCGCCGACTATGGCAAGTTGTGGCAGCTCCTTCACCAACTCTGGGGGCAACGAATCAAGATCTAGTTTCGCGACCCCCTGGCGCAGCGCTACCTGGCGGAGCGCCTCCATCAGCCGGGGCAGATCTACCCCCTTAGGGCACCGAGTGACGCAGGTCAGGCAGGAGGCGCAGATCCAGATGGTGTTGCTCTCCAACACCTCTTCCATCCCCAGTTGCGCCAGACGGATGACCTGGCTGGGCAGGAGGTCCATCGTTTCCACGACTGGGCAGCCAGCGCTGCACCTGCCGCACTGGTTGCAACCCAGCAACTCCTGCCCACTGATCTCCTCTACCTGACGCACAAAGGGTCCCCGCACCGTATCAATCGAAATCTTGACCCGCATACGCCCTCCTGCCTCCCGAAACGCCAGTCCTCCCACCTGTCATTACGAGCGAAGCGAAGCAATCCCCGGATAGATTCTCAGTCAAGCCCTGCGGCCAGCTTTGCTCCCGCCAGTGTGTTCCACATCAGCATTGCAATGGTCATCGGCCCCACGCCTCCCGGCACGGGGGTCAGGTAACCGGCAACCTGCTTGACATCCTCAAAGTCCACATCGCCCACCAACTTGTATTTGCGGTACAGGTCGATCATCTCACAATCACCGGCGTCCGCCGGGACGTGATCCTTCAGATACGCCTTGTCGTGGGTAGCGCAGTACACGCCCATCTTGCGGCGTCCGCCCTTTTCCGACTCGTCCACGCGGTGAGCGGCAAAGGTCTCGCCCGTGGCGGCGCACGTGTATTCCCTGTCCGCCGGATGCTCAACCCACACGCGGTTGATGCCGACGTCGATCACGGCTGCCCCTGGCTTGACCCAGTCCTTCTTGACCATCTCGGGACGTCCCACCGCCGCGATCAGGATGTCGGCGCGGCGGCAGGTAGCAGGTAGGTCCTTGGTCCGGGAATGGCAGATGGTGACCGTGGCATTACGATGCAACAACAGCATCGAGACCGGCAAGCCCACGATATTGCTGCGGCCCAGCACGACGGCTTCCGCGCCCTCGATTTCGACACCGGAACGCACCAGCAACTCGATGGATCCCGCCGGTGTGCACGGCACAAACAGCGGCTTGCGGCCCTTCATCGCCAGCCGGCCGATGTTGATGGGGTGGAAACCGTCCACGTCCTTCTCCAGACTGATTGCGCTCAGGACCTTTTCCTCATCCAGATGCTTGGGCAGCGGCAACTGAACCAGGATACCGTGGATATTTTCGTCCTGATTCAACCGCTTTACCAGCGCCTCGACTTCCTCCTGCGATGCATCTGCCGGTAGATGCTCACCCACAGAGTTAAAACCACACTCGGTGCACGTCTTTTGCTTGGATCGCACATAGGCCTGGGATGCGGGGTTCTCCCCCACCAGCACCGTCGCCAGGCCGGGGATCAGTTCGTGCTTTTCCTTTAACTCGGCAACCTCGGCCTGGATCTCTTCATAGATCTGAGCGGCGACCGCATCGCCGTCGATTAGTTTCGCTGTCACAGTAGTCTCCTTTCTTCGGTGCGGTGCACCTCCAGGGTGCGCTGCACCTGCTCACGTTCTAGATGCGCAGGTAGGATTCTGTGTAGATCACCTTGTTGAGCAGCACCTGGACGGTTTTCCAGATATCCGCCTGCAGGGGGTCTGACATATCGACGTCCTCGGGCTGCAACTCCTCCATCGCCGCCACGCGGTCGTAGAGCTTGAGCAGTAGCTTGTTCAGGGCCGTGCTCTCATCCCGCTCCTCGACCACACGGATCCACTCCATCAGTTCCTTGTCGAAGGGATCGGCGATGACCATATCAATCCCAGCGCCCATCAGCATCACCATGTAGGTCTGGTTGAGCAGCGGCCGCATCTCGTTGGGCACGGCGTTCGAAACGTTGGACAGGCCACCGTTGCTCAACGGCGGCGGATCCCACGCGTACTTGAGGGTGCGCACCGCCTCGATGCACTCGGGGCAATACTCCTGGCAGCCGGACACGGTCAGGACCAGCGGATCGATGATCAGATCAGAGATCGGGAAATCGATCTCCAACATGTAGGGGATCAGCTTCTCTAACGCGATGCTGACCCGCTCATCAGCGCCGACAGGGATCATACCCTCCGCCATAGTCAGCGCGACCAGGCGGGTGTTGAACTTTTTTGCCACGGCGGGCACTGTCGCCAAGCGCTCCTCCCGCGCGTCGGTGGAGTTGATGATCGGCTGAGCCTTGGTCACCGTCTCGCAGGCGGCCTCGATGGCCTGCAGGTTGGTGGTATCAAAGACCAACGGTACGTCCACCACCTCTTCGACGAGCTCGACCAGCCAGGGCAGAATCTCGTGTCCGGCCTTTTTCTGAGGACCGATGTTGAGATCTACCGCGCTCGCACCGGCGTCCACTATCCGTACCGCCAGGTCCTGGAAGAACTTGCCATCCCTCTCGGCGACAGCTTTTTTGACCCGGGGCGAGATAATGTGGATGTTCTCACCAATGATATACATTCTGGGTACCTCCTCTTGTACTGTTGGGCGGAATGGCATTCCGCCCTATGGATCAGATAGTGGTTTCAGTCTGCCAACGTCTTGTTCGCTATCTCGCGAACAGCCTGATACACGATCGTATCTGCCGGCAGCTCTACCAGCGGCCGGCCGGTAAACTCAAACTCGGCCATCGCCGGGTCATCGGGCACAGTGGCCAACAACTCCAGACCGGCCTCTTCTATAGCCCGATCCAGCGGCTCAGGCATATCCCCACGCAATCGATTCACGACCAGATAGATGTGGCCCACGCCGATATCCAGCTCAGGCACCATATCGGCCATATACTTGGCGGTGACCAACCCCCGCTGCGTGGGATCCGTGACCAGCAGGAGCACGTCGACATCGCGGGTCGTGCGGCGGCTGAGGTGTTCCATCCCGGCCTCGTTGTCGATCACCACGTAGTCATACTGCTTTCCCAACCGATCGACGATCACGCGCAACATCTGGTTGGCGGCGCAGTAACAGCCAGGCCCCTCGGGGCGTCCCATCACCAACAGGTCCACCCGGTCTCCTTCCTCCAAAGCCATCTGCACCTGGTAGTCCAGGTACTCGTGCTTGCTCATCCCCCCGGGCATAGACCCAGCCATAGCGCCGCTGGTCTGCACCTGGTCGAGCATATCCTCGCGAATGGAACCGACGGTCTCTCCTGCCTCCATCCCCAGCACCATGTGAAGATTGGTGGCCGGGTCCGCGTCGATGGCCAAAACAGAACCGGTGCGCTCCTCAGCCAAGTAACGGATCAGCAGCGCAGAGATGGTGGTCTTGCCAGTACCACCCTTACCAGCCACAGCGATAGTCGTCAACTCACTCCCTCTCCATATACTTGGCCCGGACCGAGAACCTCCGGGAACCTATCTCTCAGTAGCACCCGTGCTTCGTAGCACAGGTGGCAAGCATCCACGTAACCTTCCTCGTGCGGCAGGTCGTACCGTCGCACCAACTCCGCCGGGCCACCCACCAACAGCGGTCCGAAGATAGGGTGTGTCTGGGGATCGTACGTATCCACAATCTCTGTCAGCGGCCGTTCAAAAAGGCTGCCCATCGAGATTCCCTGGCAGACATGCAGGTGGCCCAGGTAATCCACGTGGACCCGGCCCGGATCGTCCAACACCTCGTACGGGCACTCGTCGAACTCGCGCCAGGGTCGCCGGGCCACGCCATCGATCAGCTTGACCGCAGCTCTGCCCTTGAACATGATCGCGCCGCTCTCCACCGGCTCACCCGCTTCCTGGGCAGGGTATCCAGGTGTACCCTCCGGCACCTCGCAGATCAGGGTGCTCACCGGCACCCCAAGTTCCTCCGCCGCAGCCTGAGCATTGCGGGCGTGCGCGCTCATCACCTCATCGTAGTGAAACAGGTCGGTGGATATGGACAGGTCTTGAACGATACCAGCCAGTGGTCGCAGCCACTCAACCGCATCCTGGACCGTGGTAGCCCAGTAATCGTTGGTCACGATACCGACCTGAAAGCCCAGATCGGCCGCTTCCTGTGCCGCCCGCACCATAATGGCATAGTACAGAAACGGCTCACCACCCTCCAGGTAGACCCCCTCGACTGTTCCCAGCTCCTGAGCCTGGCGGTAGATGTCGCGAATCTGTGCCAGCGTCATCGTGCCCCCCTGGGACGGACCTCCCCACAGAAAACAGTGGTCACATTCATAGTTGCACTGATAGGTAAGCAACAGGTGCAGACCCGTAAGATTCATCGCCCCTCCAAAAGAGCCATCACCGTTGGAAACTGGGACTCGTCGGTGTGAGGCAGAAACATGGCGGCGTTAAACTCATCAAAGAAGGTGTTATCCGCCGACAGCTCCAGGTAGGTCATCATCTGCCCTGCATCGACGACCTGACGGCGTACCTCCTGAGAGAGAAGCGACATGTACGCCCCCCGCACCGAGGTATTACCAAGGAAGTGAATGTGCTCGTAGGGCATATCGGGCAACATACCGATCTGTGTCGCTTTTTCCACGTTGATGTACTGGCCAAAGGCCCCGCCAATGAGCAACTGGCCGATGTCGCCCATCGTCAAACCCACGCTGCGGGCCAGGATGGAGAACCCGGCATAGATCGCCGCCTTGGCCCGCATCAGATTGTCGATGTCCACGGCTGTGACAACGATATCCTCGCCGATGGCGGTCTCGTCAGCCAAGGCAACCACGTACTCGGGTCCGTGCTCTCCCTTCCTGACACGTGGCGTCGCCAGGCCCAGGTTGATGTTGCCACTCTTGTCTATCACGCCGGCGATAAACATCTCCGCCAGGAGAGAGATGAGGCCAGAGCCACAGATGCCCTTCGGCTTCTCGTCATAGATCACACGATACGTGGCGTCGTAGGTCTCCGAATTGACCCACACTTCTTCGATGGCTCCAGCGGTCGCCCGCATACCGTTCGCCACTCCAGCGCCCTCGAAAGCCGGACCGGCCGAACAGGCACAGGAAATGAGCCAGGTGCAATCTCCCAGGGCCATCTCACCGTTAGTCCCGATGTCAACAAAAAGGGTCAACTCCCCAGTATCACACATCCCGGAACTGACCACCCCCGAGGTGATATCGGCCCCTACGTAGGACGCGACACCAGGCAGACAGTCGACGCTCCCCTCGGGGTTGATCCCCAGGCCGATCTCACGAGCCGGAAAGGGCGGCAACTGGTTCACGGCCGTGATGAATGGCATCAAGCGAATCGACTCTGGTGGAATGCCAGCAAAGAGATGGATCATCGTGCTATTGCCGGCCACCACCGCCTTGTAGATCTCGTCTGTGCTGATGGACCTCTCCTGCGCTGCCTGTTCCAGCAGGCGGTTGAGGGTTTCCATCACCAAGCCTTGCAGTTCCTCCAGACCATTCCCTTTGGAGGCATAGATGATACGGGGGATGACCTCCGCACCACGAGCGATCTGACCGTTGTAGTCGGCTTTCTGCGCCATAACCTCGCCACCGATCAGGTCCACCAACCAGACGTGGTTCGTCGTCGTGCCGATGTCGATGGCCACAGCCCACAGACTCTCCAACCGCTCCCCCGGCAGAACGTCTATCAAACGAGGCGGACCCTCAGGACGATCCCAACCATACAGCTCAATCACCAACGTGACCGTCCACTCCCCTTCCCGCAGAGCCGAGCCCAGTTTGCGCAGCACCGGCAGAGAGACCTGAACCTCCTCCATACCGTGACGGCGACTCAGCTCCCGTCGTAAGCGAGACCAGTCATCGGTCTGATCCTGTAGAGAGGGAGGCTCCAGAGTGATCGCATATTTGCGCAGGGGTTGATCGTGAAGGTCGTACGGGAACGGCAGCTCTACCTGGGCCGCCCGCTTGCTCTCCTTCAGCCGCCGCTCGATCCGCTCCTGGGGTGGGATGAAAACAACGACATCCCCTTCGATCAGCGTCTGGCAGGCCAGCGCATAGCCGGCCTCCACGTCCTCAGGGGAAAGCTGGGCCGTGGAACGGCGTCGCACCTCGCCCGCTTCGATAACCACGGCGCAGCGACCACAACGGCCCTGACCGCCGCAAGGTATGTTAAGCTCGGCTCCGGCCTGAGCGGCAGCATCACTCAGGAGAGTACCAGAGGGTACCTCTACCCGTTGTCCGCCGGGCTTGAAGTGAACAGAGACGACGCTGATGACCAAACCTCCTTGCGAGCCCCCTAACAGATACCACGGAGAGGGCGCTTACGCCAGTGACACCCTTCGTGAAATTGGGAAACAAGTATCACTCTTTCCCCCGCGTCTGCGGGGGAAAGAGTTACAACCAGACATACCGAGCCGCCAGCTACGACGGACTCCACAGCTTCAGATAGCCAGACAAATCCACCGCCTCGCGGGGGCCCACCAGGATCTCCCAACCCGGCAGTTCCTCCTCGAGCTCTCCGAGCAGAACCGACACGTGGCCGGGGATGATGAGCTTGCGGTGGTTGACCTTATCCTCCATGTTGTTCACCTTGACGGCCTTGGCGATGCGCTCAGCATCGAACTTGCCAGCGGCCCAGGCCGTTAGCACGCTCATGCCCTCGGCATCGGCCACCAGAAGCCAGCCAGGGACACCGCTGCCATCCACCTCGTTTGCCACGGAGAAGTAGGTGATGGAAAAGTTGGTCGTCACCATCACCGCGGAATCTTGCTTAGGCTCGTTGATCTCATAGACACCAGGCTGCACCTGGATCGGCTTCTGTGGATCGGTGTAGATGTTGGTGCGTAACGCCAACAGGGGGTAGACCGTCGCCGGGCTGAACCGATCCAGGACGACGAACCCGCCGTACTTGGTGATGGCGTGCGTCGCCGCGATGGTGACCATTCCCTCGTCGTCGGCACATTCGCTGGGAAAGGTGATGATGGGAAAGCCGAGCGGGCGGAACGTACTCTTGAGCGCCAACCGGCGGATAAGCGTGTTCAGCGCCAGCGATGACTTGAGATCGCGCACGCCGGGATCGAGGACGATCTCCTCTACCCCTGCCTCCTTGATCTTGTCCGTAAGTTCAGCCAAACCGCTCAGCGTGTCCGCGCGGATAGCCATCGGCGCGTCGTGCTGCTTGGCCAAGTCGGCAAAGGCCTCCCAGTTGTCGGCCGTCGCCCCATAGATCAGCGGGCGGGTTCCCTCCGCAGCCTTCAAGCCCTCAGCCATCACGGCCGCGTCATCTGCCATCAGAATCAACGGCAACTGGGCCGTGTCCAGCACCGCTTTGACGGCCGCCGCGAAGGCCGCGCCGTCGCCACTGGCCTGGACGGCAAAACCGTCGATAGTCAATGACATACCGACGTATTCCACTGAGTAACCTGCCGCCTCCTCGACAAGCGCCTTGATCACCTCTACGGGCTGGTCGTCGGTCACGCGGATGAAAAGGCCAGCCGGGTTGAAGAACGTCTTTTCGTGGCGGAAAAGCACGATCTCGTTCCCAGATTTTACCTCCCGGCCATTTGCCGAAACGGTGACCAGCCGCACAGGCGGTGCGGCCGAATCGGCCAGTTTCTCGCGGGACGCACCCTCGACATAGGGACACTTGTCCAGCTCTGCCTGTTTGGCCGCCAGTTTCATCGCAAAGGCCAGGCACGTAGGGAAACCACACTCTTTGCAGTTGGCGTGTTTCTTGACCTCAGCGTCCTTGCTGCTGGCGGGCAAGAGCTGGTAGATTTGAATACCTGAAAGTGCCATGTTCTATCTCCTAGTCTCCCGTCAATTCATCGATCATGTTGTGAACGCGCCGCATCGACTCAGGGTGGCGCAGCACGACGATGTCGGCAGCCGACTCGATCAGCGCGGAAGCCGTCACGACCTCCCAGTTGATCGCACGTTCCTTCCAATCACCCCAGGCCTCGGGCACGCCCTCGCCAACCTTGCTTTCCTTCTGTCGCCAGGCCTCGTAGCCCACGGTGACGATCATAGGCAACTGGGTCATGCTGTCGCCCTGGAGCGCGGCCAGGCGCAAGCGTTCCATCACGGAGTAGCCGTATTCCATCCCATAACCGACGCCGGCGCAGGTCGGGTCCATCAAGACCCGCTCGGCCGGCAATCCCATATCGGTGATCAGGATGTTGAGCTGCTTGGCCAGATTGACGTCCATCGCGGTACGGGCGATGACCAGGTGGCCGTGGGCCAGCGCCGCGGCGACGATGGTACGATAGTTCTTTTCCTCGCATAGGCCCAGAAGCAACCGCTCTCCCGCTGCCTCTTCGGCCACGGGAACCAGGAGCTCATTGTCGGCATCCACCTGTCCTGGTCCGAACACGATCAAGGGTAAACCCGTGGCCTCGAGCACCTTGCGCACGACTGCCCGGACGTTCTCAGGCGTGTTCGGACTGCCGTCAGCGTCCGTCAGGCTAAGCTGAAGGGCGATGATATCCGCCCCCATCTTCTCGGCCGCCTTGGCCCACTCGGCAGGATCGTTCACCACGTCACCCCAGGCCTCCATCAGCAGCGGCGACCAATCGCCAGGCTTCCGATCCTGGATTTCGACGGCGATCAGCGGCTTGTGCGGCATATCCCCCTCAAAGTCAAGGAAAGGCATCGCGGTCTGTCCACCGACGGTGACCGTGTGAGCTCGCGTGCCGCCCTCGGCCGCAGTCGCGCCCAGCGTCACCTCGCGCACCGTGCCCATCCACTTTTCCTTCAGGACCTCTACGCTCGTTTCCTTGTCCTCGGACCAGGGTTCCACTACGGGACGTTCCCGCCTTGCCTCGACCACTTCCTCGACTGCTGGGGCTGCTGATGCCACCGGGGCCACCGTGACAGCCGGAGCTGCCGGCGCGGCCGGGGCTGGCGCAGTTCCACCCAACTCGCGGAGCGCGGCCTCGAGGGCCCGCCGGATGCTGCCCAGCACGACGTCTGCGCTGGCCTGGACGATGGCTTGAGCGTCGGCACCAGCCGGCAATCCAGGCACAGCGGCAGGAGCGGGTGCTGATGCTGGCGGGGGCGCTGCTGGTTCGGGCGCAGGCGCCGGAGACACCTCTGCCACGACGACAGGTTCCTTTTCCTTCACCTCGGCAACCGGTACCGGGGGCTTTCCGACCACGGACGCTTCAGCGACAGGCGCTGCCACCTCCTCAGCCTCGGCCGCTCCAGAGACTGCTTCCATAACACCCATGGTCCGAACAGGATGCTGGACCTCCTCAAGCCAATCGACAAGCTCGTCGACGGTGGTGACGTTGCGTTCGTCAGCGACACGGTCGATCAGGTCGGGGACACCTTCCCGCTCAGCCACCACTGCCAGCTCATCCGCCATACTCTGCTTGAGGAAGCTGGACATCCACACCACGCGCTTGAATCCACCATCGGCGGAGATGAACTTGGGGCTGGTCAGGTAGAACTTGCCCACGCCCATC
>CAYUIS010000069.1:0-25155 GCA_964444825.1 uncultured Anaerolineales bacterium | reverse complement strand
CCATCTCAATTCGATTACAGCCAGTGTATGGATGCAAACTGTCAGGTGGCTAGACCCTGTCCCACAATCTCGTCTGAAACCCTAGGGGCATTCCTCCACTGTCGGTGCGTATATCTGCCACTCCCCATCCACCTCCTCTATCAACATCCCGTGTACGTCGGTCTGATCTTTGAACCTGTAGCGGATCAGCCACACGTTGGTGTGGTCATCCTCCGTCATCTGGTCCGTGGGCTCACATCGGGCCTTTCCAACGATCGTGGCTTCCCGGATATAGATCCCGTAGACGATTTTTTCTGCATCCCCCTTTGATGGACCGCCCGAACACGATGTGAGCAACGAACCAACAAGTAGAAGCAGCACCAAATCCCTGGCCTTCATAGCGGATACCCTCCCTTCCCCGCCAAAGCCGCCCTTGTCGTGGGGCACGCCCAGCGAATTTGCCGGTACGCCTGCCTCCTCCCTTGACCAAAGTGCTATGTTTCGTTGTGTTCTCTCGGTGGTCGGAGCGCCGCTAGGTCATAGTGAACGGCTGTCCATTCACCCTCTGCGGAACAGCCCACGCAGCAGGATCGACAACCCAATAGCGATCAGGATCAGTGGCCAGATGATGGTCCACTGCCCCAGCCCTAGCGCAAAGAGGGCGATAGCTCCGATGAACGTCCCCAGCATCCGCCGCCGATACAGCGGAACCAGCAACCGTATCACAATCTCGAACAGGACGATCACACCTGCCCCAAGGAAAAACACCTGCCAGGCCCTCGGGTCGAAGAATGGCATCTCCCATTCCCAGGAATACGGGCTGATTCCCAGGCTATCAAGGATACCAGTGAACACATACAGGTAGCCCAGGTTGCCTGCCAAGAGCACCACGCCGGCCCAGATCAGGACGGTAGCCCCAATCACGCCGCCGAGCGCGTCGCTCCGGCCTTTCTCTTCGTGCTTCTGCATCTCTTTCTCATCGTGCTTGTTGTAGGCCATTCTCGCCCTCCTGTTGAGCATCCACCCTGGATCGACTATTTCCACGTCCTGTTGCTGAATTGAATCGTACATATTATACCCAACTTGCGACGGGACGGCCAGACGAAGGCCAGACGAGGGCAGGAGGAATGCCACATCACCATGGTCGTGGCTCCACAAGATGGACTGGCCGAGGTATTATTGACCTTGGCCGCTCGGTGACCCCCTGGCGCTTGACCAAGTACGAATGAGACAGTAGAATCCGCTCGGAGGGACGCCTTGTGACACAAGAACAAAACCACGCGGCTGACCTCAACCCAGTCAGAACTTGAGGAGGTGACCACCCAATGAGCAAGACACCCAATTTCTATGGATTCCCTGCAGAGGCGCTGCGCTTTCTGGAGGAACTGTCCAAGAACAACAACCGTGAGTGGTTCAACGCGCACAAGCAGGAATACCAGGACCATGTGCTTGCCCCGGCGCAGGACTTTGTGTTGGCCCTAGGAGAGCGACTAAGGACCATCTCCGCGGGGATCATCTACGACACACGGACAAGCGGCAGTGGGTCGATTCTGCGTACCCACAGGGACATCCGATTCAGCAAAGACAAGACGCCGTACCACACGTACGTGCGGATGGTCTTTTGGGAAGGCAGCCGGAAAAAGATGGAGAACCCTCGGAATATGGCCCCCTTGCACCAGTGGCTAGTCAAGGTTGGCGATCGGTTTGGGGTATGAGGACTCCAGGGGGTCCAATGATTCAAGTGGGAGAGCAAGAATGACCCACCCCGTGATCAATCTGGAGGAGAAACTGACCAGGATCCAAGAACTCTGGTCGCCCAAGATCGTGGCGCAGATGAACGACTATCACCTCAAGCTGGTCAAGTTGCAGGGTGATTTTGTCTGGCACGCTCACCCGGAGACGGACGAGGTCTTTTTTGTCCTTGAGGGGGAGCTTGACATCCAATTCCGAGATGGGACAGCGACCTTGCGCCAGGCCGAGATGCTCGTGGTGCCCAAAGGCGTGGAGCACAAGCCACGCGCTGAGAGGGAATGCCACGTGCTGCTGGTGGAGCCAGCGGGCACGTCCAACACCGGGGACGCCGGTGGAGAACGGACGGTGGACAGCCCCGAGTGGATCTGATTCCCGAGACCGAGGAATCCGCTTGGGTAGTGTAGCTATGCCTGGTCGCTCTCAGGCGACCTATGATGATGCTGGCCCAGGTTGGAATTCCAGCCGCGCTTGGCTTTCTGGCACCCCCTGTCCCTTGAACTGGCTCCTGTACAAGTTGTCGTAAAACCCCTGTTGGGCAAGCAATTCCGCGTGGCTGCCCCGCTCAATGATCTCGCCTTCATTGATGACCAGGATCTTGTCCGCGTCACGGATGGTACTCAACCGGTGGGCGATGACAAAACTGGTCCGCCCGGCCATCAGGCGCAACAGCGCCTCCTGGATGTGCGCCTCGGTCCGGGTATCGACGCTGCTGGTGGCCTCGTCCAGGATCAGGATGCCCGGATCGGCCAGCACCGCCCGGGCAATCGCGAGCAACTGTCGCTGCCCCTGGCTCAGGTTGCTGCCCCGCTCCGACAGTTCTGTGTCGTACCCCTTTGGCAGGCGACGGATGAACTGATCAGCATTGGCAAGCTTGGCAGCCGCGACGACCTCCTCGTCTGTGGCATCGAGTCGCCCGTAGCGGATGTTCTCCTTGACCGACTCTGAGAAGAGAAAGGTATCCTGTAACACGATCCCCAGTTGGCGACGCAGACTTGCCTTCTCCACGTCGCGCACGTCGTGCCCATCCACGGTGATTGCGCCCTCGTCAGTATCGTAGAAGCGCGTCAGCAGGTTGATGATCGTCGTTTTGCCTGCACCCGTCGGCCCGACCAGCGCGACCGTCTGCCCTGGCTCCGCCCGCAGGCTCATGTCCTTGATCACGGGCACGCCGGGCACGTAGCCAAAGTCCACGCGCTCAAAAACCACCTCGCCAGCGACGTCGTCCAGCACGAGGGCGCCGGGCGCGTCGGTGAGTTCGGGCTCGGTGTCGAGGGTCTCGAAAACCCGCTCCGCCCCGGCCAATGCAGCCTGGAGCTGGTTGTACAGGTTGCCCAGGAACCGCAGCGGCGCGGCGAACCTGCGCGAGTAGTTGTAAAAGGCAACGATGGTGCCAACCGTGGCCCACCCCCGGAGCACCATCCAGCCGCCTAGTCCAGCCAGAATGGCGATGTTGGCGTTGCTCAGTATGCCCATCAGGGGCGGTACCAACATCGCATAGGTCTGCGCGTGGATGCCCACCTGGCGCACTTGCTCGTTTGCCGCGTCAAAATCCGCCAGCGTGCTGGCCTCCTGTCCGAACGCCATAATGACCCGCTGCCCGCTGAACATCTCCTCCAGCTTCCCGTTCAACTGACCGATCCGCATCTGGTATTCACGAAAACCGCGCCGGGTGCGCTTGCCCACGAATCCCACCAGGCCCATCATCAGTGGGAAGACGATCATCGACCCCAATGCCAACCAGAAATTCTTGGCGAACATGATCACCAGGATGCCGCCCAATGTGAGTATCCCGGTGAACAACTCTGTCACGTTCTGAGACAACACCCGGCTGATGGCGTCCAGGTCGTTCGTCAACCGGCTCATCAGCTCGCCGTGGGGATGCCGGTCAAAGAAACTCAGCGAGAGTTTCTGCAGGTGCTCAAAGAGATCCCTGCGCATCCCGCGCATTACCTCCTGAGAGACCCGTGCCATGATCACGTTCTGCCCCACCTTCGCCAGCCAGCCACCGGCGGTCGCACCTACCATTCCCAAAACGAAACGCAGCAGCACCGAGAGATCACCACCGGCGATCAGACTGTCAATGGCGTCGCTCATCAGAAGAGGTATGATCAGATCCAGGATCGTGCTTGCGATCACCAGGACAAACACCACCCCCAGCGCCCACTTGTAGGGTTGGAGCGTAGCCAGCAGCCGCCGCAGCGTGCCCCGTACGTTGTGCGCCTTTTCGATCCTGCCCCCCCGCATCCTTCCGCCGGGACCGGGCATACCTGTAGCTTGTGGTTGCTGTTGTTGTTTTGCCATTCTCTAGCCCCCGTCACCTTCACCTGGCGGTGTGCCGCTCCCCAACTGGGACTCGTATATCTCCCGGTATATGGGGCTCGACGCCATCAACTCCCCGTGCGTACCCTCGGCAGCGACCTGTCCTCCGTCCAGCACTACAATCTTGTCGGCGTTCAGTACCGTGCTGATGCGCTGCGCGATGACAAAGGTCGTACAGTCGTCCATCAACTGTTCCAATGCCACCTCGATCTCGGCCTCGGTCTCAACGTCCACGGCGCTGGTACTGTCGTCGAAAATGAGGATCTTTGGTCGGGCCAACAGCGCTCGGGCGATAGCGATCCGCTGCTTCTGACCACCCGACAGGTTCACGCCTCGCTGTCCGACCAGGCTGTCATAGCCATCAGGGAACGACGTGATAAACCCGTGGGCCTGGGCGGCCTGCGCGGCGGCGACGACCTCGTCCTCCGTCGCCTCGGGCCGACCGTAGCGGACGTTGTCGCGGACGGTGCCGCTGAACAACACTGTCTCCTGGAGTGCGATGCCAATCTCAGCCCTCAGCGCGTCGAGAGGCATATCCCGCACATCGACGCCGTCCAACGTCACGCGGCCCTGGTCCACATCGTAGAACCGCGGAATCAGATGGACGAGGCTGGACTTGCCTGAACCGGTAGCCCCCAGGATCGCCACCGTCTGCCCGGGTTCGGCCACCAGGTCGATATCCTTGAGCACCGGCTCGTCGCAGCCGTGGTTGTAGCTAAAACAGACGTCCTCGAACACCACACGCCCTCCGATAGAGGGCAGGGCACGCGCATGCGGCCGATTTTGCACCTCGGCGGTGCTATCGAGTACCTCCCAAATGCGCCCGGCCGAGGCGTCGGCAGCCGAAATCGGCCCCGTCATGCCGCCCAGCATCATCAGCGGGAAGAACGAGAAGGTCATATAATTGACCGAGGCCACGATCTCACCCACGGTGAGCTCCCCAGTGGTGACCAGGCCCCCGCCGAACCAGATCACGCCCACGACCGCCAGGTTCACCAGCGTCATCATGGTAGGGATCAGCACGGCCACAAGTTGCGTCACCCTGATATTCTCGGCGGTCAGATCCCGGTTAGCCCCTTCGAAGCGAGCGTTTTCGTGGCCATCACGCACGAACGCCTTGACGACCCGGACGCCCGCCAAGCCCTCCTGCAGGACCTGGTTTAACCGATCCAGCCTCTGCTGGACGGAGACAAAGAGCGGGCGCGCCCTGCTCAGGAAGAACCAGATGATGCCCAAGACCACTGGCAACAGGGCCAACATCAGCAGCGACAGTTGTGTGCTGGTTATGACCAGCATACCGATGCTGCCCAACATCCACAGCGGCGCGCGGGTCAGTACGCGCAGTGACATCTGCACGATCATCTGCACCTGGTTCACGTCACTGGTCGCGCGCACCAGCAGTTGTCCGGTCTGCAAACGATCCAGGTTCCCAAACGAGAACGACTGTACCTTGCGGACGAGCGCACTGCGCACGTCTGTGCCCGCCCCAATGGCCACCCGCACCGAAAGCAGCGTGTTGCCGACAGCGAACATCGCGCTCAGGGCCGCGGCCCCGAGCATCAGTGCGGACGTCGTCACGATCACCCGCATATCCTGCTGGTTGATGCCCTGATCGATCACCCGCTGGGTCAGACGCGGGATCAACAGGTCGGCGATCACGACCCCCACCAACAGTACCAACGCCAACACGGCCTTTACCCTATACGGTTTGACAAACTGTATCATACGCAACAGCGATTTCATCTTTGCCCTCTCCCCAATCCTTTCGGCTCAGGTTGCCTCGTCTCAGTCGATCTATAAGGATGCTGGCCCAGGCTAGGATACCGGCCGCGCTTCGCCTTCTGGCACCGCCTGTCCTTTGAACTGGCTCATATACAGGTTGTGATAGAACCCTCTCTGCGCCAGCAACTCCTGGTGACTGCCGCGCTCAATGATCTCGCCGTCGTTGATGACCAGGATACTGTCGGCCTCCCGGATGGTGCTCAGTCGGTGCGCGATGACGAAACTGGTCCGTCCCTCCATCAGGCGCAGCATCGCCTCCTGGATGTTCTTTTCCGTGCGGGTGTCCACGCTGCTGGTCGCCTCGTCCAGGACGAGGATGCCGGGATCGGCCAGGATGGCGCGCGCGATGGCCAGCAACTGCCGCTGTCCCTGGCTCAGGTTGCTGCCCCGCTCCGAAAGCTCGGTCTCGTAGCCCTGCGGCAGACGGTGGATGAACTGGTCGGCGTTGGCCAGCTTGGCCGCGGCGAAAACCTCCTCTTCGGTGGCGTCGAGCCGCCCGTAGCGGATGTTTTCCATCACCGTGTCGGAGAACAGGAAGGTATCCTGTAGCACGATGCCCAGCTTGCGGCGCAGGTCGGCCTTTTTCAACTGGCAGATGTTTTTTCCATCGATGCCGATCTGGCCGCTGTCGATGTCGTAAAAGCGCGTCAGCAGGTTGATGATGGTCGTCTTGCCCGCCCCCGTCGGGCCGACCAGGGCGATGGTCTGCCCAGGCTCAGCGTGGAAATCGACCTGCTTGAGCACGGGCACATCTGGCTTGTAGCCAAAGCAGACGTCCTCAAAGACCACGTCGCCCGCGACCTGATCGAGTGGCAGGGCATCTGGGGCATCGGTCAGCTCTGGCACCTCGTCCAGAACCTCAAAGACGCGCTCCGCACCCGCGATGGCTCCCTGGATCTGGGCGTACAGTTGGGCGATCTGGTTCAGCGGCCGCGAGAACTGCCGGGCATAGTTGATAAAGCTGGCGATGGTGCCCACGGTCGCCAACCCTTGCAGCGCCATCCAGCCGCCGGTGCCCGCGACGACGGCCAGCCCCATGTTATTGACCATGTTCATCATCGGCCCCATAAAACCGGCAAATAGCTCGGCCCTCGTCGAGGCGCGTCGCAGCTTGAGGTTGGCGGCGTCAAACTCGGCGATGACGGCCCGCTCGCGCACGTAAGCCTTGACCACGCGCTGCCCGGTGATCGTCTCCTCGATGATGCCATTCAAATCGCCCAACGTCTCCTGCTGCTCACGAAATCCCTTGCGCGTCTGTTTCGCCACTGTGCCGCTAAGAATAAACATCAGCGGGATCGTGATCAGGGTGACGAGGGCCAAACGCCAGTTGATCAAGAGCATCACCACCACCACCCCAACGACGCTAAAGACACTGGAGATGAACTGGGTGACGCCCTGGTTCAACACGTTGCTAATGTTCTCCACGTCGTTTGTCAGGCGGCTCATCAACTCACCGTGGGTATGCTGGTCAAAGAACCGTAGGGACAGCGTTTGCAGCTTGGCAAATAGATCGTTGCGGATGTCGCGCACGGTGGATTGGGCCAAAGTTATCATCACATAGCCCTGCAGCCACATGGCGAATGCTGCCGCTCCATAAGCGCCGATCATCAGCGACGCCGTGCGGATCAGGCCCGGCACATCATCATTGAGAATGTACACGTCGATGGCGATTCCCATCAGGTAGGGCCCCAACAGGTTCAGGCCCGACGAAAGAGCGACCAGCGCAACGATGCCAATCAGCAACCACTTTTGGCGGCTCAAGTATCCCCACAGACGGCGCATCGTGCCTTGCACGTCTTCGGCTCGTCCTCCTATGCCGCCCATCATACCGGGTGGTCCACCGGGTCCAGGACCGTGGCCTCTTGGCCCAAATCCCCCAGGGCGACCGGGGCCGCCTCTTCCCATCTCTGGTGGGCGTCTTTTGTTCCCTCGATTCTCAGACATGGTTCGTCACTCCGTTTCCCAACTGGGAATCATAGATCTCGCGATAGATCGGGCTTGAGACCAACAACTCGCCGTGCGTCCCTTCGGCGACGATCTGACCGTCGTCCAGCACCAGGATCTTGTCGGCGTTCAACACCGTACTGATGCGCTGCGCGATCACGAAACTGGTGCGATCTTTCATCACGTGTTCCAGCGCATCCTGAATCTTGATCTCGGTTTCCACGTCGACCGAACTGGTGCTGTCGTCGAGGATCAGCACGGTGGGCTGAGTCAGCAACGCGCGCGCAATGGCGATGCGCTGCTTTTGCCCGCCCGATAGATTGACGCCGCGCTGTCCGACCTCTGTATCGTAGCCATACGGGAACTCGGTGATGAACTCGTGGGCCTGGGCCGCCTGGGCCGCGGCGATCACCTCTTCGTCGGTGGCGTCGGGGCGACCGTAGCGGATGTTGTCGCGGATCGTCCCGGAGAACAGGACCGATTCTTGCAGCGCGACACCGATGTTGCGGCGCAGCGCGTCTTTGTCGACGTCGCGCACGTCTACACCATCAAGCGTCACTCGCCCCTCGGTCACGTCGTAGAAACGCGGGATCAGGCAGACCAGGCTCGATTTGCCCGATCCGGTCGCGCCCAGGATGGCCACCGTCTGACCTGGCTCGGCCACAAAGCTAATGCCCTGCGACAGCTTTCCATTGCCGAGCACCGGGTCGTGCCCGTCGCTATCGTAGCTAAAGGTCACGTCTTCAAAGGCGACTCGTCCCAACGGTGCAAAGGGGATCGCAGCATCAGGCTTGTTCTGTATCTTGGGTTCGCTCTCCAGTACCTGTTGGATGCGACCCGCCGACGCCTGCGCGCGGGCGGTCATCATCACCAACATGCTCAGCATCAGCAAAGACATTAGCGTGCGCATCAAATAGTTGACAAAGGCAATGATCTGTCCGATTTGCATCGAGCCAACCATGACCTGAAGGCCGCCAAACCAGATGGCCCCGACTATGCCCAGGTTGACGGTCAACATCATGAACGGCATCGCCATCACCACGACCCGCGCCGCGCGTATGGTTTGATCCATCAAACCGTCGTTCGTCGTCCCAAAGCGCTTGATCTCGTGGTCAGCCCGCACAAATGCCTTGACCACGCGCACGCCAGCTAGGTTCTCTTGCATTACCGTGTTCAAGTCGTCGAGCCTGGCCTGGACTAGGCTGAACATTGGCATTGCCCGACCGATGACCCACGCTACCAGACCCAGAACCAACGGTCCCAACACGAGAAACAGCAGCGCGAGCTGGGGGCTGGTCAGGATCGCCATCACGAGACTGCCCAGCAGCATAAGGGGTGAGCGGACCATGATCCTGAGCAACATGCCCACCACCGTCTGCACCTGGGTGACGTCGTTGGTGAGGCGTGTGATTAGCTGCCCCGTCTCCAGGTCGTCTAGGTTGCCAAAGGAGAACGACTGCACCTTCCGAAAGAGCGTGTGGCGCAAGTCGGCCCCAAAGCCCTGTGCCGCCAGCGTAGCGAACACCGTGCAACCCAAACCTCCCACCGCACCGACGAGCGCCAGCCCTACCATCAGCAAGCCGGTGCTGGTGACGATCGACATATCGAGTTGGGCAATTCCCTCGTCGACGATACGCTGGATCAGCCGTGGCTGCATCAGATCCATAGCAACTTCGAGGATCATGAGCAGTGGAGCTAGAACGGCCCACTTCCAGTACGGTCTTAGAAACTTGCCTAACTTGTAAGCTGACTTCATTCCAGATACATATCCCTTTTGTGTGCTTTGCCGTCTAGAAACCAACAATCCACTACAATGGCGGCTTTCCGCCAACCACGCGCTTTAAATTCTCGCACAGTTGAACAAGGAATCGCTGGAGCAAATCACGTTCATCTGCGCTGAATCCCTCGAATGTCTCCGCTTCGAGTGTGCGCCAGACTTGCTCAACCTGCTCCCGAATTGAACGCCCTGCATCGCTAAGGTACACCCGTGATACACGCTGATCCTCCGGATCGGATCGACGCTCGACAAAGCCCGCCCTTTCCATCCGTGTGATCATCTTAGTGATCGTAGCGGGCTTGACGTGCAACCGCACAGCCAACTCGCCGTGTGTGGCTCCCTCTTGCTCCCATAGCGCGAACAGCATCGGCGGTTGGCCACGATACAACCCCAGTTCTTCCAGCGATGTGTGCATCCTGGCGTAGTGTAGTTTACAGATCTGTACCAACAAGAAATCCAACGACTCTGGCGTCTTCGACATCTTGAGCTCCTTCTGCAAAACCCCGGACCAAACCCAGAGAGATTTGTTTAGACGGCTAATATTTAGCTGGCAAATTATATCGAAGAAGCTTTATCTGTCAAGTTGTAGGGTCCTGGGGATGCAGACGGGGGAATCTGATCACAGTTTCGTGCCATATCCACAAGATGGCGGGCTACCACCCCAGCAGACTGGGAATGATCCAGTCTACCAAGGTCCAGTCTCTCGGTACCGAACAGCTATTCGGAAGCGGGAGGAGCTTGCGGATGTGTCTTGCGCCACTGGCGGTACAGGACGACGCCCAACACGCTTGCGCCAGCAAGAAACGCCAGGCGAATCAGGCCCCCTACGACTGGGAAAAAGCCGAAGGGGTGCCCTCCGAATCCCATCCTATGCCCCGGCCCGAACCGGGCGGAGCGGCTGAGGGCCAGCCGTCCGCCGAAGAAACGCCCCCGACCGAAGGCCGCCTCCCTGGGGAGCTTGATCACGCCCCGGTCAGGCACTCCGTCCCCATCGTCATCTACCAGCTCCACCTCCAACTCATAGTGCGCTTTTTCGGACTCCCACTGTGGTCGAGATTCCCACGCCCCACCGTAGAGTCCCCTTCTCAAGCGCACCACGCGCGCGATCGACAGACCGATCCCCAGGATGACCACAAGGGCAACCACACCACCGATCACGACCTTCCACTCTTTTGACATTTCCATACCTCCCTGATTTGATATCCACACACTAATCCCGCGTCGCTTGTGCGTACAGCTTGTACGTGGAATAGGGTGCGTACTTGATACGCACATCGAACGAGACACTGGCCCCTGGCGCTACGTCTCCGAGCACAAACGTCGATCCTACGCTCACGATCCGCCCACTCGCATCAACTAGCGCCCCGGCAATGGTCGGATCCCTGACAACGAACGCGTTCCCATTGCTCGCCGTGCCTGTTATCCGCACATTACCAACCCCGTCGTTGAACACAGCAAGACCGCTCGGAACGATGGGCGCCGGCTGGCGATACACGACCGGTTGGCCCAACGGGTGCAGATGGTAGGCGACATAGTCCCGGGAATAGATCTCGAGGCTAAAGGGACAGGCCGCGCCCGGTTCCAGAAATGGACACGGAGAGTACACATCCACCGGCCCGTGTCCCATGCCCGCTTTATCCAGGAACGAACCGTGAACCCCGACCCCCTCATACGTCTCAGAGCCGTCGTTGCGCACCCATCCCGTCACCTTGTATTTACCATCCTCCTGAATTCGGATCGTGTCCACCAGGATCGTGAAGGGTGGACCAGGATCGGTATCCGGGATCCGCTCCAGGTGCACGTCCACTGCACCGGACGTCACCGGTGCGCTTGCGGGCGCCGGCAAAGCCTGCGAGCCGTCTGGGACCGCGGTTGAAGCCTCGGTTGGCACGCCAGTCGGCATAGCCGTTGGCTCGACCGCTGGCGTCGCCGTGGACAGGGGCACGTCGGTCGGATACGGCGTATGTGTGGGATACGGCGTGTGGGTGGGGTACGGCGTGTAGGTCGGATAGGGCGTAAAAGTGGCTGCTGGTTGAACGATGGCTTGCTCCTCCGTACTCGGTCTCGCGGGTGTCTCCCCACCCGGCGCAGGCACGCCGCAGCCCGCCACCAGGGCCACAAACAGCAGTGCCAGGAGAGTGCCACGCTTTAGGTCAAAGATCTTGTGTTTCATTCGATTCTCCCGAAGACTCGAACCCTCACACGCCATCCTACTCATACCTCAGCGCCTCGATCGGGTTCATTTTAGCCGCCTGGTTGGCGGGATAGATACCGAAAAAGAGGCCGATGGCGAAGGAAAAGCCCACCGCCAGCAACACCGAATCGAGTGTGACCAGCGAGGTCAACAGCCCCGTCAACGTGACGAGTTGAGCCAGGCCCACACCCAGTAGGATGCCAAGCAACCCGCCCAGCAGGCTCAGCACCACTGCCTCCATCAGGAACTGCATCAGGATATCCGCCCTGCGCGCGCCCACGGCCTTGCGAATTCCGATCTCCCGCGTGCGCTCCGTCACAGAGACAAGCATGATGTTCATGATGCCGATGCCCCCCACCAGGAGCGAGATACCGGCGACCGCCCCCAGAAAGATCGTCAGGGTGTTCGTCACCGTCGTCATCATCGCCAGCATATCGGTCTGACTCATCACTGAAAAGTCCGCGTCCTCGTCGGGGGCGATGTCGTGACGGCGCCGTAGCAGCGTTTCGATCTGATCCATCACCACCCCCGACAGATCCTCCGATGCCGCCACCACGTTGACCCTGCTCACGATGGGCTCCCCCAGGGCGTTGCGTCCCTCAAAGATCTTGGTCTGAGCCGTGGTGATGGGCACGAACACTGTCTCATCCACACTGCCCATCATCGAGTCGCCCTTTTCCTCCAGCACGCCGACCACGGTTACCGAGACCCGCCCGCCGTTCTCGCCGGAGAGGGCGACCTTGATCTTCTGCCCGATTGGATCAAAGCCACCAAAGAGGTCCTGTGCCGTCTGATAGCCCAGTACAGCGACGTTCGCTCGTTTATCCAAGTCCTTTTCCTCGATGAAACGGCCGCTCGCCACCTCCACGTTATAGGTGCTCCGGTACGCACCCGTCGTTCCCAGCACCGAGACGTTGACGTTCGCGTCACCAAAGATGACCTGGGTGCTCTGGGAGAACTCGGGAGCGACGAGCACCGCATCCGGCACGTAAAGGGGATTGGCGATGGCCTCAGCGTCGTCGTAAGTGAGGGACTTGGCGCTGCCCGCCGCACCTCTAACAGGGCCGCCCTCAAAGGCGCCAGGAGACACGAAAAGCAGGTTGGTGCCGATGCTGGTGATCTCCTCGGTGATGGACGCCTGCGCCCCCTCGCCAATCGACATCAGGGCAATGACGGCCCCCACGCCGATGATCACGCCCAACATCGTCAGCGCCGAGCGCATCTTGTTGACCACCAGGCCGCCCAGGGCCACCCGTACATTCTCCCACAGGTCCGCTATCGTTGCTATCATTCCCCCACCCCATCCACGATCAGTCCGTCCAGTAACCGCACAATCCGGCCCGCTTGCGCACCAATCTCCTCATCGTGCGTGACCATCACCACCGTGATGGACCTCTCCTCGTGCAATCGATGCAGGATCTCCATCACCTCGTCACCCGCCCTCGAGTCCAGGTTGCCGGTCGGCTCGTCCGCCATAATGATCGGCGGACCGTTGACCAGCGCCCGGGCGATGGCCACTCGCTGCTGCTGTCCGCCTGAAAGCTCCGTCGGCTGGTGGTCCATCCGGTCGCCCAGACCCACCATCTCCAACGCCTCTCGCGCCCGCCGCTCTCGCTCGGCAAGGGGGACCCGCTGTCCGTCCCGGGTGTACTGCAAGGGCAACATCACCTGCTTCAGCGCGCTGGTGCGGGGCAACAGGTTAAAGGTCTGGAAGACAAAGCCGATCTGCTGATTGCGAATAGACGCCAGTTGGTTATCCTCCAAGCCCTCAACCTCGACCCCATCCAGCCGATATGAGCCCGAGGTCGGCGTATCCAGGCAGCTGATGACGTGCATCAGCGTCGACTTGCCAGAGCCGGAGGGCCCCATGATCGCTACCCACTCGCCCTGCTCGATCTTGAGGGACACACCACGCAGGGCGTGGACCTGCACTTCGCCCATCCGGTAGACCTTGGTGACGTCCTCTATCTCAATCATACTAGTCCTCTCCCCCACCAAACATGCCCCCTGGGCCAAATCCTCGTTCGGTGGGACTCTGGGTGGGCACAGCGACCACGCTCACCACGTCCCCTTCGGACAGGCCGCCGGTGATCTCTACCTCGGTATCAGTCGTCACACCCAACGTGACCTCGACCTGCTCAAAGCCCCCAAAAGACTGCCGCCGCACGGTGGACTTGCTACCCTCGCTCTGGATCGCGCGCAGAGGAACGACCAGCACACCTTCCTGGCTGGCCGTGACGATCTCTACGTCAGCCGTCATCCCTGCCCGCACACCCACCTGTGTGGGCGACAGTTGAATGGTCACCGGGTAGAGCACCACGCCCGATTGCACGTCCGCTACTGGCGCAATGGTCGTCACCTCGCCGACCAGCTCATTCTCTGGAAACGCATCCACGCTCACCAGCGTCTCCTGGCCAACACTCACCTGCGCTACGTCGGTCTCGTCCAGATTGACCTCCACGACAAACGTTGCCAGATCGCTCAGCACGACGACGGGCGTCCCGGCGCTGGCCATCTCACCCACTTTGGCGTCCAGTGTGGTAACCGTGCCATTCATAGGCGCGACCAGCTTTGTGTCCTCGAGCGCCCGTCGCGCCGAGTCCAGCGCGAGCTGCGCCTGGGAAAGCGAGAGCTCCAGTTGCTCCAGTTGAAGGGGCTCCGTCTCCAAAGCTACCTGCGAGTTGAGCACCTGTGCCCAGGCGCTCTGCTCGCTCGCCTGGCTGATGCCGGCGACCTCCAGATTATAGCCGGCCTGTGCGACCTCCAGGTCATACTGGGCCCGCTCCAATCCATCTTGGGTCGTCTCCCGCTCGGCCTCCAGCGCGTCCTTCTTCCACCTGATGTTGAGCTCCCAATCGCGAGCCGGGTCCCAGGTCGCGTCATAGTCCTCCTGAGCATCGGCTAGCGCGTCCAGGGCCTGCTCCAGCGTGACCCGAGCCGAAGTGAGCTGATCGCCGGTGCGATTCGCGAGCGCTACCGCATCGTCATAACTGGTCTGAGCGGCTTCCAGGTCTGCCTGCGCCAATCCCAACTCGACGTTCGCGCGCGTCAGGGCAAGATTGATCTCGGCCTGCGCCACCTGCAGCTCCGCGTCGGCGACCGCCTCGCGGGCGTCGGCGTCATCCAGCCGGGCCAACACGTCGCCCGCTTGCACCTCGTCACCAACCTCCACAAAGACCTCAGCCACCTCCCCACCGGCCGAGAAGGCCAGCGAGACCTCGTCGTTTGGCGCCAGGCTGCCGCTGCCGTCGATGCTAACCCGTATCGTGTCCCGCCGCACGATCGCAGTCTCCTCCGCTGGTGCCTGTGCCGCAGCCTGCTGGGTTGACGCCCCCTGCCAGATCGTATACCCTCCATAGCCCAGCCCAAGGAGCAGGACAAGTGCCCCCGCGACGATCCACCACTTTTTCTTCACAAGCTTCCTCCTTCTGATCAAGTTCTACTGATCAAGTTTCGTGAGTATTCTACCAGATCACTCTGGAGGAATTCTGGAGATTCGGTGAAGAGATGCTGGAGATAGCCGGAAAGCGGAAGCATCAAGACCCACAAGAACTCCAGCCTTTCTCCAGATTTCCTCCATATTTGTCCTGTATAATAGCGATGCAATGGATAGATATGTCACTATGGCACAAGTTTCCCGGAACGACCCGAACTGTGTATAATGCCAGGGACAATTCGTCCCTTGATGACTCTGTGAAAGGTTGCGAGATGGAACGAGTGTTGGTCGTTGACGACGACAAGGAAATTGTCAGGCTGGTGCGATCCTATCTGGAAAAAGCCGGATACCACGTCCTCGTCGCCTACGATGGGGAAACAGCGCTCCACACGCTTCGTCGAGAAGAGCCCGACCTGCTGATCCTCGACCTGATGCTCCCCGACCGGGACGGGTGGGACATCACTCGCCTCATCCGAGCTGACACCCATGTGGCGACAATACCAATCATCATGCTCACCGCCCGGGTAGAGGACAGCGACAAGATCGTGGGGCTGGAGATCGGGGCAGACGACTATGTTACCAAGCCCTTCAACCCGCAGGAGGTGGTGGCGCGGGTTCGGGCTTTGCTCCGGCGCAGCCATCTGGAGAGCGGGGTCACCCCACCCCAGGTGTTGCAGGCTGGCGGGTTGCGCCTCGACGTCGGCCGACGCACCCTGACCAAGAACGGCGAGCAGATCGAACTGACGCCCTCCGAGTTTGAGCTGCTGCACGTATTGATGAAAGGTCCAGGCTACGTGTTCACCCGGGACGAATTGATGGAAAAGGCCCTGGGCTACGCCTACGAGGGAATGGGGCGAACGCTGGACAGCCACATCAAAAACCTGCGCCGCAAGATCGAACCAGACCCCAGAAAACCTACCACCATTCAGACGGTATACGGCGTTGGCTATCGCTTGATGGATGATGAATCATGAACCGGCTGTGGGTACGCATTAGTCTAACTTTTGTTGCGATCGTCGTCTTTCTGATCCTCATACCGCTGGTGATCGGCGTTTCTACTGGCTCTTTTGGCTTTGATGCGGGTGTTCAGGATTGGCAACACTTCAGGGGCGACGACGAGCCGCTACCCCGAGGCCCGGGGCAGTTTCTGGCCCAGGGACTGTGGAGGTTTGCGATCGTGGTCACCGTTATTGGGACAGCCGCAGGCGTTATCAGCAGCCGCGGGCTGACTTCTCCGCTGAACAAGCTGGCGGAGGCAGCCAAAGCGATTGGGTCGCAGGATTTGAGCCGCCGGGTGGAGGTCCGCGGGAGTGACGAGATCAGGGTGGTCGCGCAGGCCTTTAACGAGATGGCCGCTGCGCTGGAAAAGGCCGAGACTCTACGAAGCAATATGCTGGCTGATGTGGCTCACGAACTGCGCACGCCCCTGTCCGTCATCCAGGGCAGCTTGCGCGCCATCCTGGATGACGTGTACGAGCTGGACAAGACCGAGATTGCCCGGTTATACGATCAAACGCGCCACCTCTCTCGACTGGTGGATGATCTGCGCGAACTGGCACAGGCCGAGGCGAATCAATTGCCCCTCAACGTAACCACAGTCGATCTGGCTACCCTGATCGAGGAGACCGCCGGTATCTACGCCCCCATCATCGAGGCGGAAGGCCTGGCTCTTTTACTCCAGCTTGAGCAAGTGCCCACCGTTCAGGGGGACCGCGCCCGTCTGGCTCAGTGCCTGCAGAACCTGCTGAACAACTCTATTCACCACACCCCCCGTGGGGGTGAGATCACCGTAGAGCTCAACCATGAGATCGAACAGGAAACCGAGCAAGTGCAGTTGCGGGTCCGGGACACCGGTCAAGGCATTGCCCCAGAGCACCTTCCCCATATCCTCGATCGTTTCTACCGCGTCGACCGGGCTCGCCGTAGGGATACCGGGGGTACCGGCTTGGGGCTGGCCATCGTGCATGCCATTGTGGAGGCGCACGGCGGCAAGGTCACGGCAGCAAGCAAAGGGCTGGGGCAGGGGAGTACCTTCACCATTCAGTTGCCGGTCTGACGACACGCCATCTACCACTGAACGGTACGACGTGTTTAGCTTTTCACGGTCTCTGGAGAGGCGCCGGTGAGCCGTGACGTCACTTGCGCCCCATACTCGTCGGTCTGCACTGCTCGTGGGTGAAGGATCTCTGCCTGAATGAGCAGCCCTCCCTGGACCTGATTCTGGAACTTGACACGTCCACCCAACAGCGCTACCCGCTCGCTGATGCCCAGCAGGCCATAGTGCCCCTCTTCAGGGAGCCTAGCAAGCTCAAAACTCTCGGCCAAGCCCACCCCATTGTCGGCAATGGAGAGTAGCAACGTGCGCGGTGACGTGTTTGTGAGAGATATCTCCACGTCACTGGCGTTGGAATGCCTGCGCACGTTGTTCAGCCCTTCCTGCACGATGCGAAAGATGGAAAGCTCAATGATCTCGGGAAGACGTCCCAGGTTGTCGTCCAGGTCGAGGGTGACCGAGATACCCGTGCGTTTACTCCAGTCGTGAGTATAGGATTGGATCGCTGCGCCCAATCCCAGGTTGTCGATGGTCGGCGGGCGCAGGCTGCCACAGATGCGGCGCAGGTCGGCCACCAGGCCACGAATGCTCTCGCGAATTCCGGACAATTCCTCGCTTTGCCCCAGCATCGCTGCCTCGGATGCCTCAATCTCCTCCAACTCATAGTTCACGCTCAACAGGTCCTGGATCACCTGGTCGTGGATCTCGCGGGCCAGGACCTTGCGTTCCTGTTCCAGTTCGATCAGCAGCCGACGTTGGGCATCCTGCAAGGCCGCGTTGGCGCTGTCGAGGGCGTTGATCTGTTCTGCCAGTTGATTGACAAACTGGCGATCCACCGCGTCCTGGGTTGCCAGGTCTTGCTCCAGGAGCTCCTGGTGGTGGCGCAGTTTTTCGGCCTGTTCGCGGACGCGATAGTAGCTGTCCAATGCCCAGATGATGGGGGTCAGTTGCTGGCGGTCGGTGGTGCCTACCACGGCGGCTACGATCTCTGCGCGGTCCGTTTCGTCGGTGACGTACTCTCCAACCAGCCGTCCGTGGCGCAGGACCACAATGCGGTCGGTAACGGCCAACAAGTGATCGAGATTGTTGCTGCTAAAGATGACGGCCGTGCCCTGCTGTTGCCACGTTTGGATCAGAGAGAGGAGTTTTTGCTGATGTGGATAGCTCAGCAACCGTGTCGGGTCATCGATGACGAGCAACCGGGGCGTGCAGGTCATTGCACGGGCGATGGCGATCATCTGGCGTTGCTCGCTTGAGAGATTGACCACCGCCTCGCGCAGAGAGGCGAACTGCATACCCAACTGTGTCAGGATGCGGGTTGCCTCCCGATCCATACGCTGTCGGTTCGGCACCTTGAGCCAGTTGCCCCACAAGGGCCAGCCGATCTCGTTCCCCAAAAAGATGTTGCTGGTAATGTCCAGGTTCTCGGCCAGGATTGGCGTCTGGTGGATGATCTCTATGCCCAGCGTTCGCACGTGGAAGGGGTATTCGAGCCGTTGCCCCGCAAAGTACAGTTCGCCCTCATCCGGCACGTGTGAACCCGCCAGCAGCATAGCCAGGGTTGATTTGCCCGACCCGCTGCGTCCAGCGAGTCCCACCACCTCGCCCGAATGGACAGCCAGGCTTATACGCCGCACCACGGACAAGGTGCCGAAACTCTTTGAGAGATTAGCGGCTTTCAGCAACGGTTCCATCAAAAACCTCAATCTCAATACGCATCGGGCAGGGGCTGGCTGAAATCGTTCGTCTCCCACGCCTCAAGCATCGCCGCCACGTTGTTGCGCGTGACAATATCCATACCCGAACTGATAAAGGACGGGTATTCCTTGTCCTCGACTAGGTGGTCATAGACGATCTGCATCGTGTCGTATCCCCACCCCCAGTATTTCTGTCCCACCAATCCCGACAGATAGCCATCACGCAGCAGTTCCAGCTCGACCGGGAGCGTGTCAAAAGCCACCGTCTTGACCTCCCCACGCATAGCGGCCTCTTCCCACAATGGCATAGAGCCGCGATCAGCAACCAGTGACCACATCCCGACAAAGAACCAGCCGTCCAGGTCTGGATGTGCCTGCATCGTCTCTTCCACAACCTGTACACCCAGGTTGATGTCGTCGTTGCTGATGACCGTGGCGACAACCTCGATGCCGGGGTAATCGGCGATGCCATCTTTGAAACCCCGGACACGCTCCTCCAGGTTATGTGCGCCGGGCACGCCGGTGAGGATCGCCACCTTACCTTGCTGGCCCATCGCGCGCACCAGCAGGTCTGCCGCCGCCTGCCCCGCCTCATAGTTGTCGATTCCCAGATACGTAAAACGCTGGCTCTGAGGCGAATCAGAATCCCACGCCATCACTGGGATGCCGGCCGCCACGGCCTTGTTGATTGGATCGATGCAGGCGACGGGATCGTTGCACGAGACAGCAATAGCATCGACCTTGCTCGCAATCGCCTCTTCTATCACCTGCACCTGTTCGGCAGCATCGGACGACACAGAGCCCACGTACAGTACTTTTACCTGGGCCGGCCCGCTGGCCGACAATTCGGCCGCCCTTTGAACCGCGCCCTGGTGGCCTAACTCGAACACGGGGTTGTTGCGCGCTTTGGGGATCCAGGCAATCGTCAGCGTTTGCTGGCTGGAGGGCGCGGAGGATGGCCGATCACTGGGCAATCTGACAAGGATCCGCCAGACGACCAACCCGCCTAGGATCAATACGGCTGGAACCAAGAAAACGGGCAGCCTCCGACGACGTAAGACCGTCTTCCAGTCCTTCTCTTCCCTGCGCCCCTCTGTTTCGCGGTCTCCTTTCCAGTTCCACAGCGGGGCTCTTTCTCGCCGCCAGTAGTCGAATGAGATGGCCAACAGGACCATAGCTCCCATTGCTGCCTCTTGCCAATAGGCAGGGAGCCCCAGGAGCACCAACCCGTTGCGTAGCACCTGTATGAAAGCTGCGCCTAACAATACGCCCAGTATACTTCCCTTTCCGCCAAACAGGCTGGTCCCGCCGACGACGACGGCCACGATGATATCTAGTTCATAGCCGATAGCCACCGTGGGCGTTGCGACACCCAGACGCGCCGTCATCAGCAAGCCGCCGGTCGCTGCCAACAGGCTGCAGAGCGTATAGGTGGCTACTTTGACTCGCCTGACGTTAACGCCAGAGGTGGCAAGCGCCTGTTCGCTGTTCGCCAGTGCAAAGATGTAGCGCCCAAAGATGGTCTGGTTCATCAGCAGACCGACCAGTACTGCCGCACCTAGGACGAATATGAACGGCACTGGAAAGGGAATGGGACCGAGCAGTAAATCACTCTGGCCCAATAGGCGAAATCCTTCGGGGAGATCAGTCACAGACCAGCCGCCACTCAAGCCGTGGGTAAGTCCTCGCACGACACTCGTCGTCCCCAGGGTGACGATAAAGGGAGGAAGCTTGACGTGGGCGACGATCGTGCCGTTGAGCCAGCCTGCCAGCGCGCCGGTCGCCAACCCGGCGACGATGGACAGTCCCACCGGCAGCCCGGCCCGCATACACAGTGCGCTGATGAGGCTGGCCAGCCCCATCACTGCGCCTACCGAAAGATCGATGCCGCCGATAATGATGACCATACTCTCGCCAAAGGCGGCAATAGCGAGCCACGAAAACGTGCGGGCGATGTTCAGCAGATTTGGACCGGTAAAAAAGGTCCGTTGCTGGAGGCTTGAAAAAACGCCCACCACGATCAGCAGAAGGAGTATGACGGTTGGGTAACGCCCGAACGTCGTGCGCCAAAAGCGGCCCAGCATATCGAGCATCCTGGGTTTGCCTTCGCTCTTGGTGAGAAGGGGAGCGTCACTCATCCTGAGTCTCACACAATGATGTCTTCGATAATGTGCTGCAAAGTGGCTGTCTCTAGATCCTTCTTATCCAAAAAGGCTACCGCGCCAGCTTCTAGACCCAGCCGATGAAACTCTCTGTCTGGATAAGCACTGATCAGGATGACCCGGGACTTGGGCGACAGCGCCTTGATGTGCCGTGTGCAGCGGATACCATCCTCCTCCCCCAATATCACGTCGATAAGCGCAAGATGAGGCGTCACGCCCTTGGTCAGATTCACGGCCTCGCCAATATCCTCGGCTTCATAGATCGTCGCTTGTGGGCATATCTTGCCGATCATCCGACGCAACTGATGGCGGTATCGAGCGTTGTCATCCACCAGTAAAACGCTGATTCGCCTGCAGGCAGCCACCTCGGGGGATGCTGGCGCCAGGGCGGCCGTCTGCCCAGAGAGGGCCAAGACCCTGGGATGTTTCATCACATAGTTGGCCGCTTCCAGCCGGCTCTGGACGTTCAGCAGCCGGTAGAGGCGCGTGAGGTGGTTCTCGATCGTCTTGACGCTCAGTTCCAGCCGCTGGGCGATGGTTTGGTTATCGCAGCCTTGCTGCAGCAACTGCAAAAGATCCCGCTGCCGTGTCGTGAGGGATGGCAAAGGTGCTGGTGGCGTATCTGCGTAGCTGACAAGTTTATCCACTAGTGGGCCAGATACCCAGCGCCCACCGGCCAACACCCGCTCCACAGCCAGTTTCAGGTCGCTGAGAGGTTCATCCTTTAGGTGATAGCCATCCACGCCAGCCCCCAAAAGTCCCTGTACGTAGACATCGTCGTCGTAGGCGCTGACGACCAGTATCTTTAGGGCGGGGTAGCTCGCCTTGATCTGACGAATAGCGGGCACGGGCTCAAAGTCGGGCATAGCGACGTCGATCAACAGGCAGTCGGGTTGTTCCTGTTCCAAAGCCGCCATTAGCGCGGGCCCATCCCCGACCTCGCCAACGATATCCAGATCGGTGAATCCTTCGAGGGCGTTGCGGATACCGGCAAGCACCAGCGCATGGTCATCTGCTAGCAGGACGCGGGTCTTTTCCATAGCCCGATTATATCATCTTTGGCCCTCGTTGCCCATCAATCTTTGACTGTGGGGATAGGGGAAATCCCCCAACCGTGCTAGGGGATTTCCTATGCATTTGAGAGGGGCAATAGGGGTCAAAGCGAATGGCTTTTGTGATATACTGCTACCCTGTGAGAGTGGGGATAGGCAGGTGGCAGTCCCCCTCTAAGAGTTACTGCCCGGCATTGTCGAAAACCTCACCGCTAGCGACGCCAAGAGCCATTGGCGATACCGTGTTCTAGTTGATTTGTAATGAGAAGACCGTGTCTGTTGCTTCTTGTCATCACCATTGTTTTGTCGCTAGTTTCATGTGCGCGCTCGGAGCCCGGTTCGACAGAGCTCGTGCCTGCGGCTATTAAGGTCGTCGTGATTGGCAAGTCGGTACACCCCTATTGGAGCAACATAGAAGCAGGCGTTCAGGCGGCCGCGACCGACTTGGGTTTAGGTGATGATCAGGTGGTGTTTTTTGTTCCGCCGACAGAGGATGTCACCAAGCAAATCGAGACAATGGAGACCTATATCGCCCAGGGTGTGACTGGGATTGCAGTGGCGCCTGCGGATCCTTCTGCTCTCGAGCCCGTGATGAAAAAGGCCGTTGATGTGGGTATCATCGTTACCACGCTGGACACACCACCGGTCGATGACTCTGTGTCGCTGGTGTACATCGGCACCGACAACTATGCGGCTGGGCGAGTGGCGGGGGAGGAGATGGCCAAGCTGCTGCCCGAGGGCGGCACGGTCGGCATCGGGCGCGGTTCCGACACGGCCCTGAATGCCCTACAGCGGACAGAAGGGTTTATAGACGCCGTTGCGGGCACGGGCATCGAGACCTTGGAGCCTGTGAACGACAAGGAGGATGCAGCCAGGGCGCTGGAACTCGCAAACTCGGTGCTATCGGCAAACCCCGAGCTATCGGGGGCTTTTGGTGTGTACGCCTACAACGGCCCGGCATGGGCGACCGCCATCAAGGAGGCCGACCGGGTGGATCAGACCAGGTTAGTCTGCTTTGACGCCACGACCGACATCATCAACGGCATCAAAGAAGGCGTGATCGATGTAACCGTGGCCCAGCGCGAGTTCGGTATGGGCTACAAGTCCGTGCAGCTCATCTACCTAATCACCACGCAGGGACAGGATGCCGCGCTTGGCGAGATGGACGTGATAGATGGCGTCATCGATACGGGCGTGGATATCATCACCCAGATCAACCTGAAGGACTATGAGGCACAATTAGATGCCAAGGGGATCCCCCACGAATGGGCGACCGAAGGTTGGGAGCCCGAGCAGGACGAGGTGGACCAGTGGAAGTAGTCGTCGACTTCAAACCGGCCAACGTCGTGACCATCAAGGATGCTTTGGTTTGGATAAGGAGGTGCAACAGAGACAATAACGATTTGATGTTTCCCTATCTAGAACAAGAATCTCGAATCTCACAAGTAAGGAGCTAAAGGAGAGAAAAATGTCCAAGATTACTCGTTTGATCGTAGCCATCCTGACGTTGGCATTGATTGCCACCAGTCTGTTTGGCTGCACCACTCCGACGGCCGAGCCTTCCCAGCCGGAAGCGCCAGAGGAAGAGCCAGCCGCCCCAGCGGAAGGCGCGACCATCGTTGGTCTGTCCTTCTCTGACTTTGCGACCGAGCGCTGGAAGAACGAAGAGATCCTCATGACCCAGCTCTTGGAGGCAAAGGGCTACCAGGTCCTTTCCCAGGAAGCCAATCACGACGTCAAGATGCAGAACGACCAGATCGACAACATGGTCGCCCAGGGCGCCAAGGCCATCATCGTCATCGCTGAGGATGGTGATGCCGCCGCCACCGCTGCTGACAAGGCCGCGGAGGCCGGCGTCCTCGTGCTCGCCTACGACCGCCTGATCAAGTCCACCAACATCGCCGCCTACGTGTCCTTCAACAACATCGAGGTTGGTCGCCAGCAGGCTCTGGGCGTTATGAATGCCATCGACGCCGAGAACTGGGACGTCGCAACCAACGGTCCTGCTCGCGTCGTCAAACTGGGCGGAAGCCCCACCGACAACAACGCCATCCTCTTCCGTCAGGGCCAGGACCTGATCCTCGACCCGTTGGAGGAAGCGGGCAAGATCGAGATCGTGGCCGACCAGTGGGTTGACAACTGGGACGCAGCGAACGCCCTCAAGCTGATGGAGAACATCCTGACGTCCATAGACAACGACGTGGACGCTGTCGTGGCCTCCAATGATGGCACCGGCCTGGGCGCTCTGCAGGCAATGAAGGGCCAGGGGCTGGCTGGTGTGGTGCCGATCTCGGGCCAGGACGCCACCGCCGATGGCTGCAACAGCATCGTCAAGGGCGAGCTAACCGTCTCCATCCTCAAGGACATCCGTGATCTGTCTCCGCTGGCCGTGGATCTCATTGACCAGCTCATCAAGGGCGAGGATGCAGGTCTGGAGATGTACAGCATGGCCGAGCTGACGAACGATCCCAGCAAGGAAGGGGAGGTTCCCTGCCACTTCCTGCCCGTCTACCAGGTCAACAAGGACAACGTGCAGGAACTCGTCGTGGAGAGCGGTTTCCAGAGCTATGACGATGTCTACCGGGATATTCCCGAAAGCCAGCGTCCCGGGGGAGCGGCGGAAGAACCAAGCGAGCCGATCATCGTTGGCTTGTCCTTCTCCGACTTTGCGACCGAGCGCTGGAAGAACGAAGAGATCCTCATGACCCAGCTCTTGGAGGAAAAGGGGTACCAGGTCCTTTCCCAAGAGGCCAATCACGACGTCAAGATGCAGAACGACCAGATCGACAACATGGTCGCACAGGGTGCCAAGGCCATCATCATCATCGCTGAGGATGGTGATGCCGCCGCCACTGCTGCCGCCAAGGCCGCAGAGGCTGGTGTCATTGTGCTAGCCTACGATCGCCTGATCAAGTCCACTGAGATCGCCGCGTACGTATCCTTCAACAACATTGAGGTTGGTCGCCAGCAGGCTCTGGGCGTTATGAATGCCATCGACGCCGAGAACT
>CAYUIS010000068.1:12197-25505 GCA_964444825.1 uncultured Anaerolineales bacterium | reverse complement strand
CCCGAGGACGGGGACTGGGAGCATTGAAGAACAAGTTGCCCCAGGATTGAAACGCTCCCATGACCGCGGCTCTCGCAGCGGATCGAAAGCCCGAGCCAGGGCGATGTTTTGCGCCGTATCCTCAGGTGTGTTATACTTTCCCCCACACCCACCCGATGAAAGGAGATAACCCAATGCGCCCTGTTCACAGCTTTACCATACTGCCCTCAGTTCCGGCCAGGCTCAACCGGCTGCAGGAACTGGCTCACAACCTCTGGTGGGCCTGGAATATGGAGGCGATTGATCTCTTCCGCCGCCTGGATCAGGACTTGTGGGAGGAGTCGGGCCACAACCCGGTCCGTTTACTGGGCACGATCGAACAGGGTAAACTGGAAAAGGCAGCCCAGGACGAGGCCTTCCTGGCCTATATGGGGCGGATTCTGGAGAAATTCGACCGCTATATGAAAAACCAGGCTACCTGGTATCGGAAAAGACACGGCACGTTCGAAAAGCCGGCCTTTGCCTACTTTTCGGCCGAGTTTGGATTGACCGATTGCATCCCGAACTATAGCGGCGGTCTGGGGATCCTGTCGGCAGACCACATGAAATCGGCCAGCGACCTGGATCTACCCCTGGTCGGGGTCGGGCTGCTTTACCAGCAGGGATACTTCCGCCAATACCTGAGCGCCGACGGATGGCAGCAGGAGCGTTATCCCGAGAACGACTTTTATACCATGCCCCTCCGACTGGAACAGCGCGAGGATGGTTCCCCTCTGACGGTCGAGGTCACCTACCCCGGCCATACGGTGAGCGCACAGGTCTGGCGGGTTCAGGTGGGTCGTGCGCCCATCTATTTGCTCGACACCAATATAGACGCCAATGTCCCAACGGATCGAGACATCACGGATCAGTTGTACGGTGGCGACAAGGAGATGCGCATCCAGCAGGAGATTCTGCTGGGGATCGGGGGCATCCGAGCGCTCAAAGCGCTGGGCATTCAGGCTACGGTCTGCCATATGAACGAGGGCCACTCCGCCTTCTTGGGCTTGGAACGTATCCGCCAGCTTATGGAGGAGCATCACCTGCCCTTTGCCGAGGCCAAGGAGGCAGCGACAGCGGGCAACGTTTTCACCACTCACACTTCCGTCCCAGCAGGCATCGACATCTTCCCCCCTCAGCTTATGGACAAGTACTTTTCCGAGTACTATCCCCGCCTCGGTCTGTCGAGGGGCGATTTCCTGGCCCTGGGGCGGACCAACCCCGGCGACCCGAATGAGCCCTTCAGTATGGCCGTGTTGGCACTCAACCTCTCCGCCGACGCGAATGGCGTCAGCAAGCTTCACGGTGTCGTGGCCCGCCGTATGTGGCAATCGGTCTGGCCGGGAGTGCCCGAGGACGAGGTGCCCATCAGGTCCCTGACCAACGGCGTGCATTTCCAATCCTGGATTTCCCACGATATGGCCGATCTCTTTGACCGCTACCTGGGACCGGCCTGGCGGGAATACCCCGCCGACGCCGAACTTTGGCAGCGAGTGGACGAGATCCCCGACGAAGAACTCTGGCGCACGCACGAGCGGCGCCGCGAGCGCCTGATCGCCTTCGCTCGACGCAAGCTGCGGACCCAATTGGAGAATCGGGGCGCTCCCCCAACGGAGATCGAGAGGGCCAAGGGCGTCTTGGATCCCGAGGCGCTGACCATCGGGTTCGGTCGGCGGTTCGCCACCTACAAACGGGCTACCCTGATCCTCAGGGACCTGGAGCGCCTGACCCCTCTCTTGAATGGTGAAAACCGTCCCGTCCAGATCATCTTCACCGGCAAGGCCCACCCGGCAGATCTCCCAGGCAAGGAGCTTATCAGGGACATCGTTCAACTGGCCAGGAGCGAGGACTTGCGCCGGCGCATCGTCTTTATCGAGGACTATGATATCTGCGTGGCCCGCTACATGGTGCAGGGGGTTGACCTGTGGCTGAACAACCCCCGTCGCTTCCGCGAGGCCAGCGGCACCAGCGGCATGAAGGCGACGGCCAATGGAGCCATAAATATGAGCATCCTTGACGGCTGGTGGGATGAGATCTATGAGCCAGAGATCGGTTGGGCCATCGGTCGCGGTGAGGTCTATGATGATCACGACTACCAGGATCAGGTAGAATCGAGCGCTATCTATGACATCCTGGAGAAAGAGGTGATCCCGTCCTTCTACGAGCGCGGGCCCGATGGCCTCCCCCGCAGGTGGATCGCCAAGATGAAAGCGGCGATGATGGTGTGCTGTCCCACCTTTAACACCGCTCGGATGGTGGGGCAGTACGCCGAACTCTTCTACCTCCCCGCCGAGGAGCGCCACCAGCGTCTGAATGCTGACGAAATGGCTGGCGCCAAAGCACTCGCCCACTGGAAAGCCAATCTACACCAGAACTGGTCACAGGTCAAGGTGGTGGACGTCAAGGCCGAAGACCAGGCCGAGATCAAGGTCGGCGACGACCTCAAGGTAAAGGCCGTCGTCCATCTCGGTTCTCTGGAACCAAAAGACGTATTGGTGCAATTGTATCACGGTCCTATCGACACCCAGGGCGAGATCAGCCCTGGCACCGCGACCGTGATGGATTTTGTGGAGGACAAAGGGCAGGGTGACTATGCCTTCTCCGGGGCCATTCCCTGTCACTCTAGCGGTCGTTATGGCTACTCCCTGCGTCTGTTGCCTCAGCACGAGGATCTGAACAACCCGTTCGAGCTTAGGTTGATCCAGTGGGCCGGGTCGTGAGAAAAGGCCATCGTCACCAGCAGCGGGGTAGACTGGGGGAGAGGGTCGAGATCTGGCAAAGCGGGTGAGCTACCAGTAGAGGTAAACGAGGGATGGGGGTAAGCAAGGTGCATAGAAAACGCGGGATTGCGCGTTGGGCTAGCGTAACGTTAGCCGTCGCCAGCCTGTGCCTGTGGCTGGGGAGCGGCGTCAGGGCGGCCGGGCCACCGATCATCACACAGGTCGAGGCCCAGGTCACCGTGCTCAGCGACGGCACGCTGGACGTCACATATCGCCTCACCTTTCACGAAACCGAACCCCGGGACGGCATCACGAGTATGGGCCCCTTCGACCCCGGTCACCAGATGCTTGATGACCACATCGAGCACGAGGGCCAGGAATCGCCCATCACCTTGAACAGCCAGGGGAGCGGTTTCTACTCCGTAGACTTTGGGTTTAGCACCAAGGCTGCGGTGGATTATACTGTCCACGTTCACTACCAAGTGAGCCCCAGACTGGACGAGACCTCCGTGGAGGGCGAGTCCTACCGCGTGCTGGAGTGGGCGCCCATCGAGTGGAGCCTGGAGATCGGCGAGCAGGTCGTCACCCTCATCCTTCCTATCGAGCTCCCCGACGACGTCACGCAACCAGAGCAGGTGAGCGACGAGATCGTGGATCAGACGGGCATCCTGGTGGACGAGGCAGTGGTCTCGTCATTCGATCGCTGGGTATACTACCCGACCCCCGACGAACCATCGGGGAGCAACTGGCTGTCCGTCTATGTGTCCAAGACGAACGTGCCGCCCCAGTATCACTTCCGGCCCAAGATCTATATCCCGGACCGCTACTTTTCCATTCCAGAGGCAGAGCCCACCGAGGCCGCTTTCGTCGCTCCAGTTGAGGAGATACCGGAGCCGGAGCAGCAGTCACCCGCAGCCGCCCCCGTGTCGCCCCTGTCGGTCGTGGGCGCGCTGTGCAGTGTCTGTGCAGGAGGGATAATACTGGCCGGGTCGATCGTCTTTCTTGTGCTCCGCCGGGCAGCACCCAAGGCTGCGCCCGAGGAGTGGGAGGTTCCAGAGATCGAACTGGAGACCTTTGAGGAGCCAGGGCTGGTACCCGACCTGGACGCCATCGAGGCGGCTATGTACATCGGAGATACGACCAGGGTGCTCACGCTGGTGATCATAGCCCTGGTACAGCGAGGCGTTCTCACCGTACTCAACCGCAAGCCATTGCAGTTTGAGCTGAGCAACCCCGATCTGGAGATGGCCGACTATGAACGGGCCCTGGTAGATGGCATCGCCGACGATGGCACCCTGCCCCAGACGACGGTTGACCATATGTTGAAGCTGCTATCTGCTGGCCTTCAGACCAAGATGTGGAACGCTGACGCCGAGGCCACGCGGGAGACGTACCGGCGTAGGGCGGACGACGCGTGGGAGGAGTATTCCCGCGTGGGTACAGCCGAGTCCTGGGATTGGACTCACCCTCTCTTTCGGTGGATGATTCTCTCGCACCACTACCCGGTCTACCGCCCTGTGCCCGTTCCCGCGGCTGCCGGTCTTTCGGCGCCTGGCGCCACGGTCCCGGTGAGTGTCTCCGCGCCGGACGGTATACGTGAGCTGCCCCTGGTCGGCGCTGCCGACCACATGGCTGGCCTGCTTGAGGGTGTGGCTTCAGATCTGGCCGACAAAGCCGAGAACGTCGCGATCTCGGCCACATCCATCCTGGATGGGCTGGCGGGACGCCAGGATGCCGGGTATGATGCCTGCCACTCAGCCTGTCACTCGGCGTGCCATTCAGCCTGCGTCCACGACGCCTGCCACAGCGCCTGTGTGCACAGCAACTGTCACAGCGCGTGTCACAGCGCCTGCGACTGTCATAGTGCGTGCCATTCGGCCTGCCACAGCGCGTGCGTGAGCAGGTTCTGAAAACAGGATTACCCATGCCCAGTCAGCCCGCAAGCGATCAACTCCAACAATTCGCCTCCTCCTTCGTGGAAAGCACCCGCGACTATGTCTTTGTCCGGCCCGAGGACAACCTGTTGATCCTGCGGCCAAACCGGATCCACTACCTCAACCGCACGGCCACCGATTTGCTCCACGCCCTGTACAACCAATGGCCGGTCGATGTGGTCGCGCTGGTAGCCCAGATGGCCCAGCGATATGACGTGCCCGAGACCCAGGTCAGGCAAGACCTGGACAAACTGCTCCGCAGTCTGGCGCTGGTCCTGGAGGACAAGGCCGGCTGCGCGCCCGCCGTCAAGATCACCCCCTTCGGCACGCACCAGCGTATGTACCCCGTCCTATCGGAGATTGCGCTCACCTACCGCTGTCAGAACCGGTGCTTCTTCTGCTACGCCAGTTCTCCCGATCGAGGCCGGACCGTCCCGGAGATGAGCACCGACGAGGTGAAACTGGTGCTGGACAAGATCGTGGACCAGGCGCGCGTGCCGACCGTCTCCTTCACCGGCGGCGAGCCGACCCTGCGCCCTGACCTGGCCGACCTCATCGCCCACGCCAGAGACCGAGGGCTGCGGACCAACCTGATCACCAACGGCATCCGGTGCGCCGACGATGGGTACGTCACACGGCTGGCCGAGGCTGGGCTGAACTCGGCCCAGGTCAGCATAGAGGCAGGTGATGCGGCCAACCACGATATGGTGGTAGATCACCCAGGGGCCTTTGAACGCACCCTGCAAGGGGTGCGCAACCTCAAGGCGGCAGACGTCCATACCCACACCAACACCACCATCAACGCCCGCAACTGGCAGGTGTTGCCAGCCCTAATAGATCTTTTGGCCGAAATGGGGCAGGAGTACCTTTCGATGAACATGGTTATCCGTACGGGCGGCGCTGTGGGCACGTCTGACGTAAACTATGAACAGATCGGCGACATTGTCCTGGCCCTCAAAAAGCGAGCCGAGGAGCGGGGGATGCGGTTTGTGTGGTATTCGCCGGTGCCCTATTGCCTGTTCAACCCTGCGGCCCACGGCCTGGGCTCCCAGTCCTGCTCCGCCGCCGACGGTTTGCTCTCTATCGCGCCCGATGGGCAGGTGCTGCCCTGTTCCAGTTTTGAGCAGGGCGTCGGCAACCTCGTCCGGGAGGACTTTGACACAATCTGGAACCGTCGGGCGGCGCGTTACTGGCGAAACAAGGACTTTGTGCCACCTGGCTGCAAGGACTGCCATCTGGTCGATATCTGCTGCGGGGCCTGCCCCCTCTACTGGGACGAGCAGGGCAGCTTTGCCGAGATCGCCCCTCACCTGAAAGGACGGTCGGTCTGGGAGCGCCTGGCATGGCGACTCAAACGCCGCTACGTGGGCCAGGTCAGAGGAGTAGGAGTGAACTGATATGGGCAAGAGTGTCTCTCTGGCGGAACTGTCCCAATTCCTCACCAGCAATGTCGATCAGATCGGCCAGGTGCACCAGGAGGTAGAAGAGATCCAGGTTGGCTTTAACTCGGCCTATGTCGAGTGGAAAGCCCAGCACGATGCTACCCTGGAGCAACTGGTGGAGACGGTGACCACCCAGTTGGAGGAGATTGGCCCTGACCTCCGCGCCCGCATCGAGGAGGGAATAGCCGGGGAACAGACCCTCATAGACCAACGCCGCCAGGAACTGGAGGAAAAACACATACCCGAGACTCAGGCCGAGGCCGACCAGGCCCTGGCGGACGGGCAGGAAATCTCGGACAGAGTGCGCCAGGAGAACCCCCGGCTCGACCAGCGGGAGGAAGAGCTCAAAGCCCGGCGCATCGGGCTGGAGGAGGAACTGGCTCAGCTCAACCAGCAGATTCGCACGCTGTCGGGCTGCCTGCGTGTGGTGGTCAACTTTCGCAAAATCAACAAGCTCGACCGCCAGCGGCACCAGGTGTTTGGCCAGTTGAAGGTTATCCACCGGGATCTCAGACAGGTACGCGAGGAGTGGCAGGAGATCCACAAGGAGACTCAGGCCCAACAGCAGACCCTGCAAGTCCAGTGGCAACAATCGACGCTCGAGCTGGCGCAACTACAGGGGGAGTTGGATTACGTGAGTGACGAGGCCAATCGCGCGAGCCTGGCCCTCAGGCGCGCAGCCCGTCGGGTGCTTGACGGGCTCAAGGAACCGATCGCGGTTCCCGCTGATGACATTGAGGACAAACTGAGCGACATGACCGGGTTGAACGTCCAGACCGACGACTATCAGGAGGGACTCGGTTCGGTCGCTGGCCTTTTGGCCTTGTTGGACGGCATCAGAGACGGCTTGCAGCGTTTTGACGAAAGCGTGGAAAGCATCATAGCGCAGCAGCGGATGCACAGCGCCCATCTACCCAAACTAGACGTCACCATCCCGGATAACGTCCTGGCCTTTCACGGGCAATGGGAAAAGCTGGCCCAGATGGTGCGCGATGACGGTCACCTGTGCGCTCATCCCGTCGAGTTCCTGGACCTCATCCAGCCGGTCCTGGCGCAGGATTTGAGCGAAACTGAGATCAACACGATGTTCGAAAGCCTGGGGCAGGCGCTAAAACACGCGACCGACCGATGGGGGTGAGAATGAAGCGGACCACTGTTTTCATCGGATTTCTGATCTCGGCGATATTCCTGGCCGTCGGGCTCTTGTTCCTGTGCGCCGCGACACAACAACCGTCCCGGCTGCTTCTGTCGGCAGCCCTGCTGCTCGTCGGCGCCGGGCTGGCAGCCTGGAGCGGGTTCACCCTGAGCCGTCTGCGGAATGTGGACCCCGAGAACCTGAGCGATCGCATCACCGGGCTGGCACAGGCCGGAGGGAACGCTGAGGTAACCCTCTCTCAGGTAGTGGCTGAGCTAGGCGTGCCCGACGAAGCAGCTTTGGCTGCCCTGAACTTGCTGGAGCATCGCGGGCAGTGCCACCGTGAGCCTCGGGGAGAACGAGAGTTCTACGTTTTCCCGGGCCTCAAACCGGGCACAGTAAGCCGCCGCTGTCCCTACTGCGGCGGTGAGTTCAGCGTCAAGACGCCGGTACACCGGTGTCCTCACTGTGGCGGTGACGTGCGGCTGGAGCGCGAGTAGTCCTTGTCGCGCTGGACAAATCCTTCAATATCGTGTATCATTTCCCCGCTCCATCCTAGCAAATGACCGACTATGGGCGGATTACGCTGCTCCTGCCATCTAGTATCCAGAGGTAAGCTATGGTGACAACTCCAACCCATGATATTGCACGCGAATTGGCAGCCACGCTGCGGGAACAGATCGAGGACTTTGAACCGTCCGTCGAAACCGTAGACGTCGGAACCGTGATCGAGGTCGGCGACGGGATCGCCCGGGCGTCAGGACTAGCGAACGTCAAGCTGAGCGAACTGGTCGCGTTCGAGAGTGGCGTGCCTGGCATTGCCTTCAACCTGGACGAGCACAGCGTCGGCATCATCATCACCGGCGACTATGCAGAGATCGAGGAAGGTGAGACGGTGCGGGGCACGGGCCGTATCATCTCCGTCCCGGTGGGCGACGCGCTCCTCGGTCGCGTGGTAGACGCCCTGGGCCAACCTGTGGATGGGAAAGGCCCCATAACCACCGACAAATACCGTCCCGTCGAGCGTATTGCGCCGGGCGTGGTGATGCGGCAAAACGTCGACACGCCGGTGCAGACCGGTATCAAAGCTATCGATGCAATGACGCCCATTGGACGGGGGCAGCGTGAGCTGATCATCGGTGACCGGCAGACCGGCAAGACTGCCCTCACAATCGACACCATCATCAACCAGCGTGACAAGGACCTGAGCTGCGTCTACGTGGCCATCGGGCAAAGGCGGGCCCAGGTCGCCCAGGTGGTGGCGACATTGGAGCAGTATGGCGCAATGGATCACACCATAGTCGTCATCGCTTCCGCGTCCGAGCCGGCCGCGCTTCAGTACATCGCCCCCTACGCCGGGTGTGCGATGGGCGAAGAGTTTATGGAACGAGGCGAGGACGCGCTCATCATCTACGACGACCTGACAAAGCACGCCTGGGCTTACCGGCAGGTCAGCCTTCTGCTCCGCCGCCCTCCGGGCCGGGAGGCCTATCCTGGCGACATCTTTTATCTCCACTCGCGGCTGCTGGAACGGGCAGCCCGCATGCACGATGATCACGGTGGTGGCAGCCTCACCGCGCTGCCTATCATCGAGACCCAGTTGGGCGACATTGCCACCTACATCCCCACGAACGTCATCTCCATCACCGACGGCCAGATCTTTTTGGAGACCGACCTCTTTAACGCCGGAATCCGCCCGGCGATGAACGTGGGTATCTCTGTCTCTCGAGTCGGAGGCGATGCGCAGATCAGGGGGATGAAGCAGGTGGCTGGCCGGCTGCGTTTGGATATGGCCCAGTTCCGCGAATTGGCCGCTTTCGCCCAGTTCGGCTCTGATCTGGATGAGACCACACTGCATCGGCTGGAGCGCGGTCGCCGGTTGACAGAGATCCTCAAACAGCCCCAGTATGAGCCGGTGCCGGTGGAGGAGCAGGTAATCATTATGTATGCAGGCACACACGGATTCTGCGATGCTGTGCCTATGGACAGCATGCGCCGCTACGAAAAAAACGTGCTTGCCTTCCTGCGCACTCAGCACCCGGAAATCGGCGCAGATATCGTGGCGCAAGGGCAGATCACCGAAGAGAACGAGGCGAAACTTCAGGCCGCGCTGAAAGAGTTCAATCAGACGTGGGTCTCGCCGGATAAGGCTGGTGAAGCCAGCACGGAGAAACAAAATGGCGACAGCGCGTGAGATCCGGCGTCGTATCCAGAGTATCGGTAATCTGGGCCAGGTGACCAGGGCCCTGCAAGCCGTCGCCGCGTCAAACGTGCGCAAGGCGCAGAATGCAGCGCTGGCGACGCGCGCTTACGCCCATGCAGCTTGGGAACTCATCGTTCACCTGGGTGCGGTCGCCGAACAGACCCTGCATCCCTTGTTGACCCGCCGCGTACCGGTTGAGAATGTCCTCCTCGTACTCATATCCGGTGAGCGGGGACTGTGCGGCGCTTATAACCAAAACATTGTGCGGACTGCGCTCGATTTTGCCAAGAGGCGCGGTTTGCCTGTCCGATACATCACCGTCGGACGTAAGGGCCGGGACATCCTGTGGCGTATGGGGGCAGAGATTGTGGCCGAGTTCCACGGGTTGCCCGCAGTACCCCGCATGGTCGATATCTCCCCCATCGCCCGCACTGCCATCGAAGAGTTTCTGGAAGGCCGGGCTGACGAGGTGTACCTGGCCCGTACTGACTTTGTCAATCTGCTGGTGCAAAAGCCTGTGATTCAACGACTGCTTCCCCTGTGTTCACCTGACGCTCCCTTCTGCGCTCCTGGATTGGATGAGGCGGAGGATGTGCAGGCGATGATGGAGTACATCGTCGACGTTGATCTGGCACAGGTGGCGGAATACATCTACGAACCCGACATCTCTACCATCCTGGAATCGATTCTGGAACGGTTCACCGAACTCCAGGTTTACCAGGCGATTCTGGAGGCGCACGCCAGCGAGTATGCGGCACGGATGGTGGCTATGCGCAACGCGACCGAGAACGCGGCCAACTTGGTCGATGATTTGACTTTGGATTACAATAAAGCCCGTCAAAAGGGCATCACGATGGAGCTACTCGACATTGCCGGTGGGGCTGAGGCCCTGAGATAAGCGCCGGTCGCAACTCAGAGGAGCGAACGTTTACCCGCAGTCTGTTTATGAGGAGAGTCACATGAGCACACGGCCGCTTGGCCACATCGTACAAGTCAAAGGCGCGGTAGTGGATGTAGCCTTCCCACCCAGGCAACTTCCAGAGATCTTTGTCGCCCTAGAGGTCCCGATAAACGATCACAAACTGGTGCTGGAGGTTGAACAACAACTGCCGAACAACTGGGTACGCTGTGTGGCGATGGATACGACGGATGGCCTGCAGCGCGGTATGCCCGTCGTCAACACCGGCAAACCGATCTCGGTGCCGGTAGGAGAGCCCTCGCTGGGCCGCCTCTTGAACGTTCTGGGCGAACCGATCGACGACAAGGGCCCGGTGGAGACGACCGAACGTTATCCCATCCACCGTCTTGCTCCTTTGTTCAAGGATCAATCCACCCAGAGCGAGTTTCACGAGACCGGGCTCAAGGTGATTGACCTGGTCGCCCCATTCACCCGGGGCGGAAAGACGGGGGTCTTTGGCGGCGCTGGTGTGGGCAAGACCATCGTCGTCACCGAGTTGATGTACACGATGGCTGAGTATCACGAGGGCGTCTCTGTCTTTGCTGGCGTCGGAGAGCGAAGCCGTGAGGGGACCGAGTTCTACAACACGCTCAGTGAGATGGGCGTGATCGACCGCACGGTGATGGTCTTTGGGCAGATGAACGAGCCTCCAGGGGTGCGCTTCCGCGTGGGTCTGACGGGCGTGACCCAGGCCGAGTACTTTCGCGATCAGGGCATGGACGTGCTGTTGTTCATCGATAATATCTACCGCTTTGTGATGGCAGGCATGGAGGTTTCGGCATTGCTGGGACGCATGCCCAGCGCGGTGGGCTATCAGCCCACATTGGGCACCGATATGGGTGAGCTTCAGGAGCGCATCACCACCACTGACCGGGGTTCCATTACCTCAATGCAGGCCGTCTACGTGCCAGCAGACGACTATTCGGATCCCGGTCCGGTGGCGACCTTTGCCCATCTGGACGCGACCATCACGCTCGATCGGGCTATCGTCGCCAAAGGAATCTATCCGGCTGCGGACCCGCTGACGTCTACGTCGCGCATCCTCGACCCTCACATCGTGGGAGAGGAGCACTACAACACCGCCCGTGATGTACAGCAGGTGTTGCAGCGTTATATGGACCTCCAGGACATAATCGCCATCCTGGGCATCGAGGAGCTATCGGAGGATGACAGGATGAGCGTGCACCGGGCACGCCGTATCGAAAAGTTCTTTTCACAACCAATGTTCGTCGCCGAGCGGTACACAGGGCAGGCCGGGCGTTACGTCTCCATCGAAGATACCGTCCGTGGTTTCCGCGAGATACTTGACGGCAAGCACGATGACCTGCCCGAAGATGCGTTCTACATGGTCGGAACGATAGACGAAGCAATCGAGAAAGGGCGCCAAATGTAGCCCGATCGCGGGGTCAAGAAGGGGTTAACGTGTGAACGGACTAACACTGACCATCGTTTCTCCAGAGAGAGAATTGTATAGCGGCGAGGTCGACATGGTTCTTGCACCGGGCATCGACGGCCAACTGGGCATTCTGCCCAACCACATACCGCTGATTACCCAGTTGGCAGATGGCGAGCTGTGCGCCCGGGTCGGCGATGAGGAGTACTTTTTCGCTATTCACGGCGGCTTTATGCACGTCCTGCCACACAAAGTGATGGTCCTAGCTGACATGGCAGAGCGAGCTGAAGAGATCGATATCGAACGGGCACAGGAAGCCCGCCAGCGAGCGGCCGAGATGTTGACTCAGGCTCCACCGGAGGAGCGTCGACTGACTGAGGTTGCGCTTCAGCGCTCGGACGTGCGGCTCAAGGTAGCCAGACGCCGGCGCCGCCGACCACCCACGCCCCCGTCGCAGCCCGGGCCAGGCGACAGCCGATAGCTGAAAGGCAACTGGATGTTTGCTAAAGAACTAGGAATTGACCTGGGTACCGTCAACGTATTGGTGCACGTACGAGGGCGGGGTATAGTCCTACAGGAACCCTCCGTCGTCGCCGTTTCCTCCGAGGAAAACAAGATCGTCGCCGTCGGTGAGGAAGCCAGAGCTATGTTGGGGCGCACGCCGGAAGCCATTGAGGTCATACGACCACTCCGCAACGGCGTCATCGCCGACTACCGCGTCACACAGCGTATGTTGGAGTACTTTATCCGCAAGGCCACTGGGGGTATAGGCCTGTTCAAGCCGCGGGTGATGATCAGCGTGCCGTATGGCGTGACGAGCGTCGAAAAACGTGCCGTGAGGGAAGCGGCGCTGGAGGCTGGCGCCAGCCGGGCCCACCTCATACCGGAGCCAATGGCTGGGGCTATCGGTGCTGGCCTGCCCATCCATACCGCTTCCGGCAACATGATCGTGGACATGGGAGGAGGGGCGTCAGAGGCTGCCGTCATCTCGGTCAATGGAATCGTGGTGGCGAATTCGGTCCGCGTGGCCGGTTTGCGCCTGGATGAGGCCATCGCTGGCTATATCCGCCGCAAGTACAACCTGATGATCGGCCAGCCGACGGCGGAGCAGATCAAGCTGCGCATCGGCTCGGCAATACCGCTGGACGAGGATCTGGAGATGGAGGTGCAGGGCCGCGACCAGGTGGCTGGCTTGCCTCGTACGATCACCATCACCTCCGAGGAAGTGACCGAGGCGCTGACCGAACCTCTCGGGGCGATCATCGGCGTGGTCAAGGCGGTGCTAGAGAGAACGCCGCCCGAGTTGGCGTCCGACATCATCGACCGGGGTATGGTGTTGGTGGGCGGCACCGCTATGCTGCGAAAGTTGGACGAGCTGATCACCCGTGAGACCGGCGTTCCGGCCTATGTCGCTGACGCCCCCATTGCCTGCGTGGCGCTAGGGGCCGGCAAGGCCCTCGAACAATACGAAATACTCCGCCGCACGATCCCCGGTCTGTAGTGTA
>CAYUIS010000068.1:5905-12097 GCA_964444825.1 uncultured Anaerolineales bacterium | reverse complement strand
CTACTCGTATACCTTCCAGTACTGCTTTTCGTTCTCCCAGCTCGTACGGAACTCGGCGGGCACGTTGACCAGGGTCGCCTCACACTCGGCGGTGACGGTGCCGTCGGGCAGACGAATCTCGCCGGCCACCCGCGCTCCGCGCCCGCTTTTCCGCTCTAACCATCCCACGGCCGTCAGCGGGGTCTCGGTGGGCGTCGGGCGACGAAAACGGATCGTGAGCCGCAGGGTAGCCATCAGGTCGTCGTCAGAGCCGTGCAACAGCACCGTCCGACCGGAGACCTCGTCCAGGATGGCCGAGACGATACCCCCGTGCACGACGCCAGGATAGCCCTGGTAGGCGTCCGGGACGGTAAAGTTGACGCGCACTTGCTCCGCCTCGTGATCCTCGTAGAAGGTTATCTTCAGGCCGACCGGGTTCTGAACACCACAGACGAAACACATGCGCGAATTGGGTTGCTTATCCATAATTGATCCTCGCCCGACATTATAGCCCAACGGGCCTGGTTGCACAAACATCCCATCGAAAACCCGATCAGATCCGCTGCCCTTCGCCCCGCACCAGATCAGAGAAAGGCAAAAAAGAGAAACCACCTCTGCTTGACATCTGGCCTGATTCGCGTACCATTAGCGCCATGGTCACGGCAGGCGTGGACGTGGGCGCGATCACCGCCAAGGCAGCCGTTTTCGACGGTGATGACCTACTCGCTACAGCCGTCATCCTTGCTGGATACGAGCGGAGTGCTGCTGCCACCAAGGCTCTGGATCAGGCCTTGGCACAGGCGGAGCTCACCCGGGAGGAGATCGCCCGCCTGGTCGGCACCGGCTATGGTCGGATCCAGGTTCCCAACGCAGATCGCACCGTCACCGAGATCACCTGCCACGCCCGGGGCGCGTTTTTCCTTTGCCCCGACGTGCACACGGTGATAGACATCGGCGGCCAGGATAGCAAGGCCATCTCCGTGGGTGCAGATGGCAAAGTGCTCGACTTTGTGATGAACGACAAGTGCGCCGCCGGCACCGGCCGGTTTCTCGAGGTGATGGCCCACGCACTGGAGACAGATCTGGTCGACTTTGGCCCCATCGCCCTCTCTGCGCCGCACCGGGCCCAGATATCGAGCACCTGCACCGTGTTCGCAGAGTCAGAGGTCATCACTCACGTGGCCAGTGGGGTGCCCAAGGCCGAAGTCATCGCCGGCCTCCACGACGCCATCGCCGCCCGCGTGGCCACGATGGTCGCACGTATCCCAGTGCGCGATAGCGTCGTTTTCACCGGTGGAGTGGCCCGCAACGATGGCGTTGCCCGTATGCTGGAGGAAAAGCTGAAGCATCACATCGTCGTTCCCGAACTGGCCCAGTTGGCGGGCGCGATCGGGGCTGCCCTCATCGCCCGCGAGTGAACGTGTGGTTTCCTGGATATCGACAGACATGCAAACCGTGACCCACACCTTGCAGGCAGCGATCCGCGATTTCCCGTCTCCTCTTGGCTTCATCACGGCCTACATCCCCGAGGAGCTCTTTCACGCGGCGGGCTTTACCCCTCTGTTTATCTTTCCCACATCCCAGGATCGCGGTTTTGCCCGCGCCCATCTACCCAGCTTCACCTGCTGGATTGTCGGCTCAGTGCTCGACCAGGCTCTGGCGGGGGAACTCGACGGTTTGGCCGCGATGGCCCTGGCCAAGACCTGCGACACGACTCAGGGCCTGGCCGATCTCTGGCCCTGGAACGTTCCGGGGATCCCCTGCCTTCACTTTGGGATGCCGCTCCGCCTAGATGGCCCCGCTGCCCACACCTACCTCCTGGCGGAACTGAGGTCGTTACAGCAGCGCATCGAGGCCCTGACCGGCCAGGCCATCTCCGATGGTGCGCTAAACGAAAGCATCGCACTGTTCAACCGCGCCCGCAGCCTGGTGCGCCGTCTCTACACCCGCGCCGGTTCTACATTTCAACCAGATGGATGGACCGCCTCCGCCCTCTATGAGCGTGTGCGGGCGGCCTTTGAGATGCCAAAGGAAGCCTATATCGACCATCTGACTCCGGTACTGGATAACGATTCGATCGTCATTGCGAGGAGCAAAGCGACGCAGCAATCTCCTGCCAGCGACCGACGATGCTTGCCTCGCGTGCTGCTGGTCGGCCCAGCCTTGGGCGATCTTGCCCTCTTTGAGGTTCTGGATCAGGCCGGCGTTCACGTGGTTGGCGACCTGTTCGACCTGGGGGAACGATACTTTGGCGTGGACGCTGCCGAGGACGCTGAGCCCCTGGGCTCCCTGGCCGATCGGCTTTTGGCCCTCCTGCCGACCCCGACCAAACATCACCGACTAGGTGCCCGCACTGACCATCTGCTGTCACTGGCCCAGGAGCGACACGCCGACGGCGTCGTCTTTGCCAGACAAAAGTTCTGCGATCCCCACGGGTTCGACTATGTCCAGATGCGCCACGCCCTTGACCGGATCGGTCTGCCTCACCTACTGCTCGAATTGGAGCAAGCATCCCAGACCGGCCAACTGCGCACCCGTGTGGAGGCATTCAGGGAGATGATAACACACTAGGAAACCAGGTTCGAGCAAGCCTTTTCTCGGACCGCCGATGGTGAGAATCAACATGCCCACGTACCCGCGGCTCCAGTCGCTCAAAGAGATCAACAGCGTGATGACGCGCTACTACCTCCAGCGCAAGGCGCTGGCACGAGTCCAACCATTGGCCTACGTCACCAGCGGGGCGCCGGTCGAGATCCTGGAGGCGATGTCCATCTCCACCCTCTATCCAGAGAATTACGGCGCGCTGTGTGGAGCCCGGAGGAATGCCGTGGAGCTGTGTCAGGTGGCCGAAGCGAGCGGCTACCCACCCGACCTGTGCGCTTACGCCCGTTGCCACATCGGGGCGGTGCACCAGCCCAGGTTAGCGCCCCTAAACGGTTTACCGCGCCCCGACATGCTGATCTGTTGCAGCAACATCTGTGGCACTGTCCTCAAGTGGTACGAAGCGCTGGCCGCGCTCTACGACGTCCCCCTCTTTATCCTTGATGTCCCCTTCCAGCGCACCACCCCGGCCGAACCACACATCATAACCTACGTCGAGGATCAATTGCACGTATTCGTCGAGTGGCTGGAAACGCTTACGGGAAAGCATTTGAGACCTGACAGACTTGACGCTGTCCTCGGCCGCGCCAGAGAGGCCATCGCGCTATGGCAGGAGATACTCGAGTTCGGCCGGCACCGGCCCTCTCCCATCAATGCGCCCGACCTGTTTATCGCTATGGCTCCCATCGTCGCGTTGCGAGGAACCCGCCAGGGTATACGCTGCTACCGTCGCCTCAAGGCGGAACTGGAGGAGCGCGTCGCCCGGTCCGTCGGCGCGGTGCCCGGCGAGCGATATCGCCTCTTGTGGGACAACATCGCCATCTGGTACCGGCTTTACCGTTTCTTTCGCCCGTTTATGGACGCCGGCGCTTGCTTCGTCGCCGATACCTACACCAACGCCTGGACGGTCGAACTCGACGCACAGGATCCCTTCCTCGGTATGGCCCAGGCGTACACGGGTGTGTTTATCAACATCGACCTACCCACACGGCTGGCCACAATCGTTGACATGGCGCTCCGTTTTCAGGTGGACGGCGTAGTGATGCACGCCAACCACTCGTGCAAGCCTTTCTCCATCACTCAGAACAAGGTGCGCGAAAGACTGCGCAAAGAACTCGGCCTCCCGGTTCTTATCTTGGAGGCCGACATGGCTGACGAACGTCTCTACAACGAGGGTGCGGTACGGGAGCGCGTGGCAGCGTTCCTCGAGATGCTATAGCCCTTGCGGCCTCCAGCCAGGTTGGTCGCAGGCCAGGAAAAATCCGATATGACAGATTCAGACACAGGCCAGATACACGCCCGGGCATTCAGCGTGGATTCCGTGCAAAAGGCAGCGGATAGTGAGCTACGATCCGCCCTGCGCAAGATCCTCATCACCAAACACGACGAAGAAGAGCTGAAAACCTACTGTTTCGATCTAGGGGTAGAATACGCCAGTCTGCGAGGCGACACCAAGCCCGCCAGAGCCAGGGAACTGATCATCTATCTAAACAACCGTGATCGTATCGCCGATCTCGTCGGACTTGGCAGAGAAGCACGCCCCGACATCGTCTGGCCTGATGTCCCTGAATCAACTCAAGCGACCCAGTTCTCCTTACACGCCGATTCATCCGAGCACTTGACCGGCGAGTACGAGAGAAAAGCGGAAAAGGGAAGCCAGCGTACCGAAGGGGCCGCCTCATTCTCCATTCACACCCTGTCCAGCCGCCGGAGGCGCATACTCAGCAAGATGGATAGAACTGTCGGCAAGCTCAAAACCTACGTGGACAGGTATTATCTCGCGGTCAACGCCCATCGTTTGAGCACGATCCTCTCAGAACAGATCGATCTGCTCGATTCGCTCAAACCGGCAGAGGATTGGAGAGGGTACCTCCGGGATATCCGGCGAACCTTTGGGGCCTCGGCCAGACTGGCCACAGAGATGGGCAAGTGGATGGAGACACGTCGTCCCGAAGAGGAGATGTCCGATCTGACCAGAGAACTGCACATCAGCCTGGCGGTCAGGGAAGACCGGATTCTGATTCTGGCCGATCGGCACAAATCGATACACGACCAAGCGGACCAACTGATCACACAACTCAGGCAACTGGCTGGCGAACACAGGGACGAAGCGCTGGGAGACTTGGGCGAGATCACCGAGAATATGTGCGCCAACGCCGCCGAAATCTGCGATGAGCTATACGGAGGCATCAAGAAACTCATAGCAGAGGAGTTGGATACGCAACTCCGCGAGCTCAGCAGCCCAGGCGAGGAGAGCTAGGAAAAAATGGATACACCACAATCCCATCAGGCCCTGAGCACCATCGAGATCAACTTGAACCGGTTGTCCCAAGGCGAGCCTCTGCCTGTTGATCAGGCATTGGGCCTGGCCGAAAAAGTTGCCGAAATGGTTGAACAAATCGCGGGCCCGTCGATAGAATCCGGGGATCTGCTCCGAGCGGCAGAACTGTACGACACGGCAGCTCGTGCCTATCATTTGGCCGCGGCACACGTGTCGCGTACCAACAGAAGGCGACTGATCTCCCTGAGGGATTTCTGGTCGACCCAGGCTAACCTGATACGGCACGCAACCCCGCCGGGCCCATCAGCCCCACAGCACACGCCACCTGATACGGGCGGCCTGCTGCCAAAGGCAGAGCACCCGCTCACTTCACCCAGTACGGGCGCGACCAACGAATCACCCGCGGCTTATGAGAAACTCCGAGAGCCCCGGGATGAATCCCGCACGGGTGGCCGATCTGGGTCAAGCGTTGGCAAGCCCAAGCTCTGGGACAGCACCACGCTAGCGGATCGCAGGAAACCGGGGTTCTCACGCAAAAAGCCTGGGCCTTGAGAAGGCGATTGCCCAAGGGACATCTCACTCACACAATCAGCGTATGGAAAAGTTGGAACCGATAGAACGAGCAGAAAGACGAAAGGAGAATGGATGGACATCGAACAAAGGATAGAGCCTGATCCCATTCCAGATCCCGATACAGGCGACGAAGATGCAGAGATGGAAAGGGTGACCGGGCTGTGCTCGCAGTTTCTACAGGATGACCCGGTGAACAGAGCATACATAGATCGCACCATCCGACAACATCTGGACGGCGGGATCAGCTTTGAGACGTGGGGACGTATCCTGACCGGTCTAAACCGGTACGCCGGGGAGGACATTGCCACGCTCATATTGATGGCTCTGCTCCGGGCGGATGAGGCCGATTTCCTGGCGTCGATTGAAGAGCACTTGGAGCCGGAGGTGCGCTCGTATCTTTGGGGTTTGATCGCGCTCTACAGCGACGACCTGCGGGAGGCGTATGCGCTCTTTGGTGAAAACCCCCAGGGCTGGAGGACCGTCAACCGTAAAGTCTATTACGAGCATCTGACCGAGAAATGGTACGCCACGTACGAGATCATCAAGTTCGACGGAGAGCGGATCGTGCTGGACGAGACGCCCAGTTCGGCCATTGTGCTGTGCCAAGCCATTCTCGACGCCCTCATCTCTATACCCGAGGATCTGGCTCCAGAGACGGTAGATCACGAAACCATCGAAGGCCTGACCAACATGTTCTACACCTTTCTTCAGCACTATGCCCCCCATCTCCTGGAGCCGGAGGAGGAGGAGGAGGAGGA
>CAYUIS010000068.1:0-5805 GCA_964444825.1 uncultured Anaerolineales bacterium | reverse complement strand
TTCTTCAGCACTATGCCCCCCATCTCCTGGAGCCGGAGGAGGAGGAGGAGGAGGATTGATCGCTCCGCGTCCGCCGGCGTTCCCTTGCTCCCACTGGACCGCAGGCATCCTGCCTGCATGCTGAATGATGAAATTGGAGACAAGGGTGCGCACTGGCTTCTTCGAACAGGTCTACCGACTGGTGTGTCAGATACCGGCCGGAAAGGTGGCCTCGTATGGTATGATTGCCCGTATGCTGGGCCATCCTCACGCTGCCCGCACAGTCGGATGGGCGCTGCACAGCCTCCCAGAAGGCTCTGACGTGCCCTGGCACCGGGTGATCAACAGCCAGGGCCGCGTGTCCACCGACGGGGAAGGCCAGGCAGACAACCTTCAACGGGTGCTGCTGGAAGCTGAGGGCGTCAAGTTTAACGAGCACGGAAAAGTAGACTGGGAACGCTTCAGTTGGGCGGGTCTTCCGTGGCCCGATATCGAAAGGATCGTCAAACAGTAATCGGAACCGATGAGCGAAACCCCCACATTGGCCCCAATTCGACGCCGCTCATCCACAGCCAACTATAGGAGGAAAAAATGTTTAGCAAGAGAACGAGGATCAAGGTGCTCCTGACACAAGCGACGTCGATTTTGGTCGCAGTGACCGCAGTCTGGCTTCTTGGGACGTGGCTGCTGTCCATTCCCACATCAAACGCATCCGACGCACTGCCAGGCCTGACCTTTTCGAGCCCCATTCCCCCCATCGGCAATCCGGAACTTGGCATCGCCAAGACAGTGAATAACGACGCACCTGAACCAGGAGACGTGATTGAATACGCGCTCACCTACTCAACCACCACCCCTGGCTCCCAGGCGTTTAACGCCCGCTTGTACGACTTCCTACCTGCCGGCGTGCAGTTTGTGTCATCCAACCCTGCTGCATCATACGCTAATGGGACGCTCGTTTTCACCTTTCCCTCCATCGGTCCGGTGAACCAGACAGCCAGCGTCCGTGTGCGCGTGTTGGAGGGACCCTCACAACTGTACAACCATGCCCTGCTGACGGCAGATGGCGTGACGCCCACACACGACTCGCTGCTGACACCCGTGACACCGCTCTCTCCCTACTTGAACTTGACCAAGTTGGGGGATGCTGGCGTCCTGGTCGGCGGTGAAATCGTCTACATCCTGCGCTGCGAGAATCCCAGCGGCTTTGCCGTAAATGACGTGACAGTAGTGGATGTCTTGCCCGCGGGGGTAACGCTGAATGCAACCTCGCTACCGCCGGACCCGGGCTGGTCGTCGCCCGTGCTCCGATGGTCACTGGGAGATCTGGGACCGGCCGAGAGCCGAACCATCGTCATCACTACCACGGCGCCATCCTCGACCGGCCGCATTAGCAACACGGCGCTGGCCGACGCCCGGCAACGGGTGGTAACCCAGACGGTGTTTGCGACTGACGTGGTTACCGAGGCAGCGAGTCTGCGGGTGACCAAACAGGCTTCCGCCAGTGCCGTCAATGTGGGCAACGACCTGGTGTATACCCTGCGATACCAAAACATCGGCAATCAGGTGGCGACGGGTGTAGTATTGACAGACATCCTCCCCTCTGAGGTGACGGTGACGGGAATTACCTCCCAGTCAACCCTAATCTCACCCGATCCGCATGTGTGGCACATTGGGTCGGTGACGCCAGGTCTCGCCCCAGGTGAAATCGTGATCACCACGACGGTGATCGGCGGATGGGGCACGACGATCTCGAACGTGGCCGAAATCAGGGCCCCGGGCGCTTACGGGGGGTATGCGCAAGTTTTCACATCGATCCGACTGGCCAAGTTCTACTTGCCGATCGTGATTAGACAGTGAGAATAGCCAAGCCCGAGGGACCAGGGCCGTATCCTGGTCCCTCGAAATTCTTCAGGATGCGAGAGAATCTGCAGACACTCAGAGGAGGATAGGGCAGCGTATGGACTTTTGCAGCCAACACGTCATCATAACCGGCGGCTCCAGCGGCATCGGGCGGGCCACGGCGCGGTTGCTAACCCGTCGTGGCGCTCACGTCTCCATCATCGCCCGCCGCCAGCCGTTGCTGGACGAAACACTGGCTGAGTTGGAGTCTCTGCGGGAGAACCCAGCCCAACGGCTGCGGGCCTATTCTGCCGACCTGAGCGATTGGGAACAGACGCAGCAGGCCATCGCCACCCTCACCGCCGACGGCCACTCACCCAACCTTCTGATCAACGCTGCTGGCTTCGCCCATCCTGGCTACTTTGAGGAACTACCGTTGGAGATCTTTCGCAATACGATGGACACAGACTTCTTCGGCACGCTGCATCCCATCAAGGCAGTGATACCGGCGATGATGGAACGCCGCAGCGGCCACATCGTCAACTTTTCGTCGGTGGCTGGCTTTCTGGCAGTCTTTGGTTACACCGCCTATGGCGCAGCCAAGTTCGCCGTGCGCGGTTTCTCCGATGCGCTACGCCAGGAAATGAAGCCCTATGGCATTCACGTCGCCGTCGTCTTTCCTCCCAACACCGACACGCCTGGGTTTCATGTGGAGAACCAATACAAGCCACTGGAGACCCACCGCATCGAGGGCACGGCTAAGGCCCTGAAAGCCGACAAGGTGGCTCAGGCCGTGGTGCGTGGCATTGAGCGACGACAGGCATATATCCTACCTAGTTTTGACACCTGGCTCGCCTTCCTGGTCTCCGATGGTCTCACGCGCATCCTCTACCGGTACTTTGATAGCGTCGTCGCCAAATCACGACGGGAACGCCTGAGGGAAGAGAGTGAATAAGAAGCAAAGTTAGCTTCGGCTCCCACCGTCATTGCACTTCCACCTGTGTCAGGATAAGCACGTTGTCCGGCTGTGCTTGACCTTGTACAGATACCGGCAGCCTCTCGCCGCTGCTTGAAAGATACAATCCCACGCCGATCTCACTCAGACCGGCGTCGGCGTTCTGTTCGATGGGTACCAGGTGTGGATCGCTCACCACCTCACCGGGCAGCCAGCTCAAAGTCGGGAAAGCGCCGTTCCCCGGCGGGCTGTCGTGCTGGCCGGACAGGCCTCCCGGTATGGTCGGATGATAGAGGTGCACAAACACCTTGTAATCATTGTCCGCGGTATCCAACGCCTGCCAGTAAAGCACAATCTCAATCTGCCCTCCACCGGTGGCGTTCACGTTTTTGAGATCGAATCCCAACAGACGGATACTTGATCCAAAGTCAGCGATCAGCGGATACTCTGGTGTGGGCAACTCGAAATAGTGAGGCCGGCCCGAGACCGACAACCTGCCCAAGGCCAGGGGCAATTCGACCGCACGCTGGCTGTCGGCATCCAGCAACGTCAGGTATACGTCGAATTCGCCGTTGCCCAGGTCAGGCGGAATGCGCAAGCGGTGGAACGTATAGGCTGGCTCGCCGCTCACCCACCGTCCCGTTGGGTAGCGATCCGAGCCCAACAGCTCATCCTTTGAGACGACGACCCCGCCGCTGGCGGCCTCACAAAGCTCCAAGCGCAGGACACGGTCCCCGCCTGGCGGGCGTATCGCCTGCCAGCGCAGCCAGACCCTCAGGGTGCTACCCGGAGAACGCTCCGTCGGAATCCCGTAATCGATCAGTGCCAACTCCTGGCCAAAGGTCGGTGTGCTGGAATCCCACTGCGGATCAACCGTCGCCGATCCAACAACCTCGACCGGACCGAGGAGCAATGGCGCACCCGCCTGCTCCTCGTCGGCATAGCTGATCTCGCCAACACTGGTGAACAACCCAGCGTGAAAGGCCGTCGTCTGCGGCAGCAACTCGGCCGGTATGGGCACCGTGTACCGCTGCGCCACCACGTCCCCCTCCGTCCAATCCCACATCGGATAGACGTTGTAGTGCGGCGGGACGTCCTCCAGGCATCTCCCCGCCACGTGATCTTGCAGACATACAAAGCTGTGGGGCAGATCGTCCGTCTCATACTCAACGCCGGGCGGCACACGCCAGTAGACGATGACGGGCACGCTCGTCTGTCGCCTCGCTTCTGCCGGTATATCGAATCCCAGAATCTCCCGGTCGCGGGCGAAACGCCCGCTCACCTCGTGTTCAGGCTCCCACGGCACCTGGGACAACCGCTCTCCCGGAATCCGGTATACCCACAGATGCAGCTCACCGGCGGCGTCGTCCTCCTGGTATACCAAATAGTCGCCCAGCGCGGACAATGCATCCGGGTTGGGCGGAGACGATTTGGTGAACATCATCAACACGTCCTGACCGGCCCAGCCCGAGGGCCACACCGTGACCAGATTGCCGTCGAACCACCGTATCGGGCCAGTGTAGTCTGTCTGGAGGTCCACCAGCCTGCGACTTAGGTCACCCGGGTAATCACTAGAGATCCATACCGGCGTGTCAGCAGGGGTATAGCCGTTCAGGTAGCGGGCAGCGGCAGCGAGATCGGCCTCAAATGTATGCAGAACCCGAGGATCACGAGGCCACTCCTCGAAGAAATCGTGCCACGTATCGGCGCCGACGAAGGCCAATCCGACCACCGCGATGGCAGGCAGACCCAGTCTAATGACCAGACTCCGTCGATCGAAACGGTGCGACCAATGAGCGATCTGTCCCCACAAGAAATCGGCGCCGATGGCCGGCATCAGGTAAATGGGCGTCAGCGCCCCGACCGCGCGCCAGAACGAGGGCGAACCATTGCCAAGTATGCTCGGGAGAAGCATCACCGCCAACCATATGAGCACCAACGAGTAGGCCGGGCGTCGTAGCCGCCACAGGGAGATGATTAATCCTAGGTAGAACAACCCCCCTGTCACTATGTCAAACATCGGGCGCCTAGAGGGATTGTAACGCCAATTCGCGTCACCGACTTGGGTGAACATGCGCAACGTAACATCTACTGAATGCAGGGCGGGCTCAGGATTACCCGCCAGCAACTGTCTAAGATCTGAGTCGGTTGCCCGCACTCGCTCGTTGTATGTCTCAGGATGCCGCAGTGCAAACTGCCCCAGAGGCACCAAGACCAGAGCCGCGGTAAGCCCAAGCAACACCAACCGTTTCCCATTCCCGTGCAACACGTGCCGACAGATCACCGAAGCCGCCAATAGCCAGCAGACGATAAACACCGGAAAGGCGCGGCTGGGTGTGTACGTGTACAGGGTCAATCCTGTAAACACACCACCCACGATGGCCCAACGATTGCTGCGGTCGTCCAGGGCGCGCCAGAGACCATAAACAGCGGCAGCCTGACAGACTGGCTGGAGGCAGGCCCGCAGCGTAACGCGATTCAGCAGGACTGGCCATACGGAGATGGCCGTCAACGCCGTTGTCAGGACAGCGACGCGGAAATTAAACAACCTCTTGGCGAGCGACCAGGTCAATGCGAGGCCGACTATTCCACTCATCACCGAGGGCAATCGTACCGTCCAGGCTGCCACTCCCAGTAGACGGGTCGTGAGCGCTATCAGATAGATGAGCAGGGTTTCGCTTCCATAGTTGGTCGGAACGAAGACAGTAAAGGGCCTTTTCCACGCCTGAAGCCCATCCCATGCGTTGAACATCTCATCGCCGTCCAGCCCTGGCGGGACACGGTCAAGGTTGTACGCCCGAAAGAACAGGGCGACCAGTAGGACGATCACGACCACCGCCCAATGACCGATCGGAGATACAAGATCCGAGAGCCGAAAGCTGAGATTCTGGATTTGGGGTTTGGAGTTTGGGCTTTGGGTTCTGCTCACCTTTCACCTTCTAGGCAATACGCGCTTTTGGTCAGATACACGGCACTAGCTCCGCCTTTGAAACTCTACCGCGATTGGGCACGATTGTCAAGATTCCCTT
>CAYUIS010000067.1:24475-25935 GCA_964444825.1 uncultured Anaerolineales bacterium | reverse complement strand
CCAGGGCAGCAGCGTTGATGGTCTGCGCAGGCCAGGAAAAGTGGAGAATAGACTGTGCATCACCGTGGCGCAGATATAGCCCAGGCTGCCCGCGACGCCAACTCCCACCAGCCAGGGCGCCAGCGAAATCAACACATGCTCACCGAGAGTAGAGGTTTCCATCACTCACCTCACTTTAGCTATGAATGTTGACCAATGTTCCCACGTCTGCCCAATCGAACAACCATTCCGCCTCAGGCGTGGGCAGATTGACACAGCCGTGGCTCATCGGATGGCCGAAGTTGCCGTGCCAGAAGACGCCGTGCAAGCCGTAACCCTTGTGGAAGTACATCACATATGGGACATCGGCCAGGTAGTATCCGGGACCTTCCATGTCGTCGTAGCGGAACTTGACCCAGATGCGGAACTGCCCCTCCGGCGTAGGCGTACCGGCTAAGCCGGTAGAGACCAGTGTCGTGTGCACTGGCGTGTGGCCTTCGTACGCCGTCAATGACTGCAGCGACAGATCGATATCGATCCAACGTGCTTCGTGGATCTCCTCAGGTACAGCGGGAGCTGGGATACGCATCGGGGGAGCTGTCGCCTGCAGAAGCGGAGTCGAGACAGATGGCGCCTCTACCTGGGGAACACTGTCCACGCCGGATGTGGCGACGACCCAGCTGGCGACCCAGGCTGGCGTACCGTCGTACTCGATCTGCCACCAGTCGCCGTAGCGACCAACTACCTGTGCCTGGATCCCAGAATCGAAGAGGCCCACCACTGGATAGTCAGTGCCTGGCCCACTGCGGACGTTCACACGATTGCCGTCAGCCACGGCTATCGATGGAGTTGCCATCGTCGTCGCTGTCGTCGGCGTCGTTGGAGAGATAGATGTTGACGGCAACGGGGTCGCGATAGGCGCCGATCGCGCGGCGGTAGGGTTGGGAATCTCGGCAACGGGGGCAGGCCGGGTAACCGTGGGTGAGACAGCCATAGGCCATACTGCCACCGGGGGCGATACCCTCTCAGATTCTGCCCGCGCCAGCAGGAAGGGTTTCCACCCGATTGCCATTGCTAGAAAGAGAATCGTGCCCGCCAGAGCTGACAAGCTGCTCATCCTCATCGAGATAGTCCTGATTCTCGCTGTACACAATGTGTTTGATGTCATTTCTCTCTCTGTCACGCGGCCTGGTCGAGCAGTAGTCCCGCTATTGCCGCGACCAGCTTCGCGGCTGGGAATCCCTTGAGGAGCGCGGCATCGGCGCTGGCGTCTTCTGCCTCGCGCTGCTGCTGGACATCGTTGGCAAGGAACAAACGCTGTGCCTGCGGCCACCTGGCCTTGGCGCGCCTTAGCGCCAGCGAGATCTCACTGCCGGCCAGGTCAGAGTCCAAGAGCACCAGGGCTGGGACACGCTCAAAGGCCATTCTCAGTGCCGACGAGAGGTCACACGCCTCTTCCACCGAATCTACTTGGGGCATCG
>CAYUIS010000067.1:17840-24375 GCA_964444825.1 uncultured Anaerolineales bacterium | reverse complement strand
CTCAGTGCCGACGAGAGGTCACACGCCTCTTCCACCGAATCTACTTGGGGCATCGCGGTCAACAGCGTCTGCCAACCATCTCGCAATGGACCTGGCCTGGCGATGATCAATACCGATGCATATCTCTCTTCCATTCCTTAATGCTCCCCTTTCGCTATTGCTCGCGTTGGGGGCCATTGTACCATCCTTCAGTGCGGCGCGCATCGGTCACAAGACACATTTCGACCCATGCAAAAAGACCGTCTTCACGACGGTCTTTTCTATGTCAGATGACTGAGTGACGTGCGACAAATGACTTAATTACCCTGGTTGACTGACAAAACTCATCAAGCATAACATGCATACTGCACAGAGAATTGGAGTGGTGGTCGGTCTTGGTCTTGGCTTCGCGAGGCCATCGCTGGCTCAGGATCAGGCTCACAAGATAAGCGAAGCTCGGTGATTAGCTAAGTCCCTTGGTCAACGCGGTCTTGACCCAATCCCAACCGATCTTGAGGTAGCTACTGCCGCGGAACCAGTGAGGGTCTACCCAACGGCGCTTGCCTTGGCTGACCACCTCCTGGTTGAGCCACAGATATGACAGGGTCCAGGCTGCAGCGAGAACGAAAAGTATAATCCCTGGTATCACGGGTCACCTCCTGTTTTAGAACCGATTGTGGTTACCTGCCGGCGCTGAAGGAGAAGCAGATAGCGTCCTGAGGGCAGCCATCCACGCAACTCCCGCATAGAATGCACTCACTGTCCTCCATATCCGCCCTTTGAACCATCTGATTGACGTCCAAGCTCATCGGACACTCTCGGGTACATCTCTGGCAGTCTGTGCACTGCTCAGGTGCGGCCTTGAGGCGCAGCGATGGCCAGCGGGCAGCGTTTCGGATCTTGCGGCCCAGAATCATAAACGGAGCCATCCAGCAGATGATGTGGCAGCTTGCTCGTCGACCAAAGATGACGGCCAGGAGGAGGAAAAGGGCGATGATGATGTAGTAGATCATGAACCAGGGTGGGCCTCCGCCATCCAGCGGCAGGGTCATGGTGACGCCGGTCTCCAACTGATAGAACGGGTTCACCGTATGGAAACCGCCAGCGCCGATGGCCAGCGCAGCGATGGCGCCAATCCAGGGAATCCAGATAGCCCACTTGATCCAGTTGAACTTGCCACCGGGCGTTGGCTTATTGTTGATCGGCTGCCCGAATTCCTGTAGCGCACCGGCCGGACACGCCCAGCCACACCACAGCCTCCCCACGAACAGGGAGGCCACGAACATCAGCCCAAAGACGATAAAACTTCCGTTGACAATGCCCTCCGAGGCGCCCTGCATAATGAGGGCGGGAGAGAAATAGTAGAGCGTGACGGGAAAGACTAGAAGGGACGCAAACAGTAGCGCCTTCCTGATTCTCTGCCGTGTCGGCAACTGCTTGATTTTGGCCACTTTGACCTCCAGATCAGATAGTGGGCAATCTTATCATGGCTCGTCGGCAACCGCAATCATGGTCAGTCTTCTGAACCTGGGCGAATCCAGCCCTTTGCACAAGATGTTCTGCTTCGACCAGCCAGCGAAACGCTCGCGCCCCCTGGAGATGATCGTTATATGGTCAACTATGATCAAATGAGACCGAAATCCTTGACTCTGAAGCTTGATTGTGATAAAATAGTCGCGTGTGTTCGTGATATGCATAGCCTGTGGTATATGGAGATGATATGACTATTGCGTTGAAGGAAGAGCGCCAGCAACAAATCCTGGAGACGCTTCGCGACCACAGACAGGTCACCGTGATCGATCTGAGCCGTCGCTTTGATGTCAGCGAGGTCACCATCCGGCGCGATCTGCGCGAGCTGGCCGGACAGGGGGCGCTGCGTCGGGCACACGGGGGAGCGGTGGCGGCCGTCCCTGCCCCTCCCGAGTCTCCGGTGGTCAAGCGTATGATACAGGCGGAACACTGCAAAACGTGCATCGGGCGTGCCGCTGCTGCTTTGGTTTCAGACGGGGACTCGGTCTTTATCGGGTCGGGATCCACGACGGCTCACGTCGCCCGTCTCCTGGTGGATCGCAAGGGCTTGACCGTGGTTACCAATGCCCTCACCGTGGCCACCGAGCTGGCCGCTGCCAAAGAGGTGACCATCGTCGTAACGGGGGGCATGCTGCGCGCTTCGGAGCTATCCTTGGTGGGACACATCACGGAACAGGCCCTGCGCGAGGTTCGGGTGGATAAGGTCATCCTGGGCATGCGGGCTATCAGCCTGGAAGAGGGCATGAGCAACGACTTTTTGCCGGAGGTGATGACCGACCGCACCATCATCGAGATGGCCCCAGAGCTGATCGTGGTGGCCGACCACACCAAGTTCGGCAAGGTTGCCTCGGCCTACATTGCGCCGGTGGAGCGGATAACTATGCTCGTGACCGATCCGGAAGTTGACGCCAAGTTCGTCGCTCATCTGGAGGAACTGGGAATTCGGGTTACCGTGGCAGAAGCGAATGGAGAAGCGCAATGAAAGCGGAAGAGTCGCACACCTGGCAGGAGATCGTCAGCCAACCTCAGGTCTGGCGGGCGACATTGGATGCCTTTGAATTCGACCGGGAGGGACTCGCAGACTTTTTCGATCAAACCGACTTTGACCAGATCCTCGTCGTAGGATGCGGGTCCACGCACTACCTGGCTCAGACCGCCGCAGCGATGATCGCTCATCGGTCCGGCATCTCTGCTCGCGCCTGTCCGGCTTCCGAGCTGTGGCTCTTTCCTGACACGGTCCTGAAAGACCGGACGCTGCTCGTCGCGGTATCCCGTTCCGGGACGACGACGGAGACGCTGCGAGCGTTGGAACGTTTTCAGGAACTCGGTGCTGCACCCGCCCTGGCCGTCACCTGCCATCCCGAAAGTCAACTGGCGCAGCAGGCCGGCTTTGTATTGGCGGCTCCGGATGCGCAGGAGCGATCCATTGCCCAGACCCGCTCTTTCGCCAGCATGGTGTTGCTTATCCTGGGTTTGACCGCTACCCTTGCCCACGACGGGGAGATGCTGGAGCGTTTGCATCAGCTTCCTGATGCGCTGCACGATCTCGTGGATAGGCTGGGCGACCTACCTCGGCGGTTGGGAGCGGACCTGAACACAGAGCGTATCTTTTTCCTCGGTGAAGGCCCGCTCTATGGTCTGGCCAATGAGGCGATGCTCAAGGTGAAGGAGATGTCGCTTTCCTATTCCGAGGCCTACCATTCGCTAGAGTTCCGCCACGGGCCGATGTCAATGGTGAACGAACGTACGTTGGTCGTTGGGCTTGTCTCGGACACGGGCCTGGCGGAGGAACTCGACGTGCTGAAAGACATGGAGGGATTGGGGGCCCGCACGCTGGCGCTGGTCGAGGACGGCTCGGCTTTCACCGGCTGGCAGGCCGGCCATACGATCGAACTGCGCAGCGGCCTGGATGAGTGGGAGCGCGGGCCGCTATACCTGCCCGCGTTGCAGCGCCTGGCCTATCACCGGGCGGTGGCGAAGGGATTGGATCCGGACCGGCCACAGAACCTGACGGCTGTGGTGGAGCTGTGAATGGGATGATTCTAGTGAACGATGCGGGTATCAAATGGTCCTTTGCCGAGGGACCGGATGGCTACGCCTGCGGCTCGATCACCGTCAGTGGTGTGCTGGTGGAAAGCCCTCTGGAGCAGGGGTTTCTCCTCCTCCGAAACATCGCCACCGGTGAGGAGCGCTGGCTGTGCTGTGGAACGGGTGGGCGGGTCGATGAAACCACGGCCCAGTTCTCTGGCGAGGCGGCTGTAGAGGGAGTGACGTTCAGCTTCCGGGTCACGATATCAATGCCCGAGAGTCTCAAGGCGGCCCGGATCGAATACGGCTTTTCAACGGACGAGGACCTATCGGGCTGGGAGGTCGGGTTTGCCTACCAGGCTGGATACGCCCACACCTGGAGTTGTCACCTCTACCCGTTCGCCGAGGATGCCAAGGCCGTGGCCGAGCCCCGGTTGACCTACGTCGGTGTCCCCGCAGCGCTGCTCTACCGGGATGACCTCTCCCTGGCGCTGCTCTTTGGTCTTGATCTACAGTTCGACTATCTCAACCCCACCACCTGGACCGGCGATTGTGGGTTCTTTTTCACTGACGGGGTGGTTCCGCCCCAGTTCTGCGTGGGGGCCGGTGGCCTACGGAAGGGTGTGGAGTACGCCTGGCCGCTGCAGCTCGTGTTCAGCAACGGAGGCGACGGTGTGGAGACGATCACGTCACTGGTGCAGCAGTGGGTCGCTCTCAACGAGTTCGCCGTTGAGCGGCTCCACGTGCGGAGCGAGGATGAGGCGTTGGCGCTGTTCCTGACCGGGCGACGCAATACGACGTTGTGGAACCCCGGCATTGGATACAAGCTGGAGGAGGGCGACCCGGAATCCAATTTTGTCTACATCGGTGAGCAGCCGCTGAGTGCGTACTTTGAATACCTGCTGTACGAGAGAACGGGCGATTCCTTGTGGCGGGAGCGGTGTTTCGAGCAGATGGATTTTGTGCTCGGCGCACAGGAGACCGACTGGTCGAGTATCCATTACGGGGCGATGCACACGGCTTATGATCTGGGCAAGCGTGCCTTTGACAGCGACGATCGGGGCGGGAACCTCGGCTACAAGCCCGACCTGAATGTCTATATCGCCCGCTATATGCTTCAGACCTGGAAACGGGTCCGGGATCACGAGGGACTCGACCGTCGGGAATGGTACGAGGCGGCGGTTGCGGCCGTGAACTGGGCGATGCGGCAGCGGAATCCAGATGGTGGGCTGCCCCAGAAGGTGGATATCGAGACCGGGCACAAGTCCATGTCGGCCACATCCGGTCGTGCGCTCCCTGCCTTGCCGATTATTGGCGACATCACCGCTGATCTCAAGTATAAGGCTTTCGCGCAGCAACTTGAACAATATGTGCGCGACGACGTCGAGGCCCGTTTCCGGTTCACCGGTCATCACCCCGACCTCCCGCCGGATGAACTGGAGGAGGCCAGCATCTGGGGTGTGATCGAGTACTGGCTCGACAAATACGATCGCACCCAGGACGACGAGTGCCTGGCGCGCGCCGTGGCCGATGTTTATCTTTCCTTCCTCTGGTGGTGTCCCAAGCAGTTGAGCTGGGTCAGGAATCCGACACAGTGTGCATCGGCGGAGCAGCAGCACTTTGTCCAATACTCGATCTACTGCTATCAAAACCGGAAGGTGGAGTGCCTGTGGCGGCTCTACAAGTGCACCGGGGCTCCCTTGTTCCGCGAGCTCTACGAGCGCGTGCTGCAGGGCATCTTTTGGACGCAGGTACCGGAGGGCGACTTGGTGGGGGCCACTCACGAGCGCGTCGCGGACCCGTGGTTGGCTCGCGATGACTATGGTGAGCCTGCCAGTTTTGACTCGATGGGCACCGTCTACATGGGCGAGCAGTCGCTCGACTGCATGTTACAGGTCGTGGAGATGCAGCAGAGCGGTCGAGGTCTGATAGAGTGATACAACTGCGGGACTTTCAGAGCGGCGCTGAGACTGTGACGGTGTGGGAGCGGACAGTACGCTATCTGTGGAAGGAGGAATGACCATGGGCAAAGGATTTGGCGTGATCGGAACCGGCCTGTGGGGTGAGTATCACGCCCTGACCTACTCGACCCATCCCGGGGCGCAGTTGGTAGCGGTCTGCGACGTGAACGCAGAGCGCGCGGTCGAGATCGCGGAAAAGTATGGTGCACGGAACTCGTATACGGACTACCGGGAGCTCCTGGCCAATAAAGAGGTCGATGCGGTGACAGTGGCCACGCCCGACTATGTTCACACCGAAATCGGTGTGGCGGCGGCCGAGGCCGGCAAGGACATACTGATGGAAAAGCCTCTGGCACTGACGGTGGCGGATTGCCGGGCCGTCATCGCTGCCGCCGACGGGGCAGGGGTCAAGCTGATGGTCGATTTCCACAATCGCTGGAACCCGCCGTTCAACCAGCTCAGGCAAAGCCTCGACGAGGGTGAGCTAGGAGAGCCGGTCCTGATCAACGCGCGACTGAACAACACGATCTTTGTGCCGACAGAGATGCTGCGTTGGGCAGACCGCTCGGCCACCATCTGGTTCACGGGCAGTCACCTGATCGACCTGGTGTGCTGGCTGATGGGCAGCGAGGTCACGCGCGTGTATTCTGTCTCGCGCTCGAGGGTGTTGGTTGAGCGTGGCATAGACACGCCAGACTTTTTTGAGACGACGCTCGAGTTTGCGAACGGCGGGGTGGCCTTTGTCGAGAACTGTTGGATATTGCCCAACAGCGAGCCGAGCGTGGTTGACTTTAAGCTGCGGCTCGTTGGCACACAGGGTTCGGCTTCGGTAGACACGACCCACAATCGGGCGCTGGAGAAATACACCGGTCGGGCGGCGTTTCCTGACGTTCTCGGCCTTCCCGTTGTGTTTGGCTATCAAAAGGGGTTTGCGGTGGAAAGCATCAGGTACTTTGCCGATTGTGTCATCAACGATTGGGAGCCTACGCCTACCGGGGAAGATGGCCTGCGCAACACGGCCATCGTCTGCGCGGCGC
>CAYUIS010000067.1:0-17740 GCA_964444825.1 uncultured Anaerolineales bacterium | reverse complement strand
CTGATCTACTTTCCCACCCCCGACTTTGACGACGTCGCGCCTGGCTTTGGCGAGCGTATGGCCCAGGATTTGGAACGCAAAGTGGAAGCCGGGGCTGGCGGCCTCAAGATCTTTAAGGAGCTGGGACTGCGGCACAAAGACGCCGAGGGTCACCTTATCCCTGTGGATGACGCGCGTCTCGATCCACTGTGGGCCAGGGCTGGCGAGCTGGGTGTGCCCGTGCTCATCCACACCGCCGATCCGGTGGCCTTTTTTGAGCCGCTGAATAGGGAGAACGAGCGCTGGGATGAACTGCAGTTGCATCCTGACTGGCATTTCGGCGGGCCAGAATTCCCCGATCACGATACCCTGCTGGCGCAGCGTAACCGTGTTTTCGAGCGACACCCTGGCACGGTCTTTATTGGCGCGCACCTGGGCAACTACCCGGAGGACCTGGCATACGTGGACGGATGTCTGGCGCGTTATCCCAACTTTTTCGTGGATACGACCGCCCGCATCGGCGAGATCGGCCGCCATCCGGCGGATGAGGTACGGGCGTTTTTTCTCAAACACCAGGATCGCGTGATCTTTGGCACCGATTTGACGCTCGGGTGGGATGCCTTTGAACCACGGGACCAGGAGGATTTGGCGGAGCTCAAGCGTTTCTACGACGCCCATTGGCGCTTTTTCGAGTCAAAAGAAGAGCAGATCGAGTATCCAGGTTTCCCCGTTCAGGGGAATTGGAAGGTGGATGGGGCCGGTCTGCCGGACGACGTTCTGGAAAAGCTCTATTCTCGAAATGCGCAGCGGCTGATTCCAGGTCTTTGAGCATCAGGTGTGCGTCCCCGGGTAGTGAGAGACTGAGTATGGGTCTCACCTTGCAGGATATCTACGGCGAGAAAGCTGCCGCACAGGCCCGGCGCTACGAGCAGGCGCTGGAGGTCTTTGGCGCCACCTACGGGCCTGGTGAGGTGTCTGTCTTCCGCGCTCCCGGTCGGGTCAACCTCATCGGCGAGCATACCGACTACAATCATGGCTTTGTTTTGCCTGTGGCCCTGGACAAGGACATCCTGCTCCTGGCCCGTCCCCGGTCCGACAGCGTGGTCCGCTTGAGCAACGTGGAGGCGGGCTTTTCGCCGTTCTCTTTCACCATAGACCCGAGCGTCTCACCCGGTCCCGCCGGAGACTGGGGGAACTATGCCAAAGGCGTGGCTCGTGAGCTGTCTCGGCGACTGGGCCGGGACTTGACAGGGCTGGATGGGCTGGTGGACGGCCGCCCGCCCTACGGCGTGCCGAGGGCGGTGGGGCTTAGCTCCTCCTCGGCGGTGACCGTGGCAGTCGCCTTGGCTTTGGCGCACTTGGGCGGCTTTGATCCAGATGGCGCCACGATGGCGCAACTGTGCGCCGAGGCGGAGTGGTACGTCGGCACACGGGGCGGGATCATGGATCATTTTATCGCCCTGTTGGGGCGGCGGGGACACGCGCTCTTTCTGGACTGCCGCCCGGATGGCGCCGGGCAATACAGGACGGAGCACATTCCCCTTCCGCCGGGCTATCGCATCCTTATTGCCGATAGCGGGGTGCGCCATCAAAAGGTGAGGGGGGCCTTTAACCAGCGAGTGGCCGCCTGCCGGGCCGGAGTAAAGCTGCTACAGGCCCGCTTTCCCGGCATCACCCATCTGCGGGATGTGCAGGATGTGGACTGGGACGATTTGGTCCCCATACTGCCGGACAGGACGACGGTGGCTGAACTGAGTAAGCAGGGGATGGCGTTGGGAGACCTGCCGGGTGTGTCTGGCGACACGGTGTTGAAGGTTCTTGCCCGTTGCCGGCACGTTTGGACGGAGAACCAGCGGGTACAGGCGGCCGTGACCGCCCTCCGCGCTGGCCAGGTGACGACATTGGGCCGCCTGTTGAACGAGGCTCACGCCAGCGCGCGGGATGACTATGAGGTTAGCTGCCCGGAACTGGAGTGCCTGGTGGCAGCGGCGCGCGAGGTCGAGGGGGTCGTGGGCGCCCGGCTAACTGGCGCCGGCTGGGGTGGCTGCATCGTGGCGCTCGTTCAAGAAGGCGCGGTGCCCGAGTTTGAGGCTCACATCAGCAGGCGATATCAAGCCGAGACCGGGCGATCGGTCGCGGTTTTTGCCTGTCGGGCTGCTCCGGGGGCGAGTGAGTGCCTGCTTACGTGAACGACGAGCATTGGGATAAAACGCAACAATGGACATGGGGACGTTGCGACAAAGCACAACAAACTTTATAGGAGAAACCAAGATGAACAAGCGCAGGAAAATCGTACTCGTTGGTGCAGGAAGCGCCATGTTTACCCAAGGCCTCGTGGCTGACATGATTCTTTGTCCCGATATGGGTCCCTGGGAGTTGGACCTGGTGGACATCGCCCCGCAGGCTCTGGAGACGGCGGAAAAGCTCAGCCGGCGGATGGTCGACGCCAAGGGGGCGGATATTTCCATCGGTGGCTCCACCGACCGCCGTGACGTTCTACCTGGGGCGGATGTCGTCGTGATGACGGTTGGGGTGGGGGGACGCCGAGGGTGGGAGAAGGACGTGTTTATCCCGCGCAAGTACGGCATCTATCAACCCGTGGGCGACTCGGTGATGCCGGGAGGCGTTTCGCGCGCCATGCGTATGATTCCCGCACTGGTGGATATCGCGCGAGACGTGGAGGAACTCTGCCCTGAGGCGTTGTTCGTCAACTATAGCAACCCAATGACGGCCAATTGCTGGGCGATCCGCAGGGCCACCGGTGTACCGGTGGTGGGGCTGTGCCACGGCGTATTCCACGTGGAGCGGCAGTTGGCCGAGTTCATCGGCGCCCCGCCTCAGGAATTGACCTCGCTGTTCGTCGGGCTCAATCACCTGACCTTCATATTTGACCTGCGTTGGCGCGGTTGCGATGCATGGCCGTTGGTAAAGGCCAAGTTGGCCGAGGGGCGAGGCCAACCCTTCGACACCGCGCGGTTGGGCCAGATGTTTTCGGAGGCGGGGGATTGGCTGGAGCCTTTCACAGCGACCGACAATCTCTTCTCGTGGTCGCTCTTTGAGACCTACGGCGCTTATCCTGCGGTGAACGATCGCCACGTGTCCGAGTTCTTTCCGGAGCGCTTTCCTGGGGGGCGCTACTATGGCAAAACACTGGGCGTGGACGCCTATTCATTCGAGGGTACCATCGCCGCGGGCGACGAGATCTATGCCCATATGCGGGCCCAGGCGCTAGGGGAGCAGCCACTGGACGAGTGGGTCTTTGAGCGTGCGGAAGGCGAGCACGAGCAGTTGATTCAGATTCTGCGCGCCATGGAGGGGGACGAGCGCCGCGTCTTTTCCGCCAATCTGCCCAACCGGGGGGCCGTGCCCAACCTGCCCTACGAAGCGATTCTCGAGCTACCGGCCGCAGCCACGGCCACAGGACTGCGTCCCTTGCAGATCTGCGACTTTCCCGAGCCATTGGCAGCGATCATCAACCGCAAACTTGCTGCCACGTCGTTGACGGTGGAGGCGGCCCTGACCGGTGACCGCGGGCTATTTGTCGAGGCGCTGTTGGTCGATGGCGCAGTGACCGATCCAGAGATGGCGGCCAAGATGGCGGATGAGCTACTGGAGGCCCACCGTCAGGATTTGCCCAACTTTTTCCCAGAAGGATAGTGACATCTGGCGCGGCCTTGAGAGCAAATGTCTACCTGGCACTCTGAGCGACCGTATGACGTGATCACCTTTGGCGACATGTGCGTGGATCTGATCGTCACAGGCGCTGACGTCGTGCCGCGCTTTGGCCAGGTGGAGAAGCTGGTGGAGGATTATACCCTCGAGATGGGCGGATCGTGCTGCATCTTTGCCTGCCAGGCCGCCAGGCTCGGCCTGCGGGTGGGCATCCTGGGCCGGGTGGGGGACGATAGCTTTGGCCGCCTGGTTCTCCGCCGTCTCAATGAGTGCGGCGTGGACACCCAGCACGTGATCGTGGACCCTGCCCTAAAGACCGGTCTGGGCATCGCCCTGTGCCAGGAAGACGACAGAGCCATCTTGACCTACCTGGGCTCGATATGTGCGGTGGGACCAGGCGATGTCAGCGATGATTTCTTGTCCTCCGCCAGACACCTACACTATGGCAGTTTTTTCTTGCATACTGGCCTGCTGCCGCACGTGCCCGCCATCTTTCGGCGGGCGCGTGAGTTGGGAGTCTCCATCTCCCTTGATCCGAACTGGGATCCTGAAGAGCGGTGGAATACGACCCTGGCAGAGGCGCTTCCTCTCGCAGACGTATTTATGCTCAACGATCAGGAAGCGCGGCACATCAGCGGAAGGTCCGATTTGGAGGACGCGGTTGTCTGGCTGCGCGATCGGAGGATACCCATCGTGACGGTCAAGCGAGGCGCAGACGGCGCCAGGGTCTACTATGGGCAAGAGGTGGCCGAGTGCGCCGTGACGCCTGCCACAGGCGGGGATAGCATCGGTGCGGGCGACAGCTTTGACGCCGGATTCCTGGCTAGTTGGCTGCGTGGTCTGCCCCTGAGCCGGTGCCTGGAGATCGCCTGCACCTGCGGTCGATCCGTCGCTGGCGAGGTCGGCGGCCTCGATGGGCAGCCGACGTGGGAGGCCGTTTCTGAGGCTGTTGGGATCAGATTGAATGAGGAGTTCGAATAGGTGATAGAATTAACCTCACGACAGCGCATGTTGCGGGCGCTAGATCATCAGGAGACAGATCACATCCCGTGCTGTTTTATGAGTTTCACCGCGCTACGCAGACGTCACAATGAGAATATGTACGAACTCGCCAAGGCGGAGCGTGCCATGGGCCTCGATGCAATGCTCTTTATTCCCGTGGCGCCGCGTCCTCAGCGGCGGGATCATCCAGATCTCCGTGGCTTGCCGGTGCGATTCCACCCCGAGGTCAAGACCAGAGAGTGGCGTGAAGAGGTCACGGGCGGCGCCGACATCATACACAAGGAGTATTCGACGCCTGGGGGAAAGCTGACAACCAGTGTGCGTCTGTCTGAGGACTGGACCCACGGCGATCACATCCCCTTCGTAGATGACTACCAGGTTCCCCGCGCGATCAAGCCCCTTATCACCCGGCCGGAGGAGCTGGATGCGCTCCAGTATATGCTGACCGCTCCTCACGAGGAGGACGTGGCTTGCTTTAAGAAGGAGGCCCAGGAGGCCCACGCCTTTGTCAAAGAGCACAATGTCCTTCTGGCAGGCGGCTGGGGAGTCGGCGCGGATATGGCAAACTGGCTGTGCGGCATGGAGAACCTCATGATCTTGACGATACAACAGCCGGGCTTTGTCGCCGATCTCCTGGAGATGATCCACGTCTGGAACAAGCAGCGTATGGAGGTTGTTCTCTCTGCTCCAGTTGATCTCTATATCCGTCGTGCCTGGTACGAGGGCTGCGATTTCCTCACACCCCGGTTCTATCGTGGGACGGTCCTGCCACTGCTGAAGACAGAGACAGACCTGGCGCACGAGCGTAAGGCCAGGTTTGGGTATATCTGCACAAGCGGAACCAAGCCCTTGCTGGACTCCTACCTGGAGGCGGGCATCGATGCTCTGATCGGTATTGATCCTATCCAGGATCCGCGCATGGACATGGCGTTGACCAAGGAGCATATCGGCGCTCGTGTGTGCCTATGGGGTGGTGTGTCGGGTGCGGTGACGGTTGAGAGGGGGACCGAGGAGGAGGTGCGTTTGGCGGTTCGAGACGCCATCGCCACGCTAGGCCCTGCGGGTCTTGTTCTCTCACCCGTTGACAACATCACCGTTGATGAGCCACGCACGTGGCAGAACATTGACGTTCTCATTGATGAGTGGCACAACCACTGCTAAACGTCTGTGTGGGATCAAGTCTGTTCTGACGGCATCCCTCGCCCGGCTGGATGATTTCTCCAAGACGGACGACCGAGTTTGACTAGAGCATTGACACATATGACCGATTATGATATAATACGTATGCTCCACGTTTCGGAATTGGCTGACTAAAGCGAGGTTACCGTGGTTGCCCCCCTCAAGGAAGAGCGTCAGCAGTTGATTCTGGAGACCCTCAAGGATAGTCGACAGGTCACCGTTGCTGAGTTGACCAGTCGCTTTGACGTCAGCGAGGTCACCATCCGACGTGACCTGCGCGACCTTGCTGCCCAAGGGGCGCTGCAACGCGCTCACGGCGGAGCCATCACCGTCACGCCTGCTCCTCCTGAGCCCCCCGTGGTCCAACGCATGGCCCAGGGGCAGAGCTGCAAAGAACACATTGGCCGTGCCGCTGCGGCGCTTGTCACCGATGGAGAATCCGTCTTTGTTGGCTCAGGTTCGACCACTGCTTACGTCGCCCGTGGCCTGCTCGACCGAAATGATCTGACTGTGGTGACCAACGCCCTGACCATTGCGACTGAACTGGCCTCTGCCAAGGGGGTGACCGTCGTCGTCACGGGCGGTATGATGCGCGCCTCGGAGCTCTCGCTAGTGGGCCATATTGCCGAGCAGTCCCTACGCGAGGTGCGGGTAGATAAGGTGATCATAGGCATACCGGCCATCAGTCTTGAAGCAGGGATGACCAACGACTATCTACCGGAAGTGATGACTGACCGTACCGTCATAGAGATGGCTTCCGAGTTGATCGTGGTGGCCGACCATACCAAGTTCGGCAAGATCGCCTCCGCCTACCTGGCGCCGATAGAACGGATTACGACCATGGTGACTAGCTCGGGGATCGATCTGGAGATGATAGAGTACCTGAAGGGTCTGGGGATTCACGTCATCTTGGCCGACGTGGATGAATGAGGAAGACACCTATGGCAGAACAGCCGTACACGTGGCAGGAGATAACTAGCCAACCCCAGACCTGGCGGGCGACCCTGGAGGCTTTCACGACCGACCGGCCAGCGCTGGATGGGTTCCTGGAGACAGTCAACTTTGACAAGGTGCTTGCCGTGGGATGTGGGTCTACTCACTATCTGGCCCAGACCGCTGCGACGATGCTCAGCCATCGTGGGGGTGTCAGCGCCCGCGCGCTACCCGCGTCCGAACTGTGGTTGTCCCCTGATCCATTTCTGACTGACCAGACGCTGCTCCTCGCTATCTCCCGCTCCGGGACGACCACGGAGACGCTGCGGGCGATGGAACGGTTTCGAGAGGTCTGCGGCGGATCGGTGCTGGCTATCACCTGCTATCCCAAGAGCCCACTGGGCCAACAGGCCGATTTCTCGCTGGTGGCCCCTGATGCGCAGGAGCAATCTGTCGCTCAGACGCGCTCCTTTACCAGTATGCTGTTACTAGCACAGGCATTGACATCCGTCTTGGCTCGAGAGGGTGTCGAGAGGGCGCTTCAGCGCCTTTGCCGGCTCCCCGATATTCTGGAGGACCTGGTCGACCGGCTGGGCAATCTGCCCCAGCGGCTGGGGTCGGCCCTGGACATTGAGCGTTTCTTTTTCCTCGGCGGGGGCATGCTCTATGGTCTGGCTAGCGAGGCGATGCTCAAGACCAAAGAGATGACCCTGTCCTATGCCGAGGCCTATTATCCCCTAGAGTTCCGCCACGGCCCGATGTCTATGGTGAACGAGCGCACATTGGTTGTTGGGTTCCTCTCGGATACAGGCCAGGCGAAGGAGCTCCGAGTGCTGCGGGATATGCAGCAGTTGGGAGCTCGTACATTGGCGCTGATCGAGGATAAGGCCCGCCTCACAGACTGGCGGGCCGATGATGTGATCGAATTGCGCAGCGGCCTGGATGAGTGGGAACGCGGGCCGCTCTACCTCCCCGCGATCCAGCGCATGGCTTACCATCGGGCACTGGCAAAGGGATTGAACCCGGATCGTCCACATAACTTGGCGGCGGTGGTGGAGCTGTAACTGCCCTATGATGGTGGCGCAGGTATTGGGAACACAGGGAAAGGAGGTGGTGTGCGGGCTAGATGTCAGGTGAGCAACAAGCAAAGGTTTCGCAATTCCAACAAAACCCAATAGGAGGCAGAACAAGATGAACAAGAGAATAGTGTGGGGCATTCTGGCCGTGTTGCTGGTTCTCGGCTTGGTCGCTTGCGGAGGACCGGCTGCGCCTGAGGAGGCGGAGGAGCCTGCCGCGCCGGCGGAGGGGGAACAGATCGAGCTACGTCTCTGGATGCACCAGAACCCGGCCTTTATTGCAGCCAACGAGGAGATCATCAAGCGCTTTGAGGCCGAGCATCCCAACGTGACCATCAAGCTGGAGAGCTTTGAGTACGATCTGTTTATCCAGACCTTGCAGACGTCTATGCCGGCGGGCACCGAGGGCGACATCATGGAGATGTTCGGTTCCTGGGTTTGCTCCTACGCCGATCGGTTGGAGGAGATGCCCGAGAGCGTGATGTCCTACTCGCAGGCCAAGGAAGTGTTCTATGCAGCGCCGCTCGATGGATACTACTGCAACGGCAAGCTGTATGGCCTGCCCAACGAGTTCAACATCGAGAATGGCGCTGTACTGGTCAACCCGGCTATGTATGAGGCCGCTGGTCTGGATTATCCGCCCACGTGGGGATCAACAGCCGATCTTTTGGCTGATGCCACGCAAATGGTCCAGGCTGATGGTGACGTGATGACGGTTTCTGGCTATCACTTTATCTCTGGCGATGGGTTGGCTTTCCAGTTCCTGGCCGGGATCCTTCAGCGCGGTGGTGAGTATTGGAAGGCCGATGGCAGTGGCCTCCAGTTCAACACGCCCGAGGCCAAAGAGACGCTTCAGGATATGAACTCGTGGGTAGCCGACTATCACGTGACGGACCCATTCCTGTTCAACGGAGAAAGCAACTGGGTCGGTGACTCCTTCTTCAGCAACCAGGTGGCCATTGGCTTTATCGGGCCGTGGATCGTTCCTGTAGGGCTCGAAGAATACACCGATATGGAGTTTGACTACTTGCCTATCCCCAACTATGCAGGTGGCACGCACTACTTTGCCGCCGACGCGGGATGGGGCAAACTGGTCTCTCCCAACAGCAAGCACAAGGATATGGCCTTTGAGTTTGTCAAGTTCGCGACGGCAAACGCTGAAAGCGCCAAGTCGTGGAACATAGGTACCGGTACGATTCCGGCGCTCAAGTCGGTGGCCGCCGATCCCGAACTGCTCAGTGAGGCGCCCTGGTTCGAGGCCAGCCTGGCGGTCCTTGACTATGGCCGCTACGTCGGCCCTCTGCCTGACAGGGACCTGTTCTGGTACGATATCGTCTACCCGCATATCCTGGGCGTGTTCCAGGAGACCGAGACAATAGACGAAGCGTTGGAGGCTATCGAGGCCGAGTCGAATGCGATGTTTGACTAGGGGCGATGTGCCCACAGTCATCGTCTGCGGTTGTCCATTGTGTAGGCCGCAGGGATGACTGGAGCTGGGTGGGTGGCCGACCCGGCCCCCATCCAGCTCCCATCATGTTTTTTCCATAGCGTCGAGGAGTGGACAATGAGCACTTTTGTCAAGGGGATACGGTCCCGCTGGCGTCGTAGACATGCTGGCGCTACGAGAGGCCAGGGCCTATTTGTTGGCAGCGCCCTGACGCCACTTATGCTCTATATGATGTTCTGGACCCTGCTGCCCATGGTTTGGGCGATGCTACTGGCGTTCTTTGAGTATACACCCAAACACACGGGTGGGACGCTTCTGGGTCTCGGTGGGGATAACCCCTTCATTGGGTTGGGCCACTTTCGGAACATGCTTGGCGATTCGTTGGAGGCGCAGAAATTCCGCATCAGCCTCAAGACCACGCTGATGTTTGCCTTTCTGGTGTTGCCGTTGAACCTGGCCATCACCATCCCCCTGGCAGTGGCGATTGAGGCGGTCGTCGGGCGTCTCAAGACCGTTTTCCGCTTTATATACTTCCTACCCACGCTTACTTCCTCCGTCGGCGTGGCTCTCATATGGGGGTATCTCTATCATCCGCAGCGGGGCCTGTTTAATATGATTCTCAAAGCGGTCGGACTGCCCTCCCAGATATGGCTTTCCAACCCGCGCGCGATCTATCTGGGCGTACCGCTGGTGTTGTGGGCCATTATCCTCACCTATCTGTGGCAGGATATGGGATACAATCTGGTGATTTTTATCGCTGCGCTTCAGGGTATCCCACGCGAGTTTAGGGAGGCAGCGGTGGTGGATGGCGCTAATATATGGCAGATATTCTGGCGCATCACCGTGCCGCTGTTGCAGCCAACGTTGGTTTTCGTCTGTGTGATGACGATGCTTTCGTCGTTCCAGGTGTTCGACATCATCCAGATTATGACAGAGAACGGCCGTCCCCAGGACCAGGCACGTGTGCTCGTGCTGGATATCTACCTGAATGCCTTCCGTTATCAAAGCATGGGCTGGGCCGGCGCCGAATCCCTGATCTTGTTTCTCATCGTCATCGCCGTCACTGTCGTGCAGATGCGGATACTGCGCACCCGCTGGGAGTACTAGATCATGGCAAATATCGCACCCACCAGACAAGCACCTGCAGCACGCTGGACGTTGGATTGGGGAGTGGTACGCAGCCGCTTGGGACGGGTCTTGCTCTACGCCTTCCTGTTGGCTGGCTGCGTGGCCACGTTATTACCCTTTGTGTGGATGGTCATGGGCTCTTTCAAGTCGAGCGGTGAGATCATTCGTATACCACCGACATTCTTTCCTGAGAGCCCGACGCTGGACAACTACCGGACCGTACTCAACGACCCCCACGTCCCGCTGGGTCGCTACTATATGAACAGCATCGTCGTGGCTGTTAGCGTCGTCGTTCTGGAACTCTTTACCGCCTCGCTGTCTGGTTTTATCTTTGCCAAGTACGAGTTCTTTGGCAAGAATGCCATATTCGCCTTCGTTCTGGCCACGATGATGATCCCTTTCCAGGTACTGATGATCCCAAGCTATCTGATCCTGGCAAAGCTGGGGCTGATCGACTCGCTGTGGGGGCTGATCGTGCCGGCGGCGGTCGATGCCTTTGGCATCTTTATGATGAAGCAGTTCATCGAGGGGTTGCCCAGCGAGCTGATGGACGCCGGTCGCATCGACGGCGCCTCTGAGTGGGGCATCTACTGGCGCATTATCGTGCCACAGCTCGGGCCACCAATGGCGACGTTGGGTATCCTCACCTTCATGTATCGCTGGAACAACTACCTGTGGCCGCTGGTTGTCATCACCACTCCTGACAAGCGTACATTGCCCATTATGCTCACCTGGTACAGTGGTATGCAGTACCAAAGCTATGACCTTACCATGGCGGCAAGTGTGCTGGTAGTCGTGCCTGTCTTGATTGTTTATGCCACGTTCCAGCGCTGGATCGTGCAAGGTTTCGCACTGAGCGGGTTCAAGTAGCTCAATGCGGAAGAGGATAGGAGACGACTATGGGCGTGCGTACGTCGAGATCAAGGAGGCGTCGAGGAGGCGTCGAGGCTGGACAGCGGCGTTTCATTCTTGGTGTCACGATTCCGACGATTCTCTACGCTGCGGGACTGAATGTGCTGTCCATAATCTGGGCCTTTGCACTGATGTTGTTCGAATACAGCCCAGGGCGTCGTGGCGGCCCTATCCTGGGGCTGGGTGGAAATAATCCATTCGTCGGCCTGGCGCATTTCCGCAACATGATCGAGGGAGTGACGCTGGAAGCGCGTCTGTTCGGTACCAGTCTGAAGAACACCCTGATCTTTGCCTTCGCCGTCCTTCCCCTTAATCTGATCCTGACGCTCCCCCTGGCGGCCCTCATCGAGTCAGTGCGCGGAAAGCTCCGGAGCGGTTTCCGAGCGATCTATTTCCTGCCGGCCGTAACCGCGTCGGTCGGTGTGGCGTTGATGTGGGGGCATATGTACCACCCGCAGGAAGGGTTGCTCAACGCCGTCATCCGCACGCTTGGCGGTTCTCCGATTTTTTGGCTCTCGGATCCTCGTCTCAGCTTCCTGGGCATCTCGGTTGCGATGTGGTCGGTCGTCATCGCTTACCTATGGCAGGATTACGGATACAACATGGTGATCTTTGTCGCTGCCCTTCAGGGTATCCCAAAGGAGTTTAAAGAAGCGGCGATGATAGACGGAGCCAATGCCTGGCAGGTCTTTCGCCACGTGACGATACCATTGTTGCGTCCTACCCTTTTGTTCGTCTGCGTGATGACCATGCTGTCCTCATTCCAGGTGTTCGACATCATTCAGGTGATGACCAATGGTGAACCCCGAGATCAGACTCGCGTGCTCGTGTTGGACATTTACCTGAATGCATTCCGTTATCAGCGTATGGGTTGGGCTGCCGCTGCTTCGTTTGTGTTGCTCCTGGTGGTGGTAGTCGTCACCGTGGTCCAGATGCGTGTGCTGCGCACTGAATGGGAGTACTGACATGGCAGTCGTTGCTTCGCAAAAGACTGGTAACGACGTGCATAGACCTGAAAGGAACCCCAATCCAAAACGGTTTAGGACCCGACGCGACTTGGGCAGCTTTTTGGTCTACTTTCTGCTGACGGTAGGGCTGTCGATGACGCTGTTGCCGTTTTTCTGGATGATCTTCTCAGCTCTCAAGACGCCCACAGAGATGGCCCGCATCCCGCCCACTTTCTTCCCAGAGAACCCTACGCTGGACAACTTTAATACGATCCTGCACGACCCACAGCTCCCGCTCCTGCGTTTCTACGGCAACAGTGTCTTTGTCGCCGTCAGCAATGTACTCAGTACCCTGTTCACCAGTTCACTTCTCGGCTATCTTTTTGCCAAGTACGAATTTCGGGGTAAACGAGCTCTCTTTGGTTATTTTTTGCTGACGATGATGATCCCCGGCCAGGTGACAATGATTCCGGGATACCTGATTCTGGTAAAGCTCCATCTGATCAACAGGCTCTGGGGGCTGGTTCTGACCAGTTTCCTAGACGCTTTTGGTATCTTTATGATGCGGCAGTTCATCGAGACGATTCCTGACGAGTTGCTGGATGCCGCCCGTATCGACGGCGCGTCTGAGTGGCAGATCTATGGGCGTGTCGTGGTGCCGCAGTTGGGCCCGGCGCTGGCTACCCTGGGCACGCTGACCTTTATGGGCAATTGGAACGCCTACCTCTGGCCGATGGTGGTCATTACCGAGAAGGAGCGACGCACGCTGCCCATTATCTTGACCTGGTACTCGGACCAGCACGGCGCCCGGCCGCATATGCAGATGACGGCTACGGTAATGGTTGTGATACCCATCCTGTTTGTCTATTTCTTCTTCCAGCGTTGGATCGTGCAGGGTATCACGATGACCGGGTTCAAGTAGGATGGACCACGGGACAAACCAATGAGTGAAGGGATGACGCCCCGGGAGAGGGTCCTTGCAGCCCTGCGACGCCGGGTCCCCGATAGGGTGCCCAGGGAATTGGGCTTTACGCCCCCGATGCAGGAAGAGTTTCGTCGTCGGACCGGGGCCGCCGACCCGGCAGAGTATTTCGACTTTGAGGTACGAACCGTCGAGCTGGCTCCAACTCGCCAGCAAGTGGATTTCTCCCCTTACCTAGGTCAGCTTCCTCCCGATGCCTGGGTGAACGAGTGGGGGATTGGCCACATACCTGGTTCCTTTTATCACTTTCACGACTATGCCCATCCTCTGGAAGATGCATCCACCGTTGCGGAGCTAAAGGCCTATCCGTTCCCCGACGTGACGGCCGAATATCGCTACGCAAACCTGGCGGGGGAGGTGGCCGAGTGGCATCGGCGGGGCTATGCCGTGCAGGCTGAGGTTCCCCACTTTAGCGGCACGATCTTTGAGTGCGCCTGGCTGTTGCGGGGCCTGGAGAACCTCCTGGTTGACTTTAAACTCAATCCCGATCTGGCCACCGCCCTATTGGATCGTCTGGTCGTCTCGGGGATCGAGTGTGCAGCGCGGCTGGCCCGAGCAGGGATCGATGTTCTGCTCACCGGTGATGATGTGGGTATGCAACACGGCATGATGATGAGCCCTCAATTATGGCGGCGGTGGCTCAAACCCCGCCTGGCGGATGTCATCTCTGCTGCCAAGAAGGTCAACCCCGACCTGCTGGTCTTTTATCACAGTGATGGAGTGATCGATCCCATCATCCCCGAACTTATCGAGATCGGTGTGGACATCCTGAATCCCGTCCAACCAGAGTGTATGGATCCAGCCCGGTTGAAACGGGAGTATGGAAACGATCTAGCCTTCTGGGGCACTATTGGTACGCAGACCACGATGCCCTTTGGTACGCCGGAGGATGTGAAGGCTGCGGTCAAGGAACGTATCGAGACGGTGGGACGCGGGGGAGGCTTGCTCCTGGCCCCCACCCACGTCATCGAGCCGGACGTGCCCTGGGAGAATGTCCTGGCTTTCTTTGAGGCCGTGGAAGAGTATGGGAGGTATGCTTGATGCAGACAGGCCACAGCGTCAGCTTCTGTCCCCTCAGCTTTGGCGGATTCCCGTGCCCAGCGCTACTCGTGGCGCTTCTGCTCACGCTTGCGCTGGCGATTACGGCCTGCACTCAGACCACCCCCCAGCCTGGCGAGTCCGACCGGGACGAGCCCGACTGGGACGAGCCCGACTGGTTAGCCGTGAATGACTTTGTCTATCAGTTGCAGTGGGCGAGGCCAGACCGCATCGGTGAGACCGCTTTCGACCTCGTGGTCGTGAGCATCTCAGCGGCGGGCAGTTCGCCGGACGTCATCCCTGCGCTCAGACACAGCGCCGGTGGCGACAAGATTGTGCTCTGCTATATGAGTATCGGGCAGGCCGAGGATTATCGCTTCTACTGGCAACGGGAGTGGTCCGAGGATCGACCTGCCTGGCTGGATGAGCCTGATCCGGACTGGGCCGGCGATTACTGGGTCCGGTATTGGGACCCCGAATGGCAGGCCATTATCCTCGGCTCGCCGGACAGTTACCTGGACCGGATCCTTGATCTGGGCTTTGACGGGGTTTACCTGGATCGGGTGGATGCCTATTGGTACTATGAGGAGCAGGGACGGGAAACGGCAGCGCGGGAGATGGCCGATTTCGTCATCGATCTGGCCGAATATGCGCGGGAGCGTCGCCCTGGTTTTGGCGTCTTTCCCCAGAATGCCGAAGAACTGGGCATCCGCTTCCCGGACTATTTGGAGACGGTCACCGGTGTTGGCGTGGAGGACCTCTATTATGGCTATCCTCGCGATCATACGCCTTCCCCGCCGGAGTGGACGGCGGAGCGGGAGGTGATCCTGGATCAATGGGTAGCAGCCGGGAAATTGGTGCTGACGATTGACTACTCTGCCCGTCCCGAACAAATCGCCGATGCCTATGCCCGCGCCCGCGACCGGGGCTATGTTCCCTACGTCACCGACCGTTCCTTGGGGCGAATGCGCATCAACGCGGGCTTTGAGCCGGACTGAGTTGGTCTGCGTCGTCCGCTCCACAATCTGGTGGAAAGGATTTCCCTGCGATGGATTTTCTTACCCGAATCAACGCGGTGCTACACCACAAAGAGCCCGACCAGGTGCCTTTTGCGCCCTATGACAACCTGGTGCCGCGGGGCGAGTTCGTGCGGGAGTTGAGAAACCGGGGCATGGGCCTGTGTCTGCGATGCTCGACCATCTGGGAGCACAGTCCCAATGTGACGACTGAGCACCGGATGGAGGGGGATACCGTACTCGTCATATATCATACGCCGGAGGGCGACGTGTCGGTCCGCACCAAGATCCACGCGGGCCGGATTCAGGATGGTTCGACGCTGGAGATGGAAGGCATGATCAAGGGCGTCGAGGACTATGATCCGGTCATCTTTATGATTGAGGACACCGTCTTGGACGTGGACAACGAGGCCTACTATGGCGCGGCACGTGATATGGGCCGGGACGGTATCGTCAGAGACTATGCCCTAGAGTTCTCACCCTACGGAGCAACCAGGTACTTTTTCGGAGGCGCCTATGGGCTGGAGAGATGGGCCTATGAGCAACAAGATCATCCCGATCACTTTGCGCGGCTGTTGCAGGCCCTGGAAAAGCGGAGCGAGAAGCGTCTGCAACTGATGGCCGACTCGCCGGCAGAGTTTATGGCGTTTGGTGAGCTGGACGGCGTGTGGGGCCCGGACAGGTTCAGGCAGCACGAGCTCGATTTCTATAGAGAGTGGTTGCCCTTCCTTCAGGCCCGAGGCAAAATATGCACGATGCACGCGCATGCCTCGAATCTGAAGGTCTTTGGGGATGTGGTCGCCGAGCTTGGATTTGACGTGATCGAGGCGTTTACCCCACCACCGGTGGGAGACCTATCACTCAAAGAGGCCAGGGAGGTATGGGGCAAGGATACTGTGATTTGGATAAACTTTCCTGAGACCATATTCTGGTCTGGCGCGGAGGAGACCAAACGGTACACGATTGAACTCTTGAGGAGCGATGCGCCGGGTAATGGTCTGGTCATTGGCTTCACAGAGATGGGGCTGTGGGGCGCGGCGAACGAAAGGACCGAACGGGTTTTCAAGGCCGGAACGTTGGCTATCATGGAAGCCATCGAGGAACACGGCAACTACCCGATCAGCAACTTGTGATCGATATGCAACGTCCGTCCAGCACGTCCGCCCATCATCCGATGCTTGTTCCAAAGGTCTTTTACTTTTTTTTCTTTGGAGCAAGCGCTGCTCTGGCCCCGTTTCTAGGTCTCTACTTTGAGCAGAGCGGTCTGTCAGGCCGCCAGATTGGGCTGTTGTTTGGAATCCCCCCTTTGCTGACGCTGGTCAGTGCTCCCCTATGGGGTGGATTGGCCGACGCCACCCATCGACACAAGCTGCTTCTGGTGGTGGCGATGACGGGCTCAGCGCTTATGACGTTCGCGCTGAGCCTGACCCCGGCTTTCCTTTGGCTTATGCCGCTCGTCGCTGCCTGCGCCTTCCTTGGAGCCCCGATCATGCCCCTGATAGATAGCACGGTCGTGGCCATGTTGGACGACCGGAGGGATGAGTACGGTAAACAGCGGCTGTGGGGAGCGGTGGGCTGGGGCGTGGTCGCGCCGCTCGTTGGATTCCTGATCGATCGCACTGGCCTGCAGTGGATGTTCTACAGCTATCTGATGCTGGCGATGTGCAACCTGCTCGTCTCCACTCGCCTGCCGGTCCGGTACGCGGCCATAGGAGGGCAGTTCTGGCGAGGCGTGCACGCGCTGCTCGCCAACAGGCAGTGGATCGTCTTTCTGACGGCCATCTTGATCGGCGCGCTGAGTCTCACCTTCGAAGTGAGCTTTCTTTCTCTGTACATGAATAGCCTAGGGGCGGGCAAGACGCTGATGGGCCTTGCCCTGACCGCAGGCACGATCAGCGAAGTGCCTGTCTGGTTCTTTGCCGACCGTTTCCTTGAGCGTTGGGGAGCGAGGCGACTGCTCGCGTTTTCACTGCTGGCTTGTGGGGTGCAGGCGTTCGCTTATTCCCTGATCCGAACTCCCTGGCTTGTGCTGCCTATTCAACTGCTGCACGGTCCCGCGTTCTCAGCGATGTGGGCAGCAGGCGTCTACTATGCCGCCGAGATCGCCCCGGAGGGAATGGGGGCCACGGCTCAGGGATTATTCTCTGGCGTGGCTATGGGCTTGAGGTCTGCGCTCGGTGCTCTTATTGGAGGGCTGTTGTACGAAGGTCTGGGTGCCGCTCTGATGTTCCGGTGGGGTGGACTCAGTGCGGTGCTTGGACTTGTTCTGTTCATCCTGGCTGGAAGAGGGTCCCTGAGGTGGAAGCCAGAGCTGGTTGACTAGTTTTCCCAAAAAAGAAAGGAGTAGATCATGACGAAAATCACATTTATCGGTGCAGGGAGTTTGGGGTTTACGCGTGGGTTGGTGCGGGATATTCTGACCTTTCCCC
>CAYUIS010000066.1:3857-25978 GCA_964444825.1 uncultured Anaerolineales bacterium | reverse complement strand
GAGCAGGACATTGTTGAAAAGGCCGGAGCCACCTTTGTGTTCGGCAAGCTGGAGAATGAATGGAAGGTAGTGTATTACCACGAATCTTCGTTGCCTGGGATGAGGGTGTCGAAGGAGCAGTAGGAGTTCGCCAATCCGCGCAGAGCCAGCAGCGAGGCCAGGATAACATCCGATCATAGCGCCGAGGTGGCGAGCACGGCTGCTTATCACGGTTCGTCAGGTGGGCAGGTTATCGCTAGGGCTATCGCATTTAGCGCTCCCAGCCCTTGTCCTGTCCGGTCAAGGACAGGGTCCTCGTCCCCGAGGACGGTCTTCACGAAATCGGGTCACAATAGCGGAATCCCATCGCGCAAGGCGCCCCGAAGATGGGGCTCAGAGCTGTGGTTAGCTAAGTGCAATCGCCCTAGGGTTATCGCCGCAAAGTTAGCCAGCGCAAGAGAAACGCGGTATAATCAACGCACCAGTGTTGCCAGGAGGTTGCCTATGAGATGGCAGGATTACATTGTCGTTGATCCCACTATCTGTCACGGAAAAGCCTGTGTCAAGGATACACGCATTATGGTCTCGGTTATCCTCGACAATCTTGCGACCGGCCTCTCTCCCGATGAGATTCTGCATAGCTACCCATCCCTGAGTCGGGAGGCGGTACAGGCTGCTATCACATACGCTGCCGAGTTGACCCGCGAGCGTGTCGTAGCGATTCCAGCATAGACAGAACAATGGAAACCAAGTAGGGCGAATTACGAGGAGCGAGCTATGTTAGGACTTGATCGAATTACCTTTGATCCCAATGTAATGGGTGGACGAGCCTGCATCCGTGGCATGCGCGTGACTGTATCCCTGGTTGTAAACCTGGTGGCAAACGGCATGACGGCGGAAGATATCCTGAGAGAGTACCCGTATTTGGAGACGGATGATATTCAGCAGGCGTTGCGGTATGCCGCCTGGCTTGCAGAGGAGACGGTTCATTCTCTGGAGCTGGCGACCGTATGAGGTTCTTGGCTGATATGGGGATATCGCCGAGGAGTGTGGAGCGGCTGCGTGGCCTTGGGCACGCAGCGGACCATCTGTACGAGCAGGGGCTGGAGCGGCTGCCAGACACGGCGATTCTGGACAAGGCGCGGAGTGAGGGACGAGTTCTTCTCACGCACGATCTTGATTTTGGAGAGCTGATGGCGGCAAGTGGAGCGAGTCTACCGAGTGTGGTCATCTTTCGTCTGCGGAACATGAAACCTGATCGTGTTGATCGGTATTTGGATGAGATCATAGGCCAACATCAAGAAGTGCTAGAGAAGGGCGCGATTGTGAGCGTAGCGGAAGGGCAGATTCGGGTGCGGGTGTTGCCCATTGAAGATGAGTGAGGAAAAAGGATATGAGAAAAGACCCGGCTTGGAAAGTCAATACTGCCGGGTTGCCCTATTGGGAGAGAACCGTCGGATCACCAGCCCGTGAACCCGCTCTGGTAGAATAGGGGAGGTAAAAGATGCAGTTGCCTTCGCGTTCTTTCCTTCTTTTCGTTTGCCTGACGTTGGTACTCGCGGCCTGCTCTGCCCAGACTGCTCCGCTTGACGAGCAGCAGGTCGTCGACATCGTCTGGCGGGCGCTGGAACCCAACACTTCGTCCCACAATCAAGCGGCTTGGGAGATCGTCGGCGTGCAAACGGTCACCGGCCGGGAGGCCCGAGACCTGTTTGAAGGGGAGCCCGTCCCGGGCAGGTGCGCACCCGGGCCCACGCCGCCCGACAACGGGGAGATTGCTCTCGGTGATTCCTATTGGCACGTCCAGATGAAGCCCCGCCTCGCCACGCCACGGCCTCAGCCGACCGAGCAATTCTCACCGACCGCACCGCCCAGCGTCCCTGAACCGTTTGTCTATCAGGCCCACTTCCTGGTTGATGCCAGCACGGGCCAGGTGGTTGCTCGAAAACTGTATTGCGTCATATACTGAGCGTGGGGGAAGGGATAAAACAAGACCTCAATGCAGCTCTGCGCTGCTACCGCCAGGCCCTGGATTTCGGTTTCGATGCCGTGCTGGAGGCGATCACGCGCGTCGAGGGCAAACTTGGCAGCTAGCGGGTCGCCGGAGCTGAGCCAAGGTTAGCCAGTGCAAAAGAAACGGGGTGTAAATCAACCACCCCGCAGCAAGCTGCAGGGTATGAAGCGGAATTCCTGACCCAAGAACGCGGCAAGCCGCGAGGAATCAGACCCGATTTGGATTGAAACACAGTGTCGGAGGGAGGTTGCCTGTATATGGAACCAAGGATAAGTCTTATCACTCTCGGCGTCTCTGACCTTCAGCTGGCGGTTCAGGGTGGCGCAAAGCTGGTCAAGGAGGCAATGGAGGCTGACTGGGGAGGTTACTCTGGCTACTTTGCCGATCCAGACGGACACCTGTGGGAGGTGGCGTGGAATCCACATTTCCCGCTATGTTGAACATCCACTATGCCACCATCGAAACCTGTTCTGCGGCCACGGACACTGTGGTCGTCATTGACGTATGGCGTTCCTTTACGACAGCCGCATTTGCTTTCGATGCTGACGCTAGTGACATCATGGCCGTCGCCTCAGCAGAAGAAGCCTTGGCGTTGCGGGAGCGATTCTCTGGTGCGTTGCTGATGGGTATGGGCGAGTTGGGCGGGCCACCGGCAGAGGGTTTCGATTTCGCCAACTCTCCGGCGGCGCTGATGGCGTGCGATTTGCACGACCAGCGGCTCATTCAGTGTACGCCGAATGGAACGCGGGGCATTGTGCGCAGCGCGAGGGCGGAGACGCTGCTTGCCAGCAGTTTCGTCTGCGCCAGGGCAACGGCGGGCCATATCAGACACCAAGCGCCAGCCGAGGTGACCTTTGTCAGCACTGAATATACGGGCGAAGACCAGGCCTGCGCGGAATACATCGCGGCGCTGCTGTGCAACAAAACGCCCGAAACGGCGACGATGTTGGGCCAAATCCGCGAGCCTGCATTGGAAGCTTTTCGCAATTCCGTCTCCAGGGGCACCTGGACCCAGGCGCAAGGGGCCGCGCTTGAAGCGGACCTCGAGTGCTGCCTTTCACTGGACCGGTTCGACTCTGCGATGCTGGTGCAGCGACAAGACGGGCTACTGGTAATGAAAGCGATGTATTAGCTGTGATGGAACGAGCGCTTGAAAGGAGAATCTAGTAAACCGTCGAATCCTCTTCTTGTGCGGGGTGATCGCTCCCATGTTGTTTGTGTTTATGGCCATTCTGGGCGGCGCCATAAGGCCAGGTTACAGCCACATCTCGGATACCGTGAGCGAGCTGTTCTCGCCTGGGGCGCCTAACAAACGCCTGCTGGATCCCAATCCATACGACCTATGCCCTCCTCATGGTTTTGTTTGGCTTCGGGGTGCTGCAGTTTGTCCGGGGAAGCGGGCAATCGACGCGGGGAGGGGTCGCCGGAGCGGCGCTGTTTATGACAATGGGATTGCTGAGCGTGGCTACTGCGACCGTGTTTCCACAGGACGCCTGGGGCTCTCCTCCCACCTTTCGCGGTCAGATGCACCAGAACCTGAGCGGTGTCGTTGGCTTGGTATCCATGCTCTCTATGGTGCTGATCGGTATTTGGCTCAATCGAACCAAGCTGTTTCCCGGGTTTAGGACGTACTCGTTCGTCACCGTCAGTATAAGCCTCCTTTCGGCAGCCTGGTTTGCGGCAAACTGGGGAAGCCCGATTATGGGATTGACCGAGAGGATCACGATTCTCGTCGGCTTCCAATGGACGTTTGTCCTTGCCCTGTGGATGTTTTCGAGACACGATGAACGCCTACCCATCATCCTGGAAACCGAGCGTCTGACGCTGCGGTATCAACAGCCCTCCGACGTCGAGCCGCTCGTCGATCTTTGGGCCGACCCGGAAGTGACGCGCTATATGGGAGGCCCTCGCGATCGAGAGTGGCTTGAGTCGGCCCTTGAGGAGACGGCCTGCGACCCTTATGCCGAGCGGTACGATCTGTGGCCCCTGATCGAGAAGGAAACAGGGCAGGTCGTTGGAGACTGTGGCCTGCTCGACAAGGAGGTGGAGGGTCGAACAGAGATCGAATTGATCTACGTGCTGGCCTCGTCGGCGTGGGGCAGGGGCTATGCGACCGAGATCGGGCAGGCGCTGAAGGCATATGCGTTCGAGGAAATGGGGCTAGGACGGCTGATCGCGCTGATCGAACCGGAAAACACCGCGTCAGCGCGGGTGGCGGAAAAGGTAGGACTGCGATTGGAGAAGGAGGTTGTCCGGCCTGGGGGCGAGGTGCGCAAGGTGTACGCCGTTGAGCGATGAGCCATCGACCCCCAAGCGTTCCACCCGGCGTTCTGTGATGCAGGTTGCCGCAGGCACAGGTATACTGTCCTTGATAGCCAGTGCTTTTCTCACGTACCAATGGCTCAGGACGGAACGATGGGTCATGGGGTACGATTACCTCGCCTGGATACTGGGGTTTGTAGCCACGGGCGTCGTTCTGCTCTTTGTCACAAGGAGGGAGTGGAGGGATACGGGATCCGGCCCACGCCTGCTCCGGGTGATCGTAATCCTGGTGGGGTTCTTGGCCTTGCTGTATGGAATGACTATTTACCGAAGGCTCTTCCTGTTGAGAGGGTGGCAGTAGAGAATGGAAGTCATCAGGTTCTACCGTGTCAGCGAGGACTATGGGTGCTTTTCCAACTTTGCGCCCTATCCCATCAAACTCAAGGGGAAGGAGTGGCCTACCTCAGAGCACTACTTCCAGGCGCAGAAGTTTGTAGGGAGCGAACACGAAGAGGCCATTCGGCTTGCGAAATCTCCCACGATCGCTGCCCGAATGGGTCGCAGCCGGAAAAGGCCGCTCCGTCCCGATTGGGAAGAGGTGAAGGACGACGTGATGCGAGAAGCTGTGCTGGCCAAGTTCACGCAGCACAGCAAGATACGGCGGATCCTGATAGACACGGGCGACGCACGCCTGGTAGAGCACACCGCAAGGGATAGCTATTGGGGGGATGGAGGCGACGGACACGGGCAGAACAGGCTGGGACAGATACTGATGGAGCTTCGAGCAAAACTGGCGGAAGCAGAGTAGGCTGTCTTGCGAGCCGCCGGACCGTTGCGCTGCACTCTCTCCTGGAACGGTGGTGTCCGCGTGTGCACGAGTGAATCTACCCTCTCAGTACACCGAGATCGTTCTCCGAGATCTTGCTCCAGGCGCCAAAACTCGGTACGGTCCTGAATTGGAGGTTCTTGTACTCCCACTTTTCCATTGCATATCCCCCTTTTTGATCCTGTCTACCCTCCCGCAGGTTGAGGAGCCCTGAATGGGTCCTCAATGAGAATCTGCGGAAGGGTCGTCATCAAGCTGGAACAATTCCTCGACCGGAACGCCGAATGCCCTGGCGATTTTGAGGGCCAGATACGCCGATGGCACGTACTTGCCGTTCTCGACCGTGTTGATCGTCTTGCGCGTCACGTTCACCCGCCGGGCCAGCTCCTCCTGCGTCCAGTCATTGATCGCCCTGTACACCTTTATCCTGTTCTTGAGCGGCCTTGATGTCATGACATCTTGTACCTGAAGTAGAAATAGGCCCGGCTAGCACCGGCGCCGGCAGCGATAGAGGACAGGGAGATTGTAACCGGGTCACAGATCGGATAGAAGGACCACGTGACTGCAAAGAACAGCGTCATCCCCGCGCACCCAATATAGGCCGCCACCCACGACTGTGTCATCAACGACTTGACCAGTTCGTTGTTCAGGGCTGCTTCGAGCCGGGGGTCTCGCTGAATATCCCTCTCCAAAAGCGCTGACCTGATCAAACAGATCGCCTGCCACAGCACAGTGACCACCAGTCCGACCAAGACCGCGACACCTATGGGCTGCGAGTTCAGGTCATCCTGTCGAAAGAAGTGGCGAGTGAGCATCAGAATCATAAAAACCGCAAAGCCGACCAGATACCATTTGAGATATGTCATTCTCTTTTGGTCCAGAAGCTCAATATCGGAGATCATACTCTTGCCTCCCCTCCAAACCCACCGGGCCACATATATGTAGTACACTTCCCTTTATGTAACCTATACTACTCATATTATAACATATTTGTTACATCCTGTCAAGGTCGATTCTCCTGGTTAACTCACGGGTGTTTCGGACCGCGAGCATCCCTGCTCGCATCAGAGCGTTCAGGATGGCCGCATTCCGCTCCGCGGTGAGACAAAGGCCAATCACCGGTAATTCTCCAGCGATCGGGCGATGTGCGGGGTTGCGGATTTGCTGAGTTGCACAGATCGAGTATACTCGGTGGCAATGGTCGCCCGATGTGGGCCCACTCTGGGAGATGACGCCGAGGAAACCCCAGGCGAAGACAAACGTATCCATAGAGAAGGTCAATTGACCTGACCGGTCTGAGAGGATAAGGAGTCGCATTTGCGTATCGGCATACTAGGCACCGGTTTCGGGAGACGGCACGGCGAGATCTTTTGCTCATTTCCTGATGCAGAGGTCGTGGGGATCGTCGGCAGAGACGAGCAGAAAACCAAAGAGGTTGCCCATACACTTGGTATTCCGGGTTATACCGATCCGCATGAACTGATCAACAACCCGACCGTTGATGCCATAGACGTCTGCTGCCCTACCAGTGTCCATTCTCAATACGTGATAGCCGCCCTCTCACAGGGCAAACACGTGCTGTGTGAGACGCCGGTCGCGTACACGCTTGCAGAGGCAGAGCAGATGTCCCAGACGGCCGCTTCCTGTGGGAAATTGCTGTTGGTCGCCCTTTTTGGCCGCTTTGTCAGCGACTATAAGGCCGTTCACGACTATATAGAGGCAGGCCATCTGGGCAAACCGAGGGTCCTGTTCGCCAATCGCCGCACCGCGCCGGTCTGGGGGAACGGCTGGGACGAGAATTTCATCCTGGATCTGATGCTCCACGACATAGATTACGTCTATTGGCTGTTGGGAGAACCACTCGCGGTGACCGGTCGCGCGCTCGGGGATCGGGAGCGAGGATGGGAACACGTGTTCGTCGCTCTGGAGTATGCGGATACCAGCGCCCTGATAGAGGGATGTGGTATCATGCCCCCAAGTTTCCCCTTCAGCACGAGTCTGCGGGTCGTGTGTGAGGATGGCGCCATTGACCTGAGCTGGTACTGGGGAGGCGACGCTCCGGTCAGCGAGGTTAAGGTGTATCCCAAAAAGAGAGCGCCCACGGTCCTAACAGTACCAGGCTATGACCCGTACGAGGCTGAGTGCAGGTATTTTGTTGACTGTGTGCAAGGAAAAGCAGACTCCACCCTGCTCAGCATAGACACGGCCTGTGGCTCTTTGCGTGTCGCTTTGGCTGCCAAGCGGTCCCTGGAGCGGGATGGACGACGAATCGAGATATGACAGATTGGTCAGAAAAGGGTTGATACTATGCAACTCGTAGAACGATTCCTACAACCATCCTTACCAAGCACCTTCCACTGGTTCAACGAACCGGCGAAGGTCCAACTTGGCAATGGATTGGAGATCCTCACGGACGAGAGGACCGATTTCTGGCAGAAAACCCACTATGGCTTTCAACGGGACGATGGGCATTGCCTCCTGACACGGCTCGCGGGCGATTTCGCCCTGAAGACCCACGTGGAGTTCCGTCCCCAGGAAAAGTATGATCAATGCGGGCTGATGGTACGCGTCGATAGCGAGAATTGGATCAAGGTATCGACCGAGTACGAGGGTGAGGAATACAGCCGCCTTGGTTCAGTCGTCACGAACCTTGGGTTCTCGGACTGGGCCACGCAGGACATCCCCTCGAGCCACAGGGAAATGTGGTATCGGATCAGCAAGAACGGGCCTGATTTCCTGCTCGAAAGCTCCTACGACGGCCAGGACTGGCGCCAACTGCGTATCACCCACCTGCATCAGGCGCCTGATTTGCTCGAAGCGGGCGTGTATGCGTGCAGCCCGATAGGCAAGGACTTTTGGTGCAGGTTCACCCTGCTCGAGATCTCGGAGAACGATTGGTTCCATCGGGATGAATGATCACAAGGAGCGCTCACCGTTGATCAAGCGCCTGGAAACACAAAAGGGACCCATCTTTTTTGGTGTCTGGGGTCTGAGCACGGCCGGACTGGGATGGCAGGTGCTGCAAGGGCAGCACAGCTTTGACTCGCAGGCGACCCTACCCACCTTGCTGGCGTTGCTCGCCTGCACGGCCGCTTTGCTCTGGTGGCTGGCTGGCGTGGTTCCAGATGTGCCGGCCGGGTCGGCCCGCACCCGGCGGGGCAGGTTTGCCCTACTCGTGGTAGTGGCGGCGGGCGTGCTCTTTTCGCTGCGCACTCTCGTTGGACCGCCGCTGCTGTTCGGACTGCCAGTGATCGGCCTGGCCGTGCTCGGCCTGTGGCGTCCACAGTTGAGCCGGCAGGAGGTGGTTTACGCGCTGCTGTTGGCGCTGGTCGCCGGCGTCGCCGGGCTGGGCGCACGCTGGGTGACCTTCTCCCCGTTGACCTGGGCCGGATTGCAGGTGGCGCTGGTTGGGTCGGGTCTGCTGGCCGGTTGGGGTCTGCTCCGCCACACGGGGTTGCTGCAGGCAGGTTTAGGGCGCAGCTTGGTGGTGACAGAGGGGGCGGCGCCAGCTCTGCGGGGTTTTGTCCGAGGGATACTGATCGCCATGCCCTGGACGCTGGGCCTGGTGCTGCTGGGTGCAGCGAGCGGGGAGAGTTGGGTGCAGCGCTGGTGGCAGCCGTTGGTGGCGATCCAGCCCGGCATTGCCGAGGAGGCGTGGGGCCGGGTGCTGTTGATTCCGTTGCTGTTTGTGATCTTTTCCCGGGTGGCCCGAGCGCGAACGGCCCTTACCGTTGCCGTGGTCGTTACGGCCTACTGGTTCGCCTACCTGCACACGCCGGGAGGCGTGGAGGCGATATTCAGCACGCTGATGACCGGCACGTTGTTCGTCCTACCGGTCTCTTGTCTGTGGCTCCGGCGTGGATTGGAGACGGCGATAGGCTTTCATTTTTGGCTGGATCTCTGCAAGTTCGTGGCGGTCTACCTCTTGAATCAGGGACTGTGGCTCCAGTGAGGACCGGAGGAGACTTGACAATGGATGAACTCGCACGACACAACAAGGCACAGTGGGAAGAGCTGGCACGGTCGAATGTAGAGTACTCGCGCCCCTGGCTGGACCTGGACCCAAGCTCGGCCCGGGAAAGGGTGTACCCATTTAGCGTAATGAACAACACCAAGACAACAATCCTGTTTGCAGTACGGCACGGAGAGACGGAATGGAACCTCATCGGCAGACAACAGGGCCATCTCGATAGCCCGCTGACGCAGACCGGCATCGAACAGGCGCACGCGCTGGCGGGCAGCCTGATCGGGCGGGGCATCGAAGTCATCTATTCCAGCGACCTGGGCCGCGCTGCGCAGACAGCGGCCATCATCGGCGCCCAACTCGATCTGAGCGTGACCATCGACCGCCGCCTCAGGGAGAGGCATCTGGGCCTGATGCAGGGAAAGACAAAGAGCGAGTTCCGCGACCAGTACCCGGAGGAATTTGTTGCCTTTGACTCAGGTGACCCAGACTATGTGTTGCCTGGCGGGGAAAGCGCCCGGCAAAGGCTCGAACGTAGCGTTGTCTGTTGCGCGGAGTTGGCAGCACGGCATCCCGGCGGAAGGATACTGATCGTCGCCCACGGCGGCGTGCTCATGGGCCTGTTCTACCACACGCTTTCCATTCCGCTGAGTGAGCCCCGCCGCTTCTCGCTGTTCAACGCCGCCATCAACAGCTTTTCTGTGTGTGGCGAATCCTGGCGCTTGAATACCTGGGGAGACATATCCCACCTGCGGGAAACGATCACGCTTGATGACGCTTGATCTGGCCATCTGACACTTTCAGAGAAACCAGGTTTTGTCGCTTCGCTTACACGAAAAACCTGGTTTCTGATCAACGCTCGCACCTTGTGCGGCCGATAGCGGGAGGATACGCCGATGAACCCTGAACCAGTTGCACCCAAGGCCACACCCCATCTGACGCCGGCGAGCCTGGTGGGCCGCCGGTTCGGCCAGGACGTCTTCAAGCCCATCACGGTGGCGCTCGTCGGTTACTGCCCGCGACCACAAAGCCTGGACAGGTGCAGTCCTCGCGACACGAGCGACCAGTACTTTATCCACGTTCCGCCGGCCAGCGTGCAAATCTGCACGCACGACGGTATCGAGTTCCTCTCGATGGCTCACGTGTACGGGGGACCGGTATCCTCGGCGACGATAGAAGAACTGGCCTATTACGGGATCGAAACCGTGCTTGCATACGGTCTGGCCGGGGGGTTGGGAACAGGGGATCAAAAGCTGGGGGATTTCTACATCGTCGAGAGGGCTTTGGCGTTGGATGGGACAACGCCCCATTATACAGACGACAAGCTGATCCCATCCGACGTTTCCTTGAACCTCAAGATCAGGGAAATGGTAGAGTTAGCGGGCCTACCGGAAATGATGGGTGTGCAAGCAATGACGACCGACGCGATCTATCGGGAGTATGACCAGGACCTGGAATACGCCAAGGAGAGGGGTTGTGATATCGTGAACTGCGATTCCTCCCACCTCTTTGCCGTCAGCCGCGCCGTGGGCATCAGGAGCACGGAATGCGGCGTACTGTCGGACGTGGCCAAGGGTCGGGGAGAGGAATGGCAAAGCACGCTGGCGGTGATGCTCTCATCGAAAAGCGAGGGCGCACAAGACCCATTGGTGTCGGTGGGGAGAATAGCCGAGTTCTACGTGGAAACCCTGATACCCGAGCTATTGCGGGGGTAAGCCGTAGCATGCGTTGGATTGGCGCTCAGATGGCTGTACAGGATGGTGGAGATGATACAAGGGAAAGATATCAGACACAAGAGAGTTGACGATACCCTGGCCGCTACTGCCCGTCTCAACCTAAAGAACCGAGACGAGTTGTATGCAGCACTAGAGGACGTAGAGCGGCAGGTTCCCGAGGAGCTTGTTGCAGGCCCAGCCTTCTGCATCTTTCAGTTCGTCACCAGTGTCAAAGAGGGCTTTGACGCCGAGGTGGGCTTTCCGGTGACCCGGGCCGTCGAAGCGGACGGGGTCAAGACAAGCGTGCTTCCGGGGATGCAGGTGCTGTCTCTCATCCACAAGGGACCGGTTGATGATCTGGGAGAGAGCTACAAGGAGCTCTACGGTTATGCTGCGGAACACGGGCTCATCTCGGACGAGTTCTGCCGCGAGATCTACCTGGATCGGGACGCGGAAGGCGGGGGTGAGATCGAGATACAGTTCGTGATCCACCGATGGGACGAGTTGCTGACCACAAATGTGGACCGGGTCCTTGGAGAGGAGGCGGCGCGACACGTGATGCAGGGTGACGAAGCGCTGACTATCGAGTCGACGGTCGCGGAACGGTTTCGATGGGTCAAGGGGGCGATGGAGAGGCTGGAGGGTTTGGCCGATGAACAGGAGCGGTACGAAATCCTGTCCAAGTGCGCACACGTCTTTCCGGCAAGTCAGCTTGAGAAGCTGAGAGCGGTCTATGAGGACACAAAGGCCCGGACGGGGGACGTGCTGGAGGCGGTTGACGCAGTGATCGCCTTTATGGACGAGGACCCAGGTTGGGGTGCGCCACCGCGCCGTGAGGGAAGCGTCATCTATTCGGCAAAGAAACCGCGCGATCCCGAGGGGTATGAGAAGGCGGAGAGCGAGCTGGAGAGAAGGCAAGCCTACTGCTATTGCCCCCTGGTGCGGGAGCACTTGGAGGAGGGGGTGCCGCTCACGTTCTGCTATTGCGGCGCAGGATGGTTCCGGCAGCAGTGGGAGACGGCGATCGGGGAGCCGGTCACGATCGAGGTCTTGAGCTCAGTCCTGAAGGGTGATGACGTATGCGAGTTTGGGATTCGACTTCCGGATGATCTGTAGATGAGACAGGCGTGCGAACTGGAGGCAAGAAGGATATGAACGCTCATAATATGGCCCTTCCCTGGCCACGGAGACTTCTGATCTCTGTGGTGCTGCTTTTTTGCGGGTTGCTCGTCTTTGTGTTCGGCACGAACTATTATTCCATATTCCCGACCAACAACAGCCAGGCTTACCGGGCGATCCTCGCGGCGCTCTTTTTGGGTGCGGCCTTGATCCTGCGCCGAAACGAGTCGGCGGAACACTATAGCCACATCGCTTACGCGTTCTTTGTTGCCACGGTCACGTACTTTATCACGAGCCTAACCGTGGAGATGCGGGAGCCTCTCTTTCGCGCGATCAATGTGCCTATGGACACCGCTCTCCACCTCGCATTGATAAAGGTGTATGAGGTGGTGCTGGTTGTGGCGGTGATCTTGCTACTCAGCAAGCTGTGGGGCAACGACCTGGGCTCGTTGTACATAAAGAAGGGACGGCTTGGACTGAGCCTGTTCATCGGCCTCTCACTCCTTGTCATCAACACCGCGACGGGCATCGCTACAGGGGCAGCTCTTGGAGGCGCTGGAGAGGAACTGGTGGCCCAGTTGCCGTGGGCGCTCGTCTTCTCCCTGGCGAATGGGTTCATGGAGGAGCTGTTGTTCAGAGGCTTGTTCCTGCGCCGGTTTGCCGCACTGATCGGCGAGGTTGGCTCGATCATCGTGACGTCGATCGTGTTCACGGTGATACACGCCGCCGCATCCTATATGAACCCGGTCGAGGCGATCCTGTTCCAGGTCATAATCTTTCCGATGGCGCTTTTGTTTGCGTATCTGATGCACAAGACGGACAACCTGTGGGGCTCGGCGTTGTACCACGCCGGATCGGATGTGTTCCTGTTCTACCTGATGGCTTTGTGAGAAACCAGGTTTTTCGTGCAAGCGAAGCGACAAAACCTGGTTTCTCTGTTCAACGAAGGAGAAAGATGAGTTCAGAACCAAACGACAAGAAGGGCAAACAACGACCGGGCAGCATGATCGGCGTCGGGGTCGGTATCGGCGCGGCGATCGGCGCTGCCCTTGGCGTGGCGCTCGATAACATCCCGCTTGGCATCCCCATTGGGATGTGCTTTGGCGTCGCCATCGGGGCGGCGCTGGAGCGGCGACAAAAAGAGGCGGACGACGGAGAATAGCCTCGCGAGATGGACGACCTTTTCTTCAGCAAGGATCGATTCCTGAAGCCTGGACCCATCCGGGGGGTCTATTTTGTTTTGTTCGCGTTCTTTTTCCTCCTCACGGAGATGGGCCGCGAGATCTACCGGCCATATATCTATCGGAACGGGATAGACGATTTCGGGTTTGCGGACGTGGTCGGGAACCTGCTCGGGACGGTTGCTATCATCTTTTTCGATCTTGGCATCAGCCACGCGACCAGGAGACAGGGGATTCGGCTCGTCGCGTTCGTCACGCTCGGCGTGGCGGTCTATGAGCTGCTGCAGCCGGTGCTTCCCAGGGGGGTCCTGGATTGGAAGGACGTGGTCAGCACGTTTATTGCCGGGCTTTTTTCCCTGGCGATGCTTCTGGCAATCTGGCGAGTGGTAAAAGACCCGCTATCTGAAGAGGCTTGATTTGAGTTGATATGGAAGGCGGCCAATGACTATCACGTTGCTCTCGTCTGTTCCGCCCGCGTCAAGGACGCCCGTCCTGATCGGGCTTGTGGGACTGGTGGGCTGGGCGCTGGCCGAGAGATGGTTATCCGCTGTCCAGCTCCAACAAGGCAAAGGCTCATCAAGGGACAGAGGCTCGTTCTTGATGCTGTATCTGTCGTGGTACGGCAGCGTTATCCTCTCGTTCCTTGACGCTGTGCTGCTCAGGTGGAGCACGATCGATCCTGCACTCTCTGGCGTTCAGTTTGCCGGCGTACCTTTTGTCGTTTTGGGCCTGATCGCGCGGGTTGTGGCAAGGCTCACCCTCGGCAAGGAGTTCAGCCCGGTCGTACAGACGACCAACGCTCACAAGCTCGTAACCGCCGGGATCTATGGTATCATACGGCATCCGGCCTACCTGGGCACGCTCTGTCTGTTGATCGGCTTCCCTTTGTGCTTTGGAAGCATGGTCGGGCTGGGGATCGCCTTTGTAGTTGGAGTCCCTGTGCTGGCCTACAGGATACAGGTTGAAGAACGGGCGCTCCGGGCCTGGTTCGGCGAGGAATACGGGGAATACAGCAGAAAGACGAACAGGCTGGTTCCCTACATCTGGTGAGCAACAATCCCTAGCAGTGAGTGTGTGTCTAGCCACCTGACACTATCAGAGAAACCAGGTTTTGTCGCTTCGCCTACACAAAAAACCTGGTTTCTAAGCAGCCGCCGAACGACCTGCTAAGGAGGCGATTTCTACGGAGCATAGCAAAAGGCTCAACAAGTTCATCCTGGAAAAAGGTGCAAAAGGCGCTGGGGCTTTGGCGTCGCTGGGCCTGCTCCTGTTCACGCTCGCAGGCAGAGTCGATATCGTGGGATTCTGGATATACATCGGGGTAGCGATCCTGTATCAGGTCGTCAGCCTGTTGGTCATCGTACCCAGATATCCAGCCTACGTGGACCTGGACGAAGCGCGCAAGGCCAGCCACGCCGACGTGAAAGAGTGGGACAAGGTGATCCTGTGGGTCTTGGCGGGGGCCACGTTCTTGATGTATGGCCTGGCAGCGTGGGACCTGGGGCATCTGCACGTTGGCGAGCTATCGCTGTGGTTCGCCGTTCCCGGCATTGTGCTCTATATTATGAGCAGTGTGCTGAATCAATGGGCAATGGTGCACAATCCGCACTTTGAGAGGGCGGTGAGGATTCAGCACGAGCGGCGGCATCGGGTGGCAAGAACAGGCCCCTACCGTTACGTGCGACATCCTGGATACCTGGGCAGCGTGTTGTTCTACGTGGCCTTTCCTCTGATAAGTGGCTCGGCGTTGGCGTTTTGTGGAGGCGCGTTGGGCATTATGGGGATGCTCGTGCGCACCGACCTGGAGGATAGGACGTTGCGGCAGGAACTGGCGGGGTATGCCAAGTACGCGCGAGAGGTCCGGTATAGATTGATGCCGTATGTGTGGTAGCGCTAGGTGCATCCCCCCCGCAAAACGTGGTACAATAGACCCATTGCCTGGTCGAGTCAATTCTGATATCCTGTAATTCTGAGTACCCCCTGAGATTCTTCGCTTCGCTCAGAATGACGATCCATCATTAACACCGGAGGATACCCGATGAAAACACAGCTAACCCTGATCCCCGTCATAGCCGTCGCCGTCTTTTTCCTGATCCGGGCCGCGTTCCTTGGGCTGCGCCGGCAGATCTATGTCATTAAGCCGATCTCCACGCTCTTGGTGATCGGGGTGGCCTTGCTGTCGTTTCTGGAACCAACACGGAACCTGACCTACTCGATCGGCTTGTCACTGGGGTTGTTGTTCTCGCTGGGCGGTGACGTCGCCTTGATGTTCCAGGAAGACCGGAAGGCCTTTACCATTGGCCTGGGCTTGTTCCTGGTGGCTCACATCATCTACACGGCCGTGTTTCTGTCCTTGGGATGCTTCTCGGCCTGGGATATCCTCTCGACCGTGGTCCTGGTGGCCGTGGGCGTGGGTTTCTATCGACTGATGGCGCCCAAACTGGGGTCGATGAAGGGTCCCGTCATCGCATACATCCTGATCATCTCTGCGATGGTGAGCCGGGCGCTCTCGGCACTGGTGAGCCCCGTATTCAGCGACGGGCAGGCATTGATGGTCGTCGCCGGGGCATTGTCGTTCTACTTCTCGGACGTGATCCTGGCGGCGAACCGGTTCTGGAGGCCCTGGAAGTATCACCGGGCCAGCCTGTCCCTATACTATGGCGGCCAATTGCTCCTCGCGCTGGCGGCCAGTTACTTTGTGTGATCGAGCGACCGGCATCGGCCGGCGGAGGAGATAGCCTATGTGGAAAAGACTCTCTGATTGGATACATCGTGTTTCAAATGGCTGGGTGGCTTTGTCCGCCCTGATCATCTTTCTGCTGTTCACTGCCCTGGTGCTGCCCGGGCAGGCCGCCAGGGCGGAGACGGATACGGGGGATGCCGGCTCGCCGGATATGTCGTTTTATTACACGACGGACGAGCTCTATCGAATGGCCGAGGCATACGGGAAGGACGGACGGAACGCCTACGTCAGGGCGCGGTTTACGTTCGATCTGATCTGGCCCCTGGTCTACACGGCATTCCTCTGCGCAGGGATCAGTTGGGTGAACCGCAGGGCTTTTGGGCCGGATAGCCCGTGGCAGCGTGCGAACCTGGCGCCGGTGTTGGGGGCGCTGTTTGACTACCTGGAGAACGTGTCGACCTCGCTGGTGATGATACGGTATCCAGGTGAGACTCCCGTGGTGGACATATTGGCAGCCGTTTTCACTATGGTAAAGTGGGTCTTTGTGAACGGCAGTTTCGTCCTGTTGCTGGTGGGTGTGGTGGTGGCAGTGTGGCGATGGGCTAGGGTAAGGCGTACGTTCTGAACTGCTCCCTGGATATGTAGGAGAGGAGGGGAAATGACCAGAAAAACCCTCATGATGGTGCTGTCGGTGATATGGCTGGTCGGTTGCCGTCGGGCCTCAATCCCAGCGGGGGCCGACGGCATAGGAGACTCGTATTACCCCCAACTGGGGAACGGCGGTTATGATGCCGTCCACTATACGCTCGAATTGTCCATAGATCCACCGAGCAACACCCTCTCCGGCGTCTGTACAATAGAGGCTCAGGCCACGCAACCCTTGGGGGCTTTTAATCTGGATTTCTCTGGGCTGACCATCGAGCGGGTCACGGTCAACGGGCGGAAAGGCGACCATCACCGGGATGAACGTGAGCTGACGATCACGCCATACGAACCCATACGTGACGGGGATGTCTTTACCGTCTCTGTTGTCTATCACGGCTCGCCGGAACCGGCCCTGACGGTCGGGGCGTGGTTCCGTTCGGGGTGGTTTCAAAACAGGCACGACGAGGTCTACGTGTCCAGCGAGCTTTCCGGGGCGGCGACCTGGTATCCGGTCAACGACCACCCGCTTGACAAAGCGACCTACAGCCTTTGGATCACGGTCCCCAAACCATATGTAGTGGCCGCCAATGGCCTCCTCCAACAGGAGCTTCGTAGGGGTGAGACGGTCACCTACGTCTGGGAGGCGGCGGAACCGATGGCGAGCTACCTGGTCGCCCTGAACATCGCGGAATACGTGATAGAGGTTGAAGAGGGACCGGACGGCGTGCTCATCCGCAACTACTTTCCACCCGATTTCCCCGAGGCCTCAAGAGCGGGAATCGATCAGACGGCAGAGATGCTGGCTTTCTTCGGCGAGCGTTTTGGCCCCTATCCCTTTGCGGCTTATGGCACAGTCATCGTCGATATGCCGGGCTATGAGTTTGTCGCCATGGAGACCCAGACGCTTTCGCAGCACGCTGAGTTTGAAGACGCGCTGTGCGAGTCCCTGATAGCGCACGAGCTGGCTCACCAGTGGTTCGGCAACAGTGTAAGCCTGGAAAACTGGCAAGATATGTGGCTCAAGGAAGGCATAGCGAGGTATGCCGAGTGGTTATGGAAGGAGCACAAGGAAGGCGTCGAGGCTCTAGATGTGAAGGCGCGTCGCGCCTATGAAGCGCAGGCCTGGTCTGCGAATCCGCCCGGCAACCCTTCACCAGACAACCTGTTCAGCAAGACCGTCTATGACCGGGGAGCATTGACGTTCCACGCCCTGCGATTGCGGGTTGGCGACGAGGTGTTCTTTCAGATACTCCAGACCTACACAGAACGGTTTCGTTATGGGAATGCCAGTTCCGCTGACTTTATCGGGGTTGCGGAAGAGGAAAGCGGTCAGGACCTGGGCGAGTTCTTTGATGCCTGGTTGTATGCGGACAGGGTCCCCGCCATACCAGAGGTGGGGTTGGAGCCATAATGGGTTCCTGTTGAGCGGCTCTTTGCGCTGCAGGAAAGCCCGGCAGCCTTCGGGTCGAGTTATGCCGAGGAGATCGACCGGCCGCTGGAAGTGGTAAAAGAGCGGATGGCGGATGCGCGCAACCACGTGTTTGGTGCGTTTGCCAGTGATGGACAACTCGTGGGTATGGCCACCCTGCGCCGGGAACAGCGGGTTAAGAGCGAGCACAAGGCATTCCTGTTCGGTATGTACGTCCTGCCAGAACACCGGAGGCAGGGCGTCGGCCGCGCGCTGCTGGAGGCGCTCATCTCCCGCGCCGGGGAGATTGGCGTCAGGCAGGTCAACCTGACGGTGAACAGCAAGAACAGCGCCGCCGTTCTGCTCTACGAGTCGTGTGGATTCGAGCAGTTTGGGCTGGAGAGGGACGCCTTTAGGTTCGGGGACGGTTTCTTTGACACGGCGTATATGGCGCTGCGCGTGCGGGAGGGCAGCTAGCTGCTCTTTTCTCACCGCAAAGAACGCAAAGGTTTATCTGGCTTTCTTGGCGGTTTTGCGTTAAGGTCCCTATCACCGCAGAGACACGGAGCACGCAGAGATCGCAGAGGTTTTTTGATTTCTTGGTTTTCTTGGCGGCCCTGCACCTTTGCGGCTTTGCGTTGAGGTTTTACCCCCCGAACAGGCGGGCGCCGATCAGGTCAAAGTGGTTCATGCCCAGGGGGAGGGTCAAAACGGGTCGTCTTCAGAAGGATGGTTCACGCGGTACCCCCAGGGCCGGTCATCTCAATGATAAGCTCGCGCAGCGCGTGGAGCACGATGCTGGTGAGCCAGACCACCTCCCCGGCGAGACAGAGCGACACGCTGACGATGGCGAGTCCCAGGGACAGCACGTTGGTCTGGCGAAAGACGTCGATCACCCACACGCCAAAGGCGGTGCCGGTCAGGAACACCATCATCCCGGGCACGCCCAGGAGGACGAGGGGCCAGTCAAGCTCCGTCCAGGAGGTCGGCTCGTACGAGGGAGATGGCTCCAGCCCTGCCTCCTGTCTACCGGACACCACGTGCCGCAACTCGCGCACCAGTCGCAGGACGAGGCCCGCGCACACGGCCATCGCGCCGGCGATACAGAGGGAGACACAGACGAGGGCCTGTCCCATGGGCAGGGCGTGGGTACTGTTGGTGACACTGAGCACCCGCGCCCCAAGGGCAAGCCCGCCCAGTAGCACGAGGATGCCCGGCAGTCCAAAGACGAGCAACGGGCGACGCCCCCCCACAAGCCGCAGTATGCTGTTTATCATCAACCCCTCCTGTCCCCGTGTGGCAACGAACGCGCTTGTTGATTCAGCCCTGGATCGATGTGCCCCGGCACACTGATACAATACCACAGATAGGGATTCTAGGAATTGCGAAACCGTTACAACTCGATTAACGTGTTCCCCCCTGCCGAGATAGAACCGCCCGCCCGAGGGTTCCAAAGGTGGCACAAGCCCGTGGCCTGGGCCGAGGCTGCGACGTCCAAACGCAGGCTGCGTAGATATGGGGGGTGCGTCCTGTGCAGGGGGTATTATGGGTGAATTCCGGTCTGTTGTCAAACCGAGGAGAGGCTTAACGCAAAGGCGCGGAGGCGCAAGGACGCAGAGGTTTCTTTGTTTTTTCTTACCGCAGAGACGCCGAGGACGCAGAGATTGGGGAGTCAGTGACCTCAGCTCCTTCAGTGGCCTCAGTGATTCCAGTTTCGCCACGTTTGAGTCTGACGTGTAATTGTGGTACAATACCATCAGATAAGCCACGGGCCTGGCTCAGGTTCGACCGTCACGTACGGGCCATAGCGCCATCAAAGCAAGCATCAGGGGGGGTCAGAGAGCGGATGCCCGATGAAAAAAGAGAGGGATGGTGGAACATACTTGGCCATCCGATCATCGATACGGGAGAGAGCGATCCGTCGAAGGCGGACGCTGACGATGACACGTTGCGAGTGCCCACGCACCTGCCGATCCTGCCGTTGCGCGGCCTCGTCGTCTACCCGATGACGGCCGTGCCGATCCGTGTCGGCCAGCCCCGTTCTATCCGGCTGATCGAGGACACGGTGACCGGCAAGCGTCTCGTCGGCCTCGTCGCCAGCCGTGACGCGGAACTGGAGACGCCCGGACCGGACGACGTCTACCGCACCGGCACGGTCGCCGCCGTCCACCGCTTGTTCAAGTCACCGGATGGGACGATCACGCTGATCATGCAGGGTATGATGCGCATCCGGGTGGACGAGTTCCTGGAAGAGGAACCGTACCTGATGGCGCGGGTGTCGATAGCGCCCGAGCAAGTGGAGCGCTCGCCGGAGATCGAAGCCCTGAGGCGCAAGATCGCCGAGGGTTTTGAGAACCTCAGCCAGCTATCGCCGGGGGTGCCGGAGGAGATGAGCACGCTCGTCATCAACCTGGACGACCCACTCCAACTTGCCTACGCCGTCGCCAACCAGATGAAGACGCTCGATCTGGCCGACGCCCAGCGCCTGCTGGAACTGGATAGCGTCGGCGACAAGCTGCGGGTGCTGATGGGTCTGCTGAGCAAAGAGGTCGAGGTGCTGGAGCTGGGGCGCAAGATCCAGACGGATGCCCAGTCGGAGATGGAAAAGACGCAGCGGGAGTACTTTTTACGGGAACAGCTCAAGGCGATCCGCCGGGAACTGGGCGAGGCGGACGAGCAGCAGATCGAGGCGGAGGAATTCCAGAAAAAGATCGAGGAAGCCGGTATGCCGGAGGAGGCGGAGAAGGAGGCCCGCCGTGAGTTGGACCGGTTGAGAAAGCTGCCGACGGCCGCCGCCGAGTATGGCGTGATCCGGACCTACCTGGACTGGCTGACGAGCCTGCCGTGGAGCGTTCAGACGGACGACAATCTGGACATCACTCACGCCCGGCAGGTGCTGGATGAGGACCACTATGACCTGGAAGAGATCAAGGAGCGGATCCTCGAGTTCCTGGCGGTGCGCAAGCTGCGCGGGGAGCGCAAAGAGGAGTTCGACCAGGACGAGCCGGCCGACCTGATCCGCCGGGAGCGGGAAGGGGTCATTCTCTGTTTCGTGGGACCGCCAGGGACGGGCAAGACGAGCCTGGGGCAGTCGATCGCCCGGGCGCTGGGTCGCAAGTTCATCCGCCAGTCGTTGGGCGGCGTGCGGGACGAAGCCGAGATTCGAGGGCACCGCCGCACCTATATCGGCGCCTTGCCTGGCCGCATCATGCAGGCCCTGCGCCGGATCGAGTCAAAGAACCCGGTCTTTATGCTGGACGAGGTGGACAAGCTAGGGATGGACTTTCGGGGCGACCCGGCAGCGGCCCTGCTGGAGGTGCTCGACCCGGAACAGAACCGCGAGTTCAGAGATCACTATCTGGACGTGCCCTTCGATCTGTCCCAGGTGATGTTCATCACCACCGGCAACCTGCTCGATCCGATCCCGCCACCGCTGCGGGACCGGATGGAGATCCTCCGACTCTCTGGATACACCGAGACGGAGAAACTCCGCATTGTCCAGGGATACCTGATCCCCCGCCAGTTGCGCGAGAACGGCCTCCGTTCCAAGGAGTTGAGCTTTACTGAGGCCGCGCTGCGGCAGATCATCCGGGACTATACGCGGGAGGCCGGCGTGCGTAACCTGGAGCGCGAGATTGGACGGGTCGCCCGTAAGGTGGTGACCCGCATCGCCGAAGGGGATGGACAGCCGGTGCGCGTGACCAAGGCGAACGTGAGCGAGTTCTTGAAGAAACCCCGCTACTTTCCAGAGACGGCGCTGCGCACCAAGGTCCCCGGCGTTGCCACCGGGCTTAGCGTGACGATGGCGGGCGGCGATCTGATATTCTGCGAGGCGACCAAGATGCCGGGCCAAAAGGGCTTTACGGTCACCGGGCAGTTGGGCGAGGTGATGAAAGAGTCCGCCCAGGCTGCGTTGAGCTACGTCCGCTCAAAGGCAGCCGAATTGGGCATTCCTGAAGACGTCTTTGAAAAGATCGACATCCACCTCCACGTACCGGCGGGCGCCGTCCCCAAAGATGGCCCCTCGGCGGGTGTCACGATTGCCGCTGCACTGGCTTCGCTCCTGACCGGGCGGCGGGTCCGGGATGACGTCGGTATGACGGGCGAGATCACGCTGCGCGGACAGGTTCTGCCTGTGGGTGGCATCAAGGAAAAGGTCCTGGCGGCTCACCGGGCTGGCCTCAAGACCGTCATCCTCCCCAAGCAGAACAACAAGGACCTGGACGACATCCCCGAGGAGGTACGCGAGAGCCTCGATTTCGTCCTGGCTGAACAAGTGACTGACGTATTAGCCGCCGCGTTGGCTCAAGACAAGCAGACCTAGC
>CAYUIS010000066.1:0-3757 GCA_964444825.1 uncultured Anaerolineales bacterium | reverse complement strand
ACCGTCATTCTGAGCGAAGCGAAGAATCTCATCCAACTTGACCAGAACCTAGCGCGCCCTTAAAGCGAAAGGAGGGCTAGACAATGCAGACGATTATCGTAGTAGACGACGACCAGGTCTTTTGCGGGCTTCTCAAGACGGTGCTCGAGTTCGAGAACTATCACGTGGTCGTCGAGCCCCACCCCGATAGCGTGATCTCGACGATGTACACGCTGGAGGCCAAGCCTACGCTGATCCTGATGGACGTCCACTCCGAGCACGGGGACACGCTTCCACTATTGCGCGAGCTAAAGGCGCACGAGATACTCAAGACCATACCCATCATCATGGCCTCGGGTATGGATCGTTCGATCGAATGCATCGATGCCGGCGCCGACGCGTTCCTCCTCAAGCCGTTCCGCCCGGACGAGCTGATCGAGTTGGTAGCTAAAGTCATCGGCCAATGACGCCGGCCCACCACCTTTCACCGTCTTTTGCCGCCGGCGCCCAAGAGATAGAGAAAAGGGCGATACCGGGCCATGTCCATATTTTCCGGCCCGACAGCGTTGAGTCAAGACAAACGGCGGTCCGGAGAGATCCCACAATCCCACAATAAAAAAGATCGCCCACTGGGCGAGGATCTAGGAGAATCATGACCAGAAGGAATAAGAAACATTCACAGCCCCAATGGGGGCGCGTCGACCTGCATCTGCATACGCCCGCCTCTGCTGATTTTCTGGAGCGCAACGTCAGCTACCTGGACCTGCTGCGCCAGGCCAAGAGCAAGGGGGTCGATATCATCGCCATTACCGACCACAACACCATGGCTGGCTATCGCGCGATGATGGAAGAGATCCAGCAATTGGAGATGCTGGAGCAGTTGGGTCGCCTCCGGGAGGAGGAGAAGCGGCGGATCGACGAGTATCGCCGCTTGAGAGAAGAGGTATTGGTGCTGCCGGGATTCGAGTTCACCGCCACGCTGGGCTTTCATATTTTGGGCATCTTTGCCCCCGAGACCGACGTGCGGGAGCTCGAGTATATTCTCCGGCAGTTGAACATCCCCCTCGAAAAGATCGACGCCGGCAGCAGTGAGGTCGGGGCCACGACCGACGTGCTGACTGCCTACCGGATCATCGATGAGGCCGGCGGCATCGTCATCGCCGCCCACGCCAATTCGAGCAACGGCGTGGCGCTGCGCGGGCTGGGCTTTGGCGGCCAGACCCGCATCGCCTTTACCCAGGACCCCCACCTGCACGCCCTCGAGGTCACCGACCTGGAGAAGCGAGGTCGCCGCACCACCGCCCGTTTCTTTGATGGCTCCCGCCCCGAGTATCCGCGCCGCATGCACTGCATCCAGGGCTCTGACGCGCATCGTTTCACCCGCGACCCCAGGGACCATAGACACCTGGGGGTCGGCGACCGGATCACAGAGGTCCTGTTGCCTGAGCTGAGTTTCGACGCGCTGCGGGACGTATTCCTGGGCAACGACTTTGCCCGCACGCGCCCCTACCGGCCCACCAAGGCGCCGGTCGACTTTATCCAGTCCGCCCGCGAGGAGGGATCCACCATCGTCCAGGACTTTCACGCCGAGTATTCAAAGCGCGGCGGGCGGCTCTACGCCATCCTGGCCGACGTGTGCGCCTTTGCGAACACGAACGGTGGCACCCTCTACGTCGGCGTCAATCCCGATCCCAAGGCGCCGTCCCCTGGCGTGGCCACCCCCGCGCGATTGGTCAAGACGCTCCAGGATGACATTGAGCGCCGTATCACCCCACTCCTCGGCGTCACCGTCGACGTGCAAGAGACCCAATCGGTCAAGGTCGTGCGTATCGTCGTTCCCTGGGGCGATGATCCCCCCTATGCCATTGACGACAGCAAGGTATACGTGCGCAGTGAGGCCGAGACCGGCCTGGCGGTGCGTGACGAGATCGTCAACCTGGTCAGGCGCGCCATGCCCAAGCATGCGGTCGCACCCGCAGAGCTGGCAGCGGAGGAAGCGCCGGCCCCCACCGGCCACGTCGAGCCTCCCCGCACCGGTGTCGAGATCGTCGAGAGCCAGGAGCGCCAGGGTACCATGTACCACACGATGCGGGATCTGCGCAACGGGAACGTCGTCAAGAACGTGACCCGCAAGTCGGCCCGGCGGCTGTGGCACTATGCCATCGCCCAGGCCGAGGAGCACTCGGTTGACCCGGCCAAGGTCGACTGGCGCGGGGACATTGGTATTCTCAAACGGCGCGAGCACGCCGGGCGGGCCCGCTACGACCTGGTCCAGCGGCATAATGGCGAGCAGCGGGTCTACTATGGCGTCACCGAGGACGGCATCCACGGCGAGTGGGGCCACCTGGTGGGTTTGGAGACGGATGAATAGCCCTCCCAGGCAAAAGACCCGAGCCAACTATCGCTGGTTCGTCGTTGCTGTCTTTTTCGTATTTATGCTGCTCCACCAGGCGGACAAGCTCCTGATCGGCCCCCTGACCACGCCCATCATGGAGACCTTTGGCATCGACGAGGCCCAGATGGGCGCGGTGTTCACCGGTTCGCTGGTCGTCGCCGCCCTGTTCTACCCCCTGTGGGGCTATCTCTACGACCGGTACATGCGCTCCCGCCTGCTGGCCCTGGCCTCCTTCATCTGGGGTTCTACCACCTGGCTCAGCGCCATCGTGCCCACCTATCCCGCTTTCCTCGCTACCCGCGCCTCCACCGGCATCGACGACTCGAGCTATCCCGGCCTCTACAGCCTCATCGCCGACTATTTCGGCCCGGCCGTGCGCGGCAAGGTGTACGGTTTTTTGCAACTCGCCCAGCCGATCGGCTATCTGCTGGGTATGGTCGTCGCCCTCCTCCTCAGCGACGTCCTGGGCTGGCGCAGCGTGTTCTATATCACCGGCTCTCTCGGCATCTTGCTCTCCGTCATCATCCTGCTCACCGTGCGCGAGGCCCCTCGGGGCAGCAGCGAGCCGGAACTCGCCGGTCTGGATCAGATCGGCATCTACCGTTTTGACAAGGACGTCGCCCTGGGCCTGTTCCGCAAAAAGAGCCTCCTCCTGATGTTCGCCCAGGGTTTCGCCGGCGTCTTTCCGTGGAACGTGATCACCTATTGGATATTCCGCTACCTGGAGACCGAGCGTCACTACGACGAGAACACCATCCTGATGACGATGGTGCCCGCCGTCCTCGTCCTCGCGCTGGGCTATTTTGTCGGCGGCGCAGTGGGCGACTATTTCTTCAAACGCACGCCCCGGGGCCGCCTGCTGGTCGCTATGGTGGCCGTGCTCGTCGGCGCGATCCTCCTCATCATCACGTTTAGCGTCCCCGTGGAGAACCCGACGCTGTTCCTCATCCTGCTCTCCCTCACGGCCCTATTCATCCCCTTCGCCTCCCCCAACGTCATCTCCACCGTCTACGACATCACGCTGCCCGAGGTGCGCAGCACCGCGCTCGCCGTGCAGTACTTTATCGAGAACGCGGGGGCCGCCCTGGCCCCGTTGCTGGCCGGCCTCATCGCCGTGCGCTTCTCTCTGCATCAAGCCATCCTGTTCATCTGCGTCATCGCCTGGGTCGTGTGCTCCATCCTCTTCGCCTTCGCCGCCTACCTGATCCCGCGCGACATTGAGACGCTGCGCCAGGCGATGCGCGAGCGGGCGGAGATTGAGCGAGGAGCGCAGGGGGCAGGAATGCAAGGGGCAGGAACGTAGCACCGCAGGTTCGCAGCGAGTAACTCTGACGGCTGTGGCCGTTCTAAACAGTCTGTCCCGAGCCGATTGCTGGTCAAAAA
>CAYUIS010000065.1:0-25994 GCA_964444825.1 uncultured Anaerolineales bacterium | reverse complement strand
TCACGGCGCCCATCGTGACCCAACATAACTTCTACGGCCCATCGACCCCATAGGTCTCGCTCAGATACGCGATCACCCCTTCGGCCTGCTGCTCGTTGAGCTTTGCGCCAATTTCCACCATACGGGTTACCGTGGCCTCCCAATCCTCAGGGCTCTTACGGCTGCTCTCCAGAATGGTCAGGGCGTGGCACCCCACACACTGCTCCTCGACCAGTTGGGCGGGCGGTTTGCTGCTGCACCCGCTGATCGCAGAGACGACGATCAATACGAGCACTCCCAACGCCACGACCAGGATCCACGAAAGCCGATTTCCGCGCCGGCGGCCATTGCCCCGCCTGTTTGTCGATTCTTTTGCGGTGTCTTCCACGATTCAGTCCTCCACCTTGAGCGTAACACTGGCGACGACCGCCGGGATATTGGGCACAGCCCAGTAGTATCCCATAAACCGGGTGATCTCGTCCGCTTCGTGGCGTTGCATATTCTGCGCCCAGCGATAGCCGATCGATTGGTAGAGCAGCTCGGCGGTGACGACAAACGGTCCCTGCGCGTCTCCAACGGCGATCACGACCTCCACCCTATCGCCGCCACCCTGGAAATCCGCGTCGCTCGCTGCTTCCCCGTACACCCCGACGTCGGCCGGGGCGGTCTCCTTGTCAAAGCCCGCCGGCAGCAGCCGGTTGTCCTTGACGTACTCAGCCGCCTCCAACAGCGCCGTCGTCACGCCCTCCTCGGTGTTCCTCATGATCGCCTCGTAGACCTGCACCTGGTCGGGACTGACGATGGTGGTGTAATGGGATTCGTAGGCGGCGGCGTCGGCATCGTTGTCGTTGCCATCGATGAACCCGTCGGGGCCAAAGGCGCCGGACTCGAAAACGATCCGGTCACCAGCGTCCACCACGGTGACGTGTAGCCACGCCCGGCGGGAGGGGAAGCCGGAGGGGAACTTGTGCCCCACCTGGCTCTCGACCGACACGACCGCCGTCAGCCGCCCGTCCGCCAGCGTCGCCGACTCGATATCAACGCTGGCGGTGCGCTGGCCGATCTGATCCAGCGCCCGTTCCCGCGTGGCAAAGAAACCCTCGCTCCCCGCCGTCACCCCGATGTTGGGACCAAAGGTGTTCAGGACGTCCAGCATAAAGACGTTCCCCCCGACAAAGTCGTGCCGGAAGAACGGTCCGCGGGCCGGGCCGCCCGTCATCGAGAGCTGTACCTTACCCTGCGCCAGGGGCATATGGCAGTCCTGGCAGGCTATTCCATCCGCATAGTCGCTGTGGCGCCACTCCAGGTAGGGCGTCTGTTCGGGAAACTCGCCCGCTACCTGTCCCTTGGCGTCCACGTAGGGGGTATAGAGGGTGTGGCACGTGGCGCACAGCTCGGCCTGCTCCACGTGGATCGACTCGGTCGGCCAAAAGCCCGACGCCATCTGCATCTCGGCGGCCCGGGCCTTGGCCACGGGGAACGGACCATAGTTCAGCCGCTCGCCGGCCGGCAGATCCGGGTCGACCACGTAGCCGCCACTAAAGCCCTCGACCTCGCCAAAGTTGTCCTCCTCGACCTGGTGGCACAGCGTGCACGAGACGCCATCCAGCGCCAATCCGTGAAACTCGTGGCCTGCCTCCAGAAAGCCACCGTCCAGCACGTCACCCTGCCCGCCCGCCGTCACGGCGGTGAAGCGGGCCATCGGCATATGGCACTTGGCGCACGTATCCTCGATGACGGCCCCCAGGGCAGGATGATCCAACACCTCCTCGCGCACGGCGGCCTGCCAATAGGGATCGCGGGCCGCGTTGGCCATCATTGTAGAACGCCAGAATGCATCGATCGACACGTCGGCGCCACCAGCGTCCACCAACCGCGTGTGACAGATCGCGCAGGCTCCGGAGGCCGAGAAGAACTCACCCCGGTCGGTGGGCAGCGGCAGTCCAGCGTAATCCTCCACGGGCGGCGGCTGGGCGGGCGCCGGCTCTCCAGCGATCACCTCCTCGGGCGCCGCAGAGAGGGCTGACGGAGTGGAGGTGGGCGATGGGACCAACGTAGCCGGAGGCAAAGGTGGAAGGGCAGTTGGCTCAACGGGCAGCGGCTGGAGACCAGCACAGCCAGCCCCAAGAAGAAGAGTAAAGACAAGGACTCGGCTTCTTTTCATCGATCCTCCTACAATAACCATTTGTGTGAGCGGCGTGGGGCCTAGTGCATCGCGGCGGAAATGAGCATCTGGTTCCCTGCTCGAAGGGGATTCCTTCGACAGACTCAGGACAGGCTGTCAGATCCCCGTCTGAAACGTCGTTTTCGCCGCGCAAGGCCGGGATCTGACGACACTTGTACCTGCGCCACAAGTGCAGGTGTCCCTGGCGAGCACAGAACCGGTTTGGTATTTATGCCCACGTGTACTAGACTCGCGCGGCGGGGACGCTCCGCAGAGAGCGGCTCTCGACCCCGCACAGGCATATTCTACCACAAACGGTCAGCAGGGGGAACGGGGCCATCTTGGCCGCCTTGATGCGAGCAGAGATGCTCGCGGTCCGAGCCAGGGTGGAGTCACACCATCCCAGAACTGGACATCACACATTCACGGCGCGCCCACCTCTGTAATCTCCGACCGGAAGTAGAGATACACAAAACCCGCCGCCGCCGCGGTCAGGACGTGCCACATGGCGTGCGCCTGAAACCAGCTATCAGGCCAGCAGATGACCCTGGTGACATCCAAGACCCAGGCGATGCAGGCCAGCGCCAGACTCCCGAGGGCCGCGTAGAACAAGGGTTGGCTCATCGCCGGACGGCGAGTGCGGCGAATCACAAACTCTGTCGCCAGTATGGCCAGGATCAAGGCCACAAAGATATAGCGCCGGCTGACGGGCCACTTGACGGCCATCACGGCCAGGCCAGCGTTGAGGAGCAGGTAGAGAGCGACAAAGACCCCGCTGCCCATCCCCCTGGAGCGCGCGCGGGACAGGTTGTAGACCAGCATAAAACCGAGCAACAGATAGATCGAGATCACGTCCATACTCTGCCCGATGAACGTCATCGAACTATGATAGATGACGGAACCAAAACCGATCAGTGCGGTGGCCGCCCCCAGGACGGCAGGATAGACAAAGTGGGTCCTCATCGGATTCAGCCTATCAGAACGGGAGCCAACCAGGCGATCCAGCCCGCCGGTGACGACGACGGCCAGGCCGGACAGGAAAAAGGCCAGGTTCGACCAGGTGTTGATCGGCTGGCGGATGGCCCCATCCCGCACCCGCTCGCAGAAACAGGCGTCCGGCATGCAGGTCGCCGGTCGCCATCCCGCCCACGAGAACGAGGAAACGAGGGAGGACGAGGCGACCGTCGAGAGGGCGGTCGCGCCGCCCAGGGGATGGGACTCCGCCGCACTCACGCCGGCGTGAGCCACCGTCGTGCCGACCAGGAGCAGCACGAGAAGAATGGGCCAACAGATAAACAAGGTCAATGCGCGCTTCATTGTCAGAGAATCCCTCCAAGATATGCTAGTGTTATCGTGGATCATGATGGCACATCGTCGGCTGGATTGCCTATCGGTGGGCTATCAAACGGCTATCAAGTGGGGTCCAAGTAGTACGCGTGGGCATAAATACCACACTGGTTCTGTGCTCGCCAGGGACACCTGCACTTGTGGCGCAGGTACAAGTGTCGTCAGATCCCGGCTTTGCGCGGCGAGAACGACGCTTCAGATAAGGACTACGAACGCTGAATACGATTGCCCTGCTCGCACAGGCGCTTGCCTCTTGTCACAACACCCGCTATAATACACGTGATAGACTACCGCCAGGTGACGAAGAGCGAGCCCCTTGAAAATCTAACAGAAGAATCATAAGGAGGTGCACGGTGACTGACAGTCTGCGAGATATGCTGAGCATTTCTGCCTCGTGCGTGGACGAGATCAACGAACTGTTCCTCGATCCCAACAACCAAGCCATCAACGCCTTTATGTACGTGGTCGAGAAATACGGCACGCCGGAGGAGATCAACCGTAAGGCAGCCGAGGCCCGCCAACTCGACAAGCTGATGGCCCGGCTAAAGGACGTGGCGCCCGCCTACGTCGATGATCTGAACTGGTTGCAGAAGCAGCGGGAAGAGGACGCCTTTATCAGCATAGCGGATTATCGCCGCCAGGTCCTGGGGGACGCGGCAGATACGCAGCGCTTCAACGACGCTTTTGCCGTCACGCTCGAGATCAGCGCGCTGCAGTACTTTCCCTTCCTCATCGCCGAGGCGAAGCAGGCGATCGAGAAGGGGGAACTGATGCCGGGCCGTTTCATCCGGGTGCGCAAGATGAAGGAGCAGGAGGCCGACGGCGACATCCTGGCCGTGGCGGCGGCGATGCAGATCGTGGGCGCTAGCTACGTCGAAACCCTAGACACAAAGGGCACCGATGGCTCAAACGTGCACCTGGGTGGACCGGCGACGATCACCGGCTACTTTGGGGGGGTCGGGCAGCCAAACGTGTACGCGCTCAAATGGCTGGACGAGTTCCTGCACTACTACACCACCTACGGCATCCGGCAGGTGCTCAACATCAATCCCGGCACAGTGTTCCTGGGCTATCTGCTGTACAAGCTGGGGGTCGATAACGAGTTCAAGATCTCGGTCTATATGGGCAACGACAACCCCTACGCGGCGCTGTGGACGCTGATCGGGGCCAAGCTGTTCTCACGGCCCGACGGCACCAGCCCACTGATCGGCTTCAACTGGTCAAACTCGGTCAACAACGCCACAATGGAGATCACGGCCCAGATCCGGCGCAATCTGGGCTTTGAGGACGTGGTGCGCTTTGAGCATCACATCACCGAGACCTACAAGTCGATCGTGCGGCAGCCTTACGACCGGCTGGAGGAGCTGGTCGAGATCGCCGATCACGTGGCCAACATCTCGGCCAAGCACGAGGGCGCGCCGCCGGAGGTCGAGCTGACGCGCGAGCATCCGTCGGACATCCTGGACTATTTCCGGGACAAGAGCGAGATCGAGCAAGCCGGTCAGATGCATTTTATGCTGCGCAACTACCTGGACAAGCACGACTCGGTCAACCGCACAGCGCGGGCACTGACAGAGAACGGGCTGACGTTCATCGCGGCGCAGAATCTGCACCGTCGATAACATCCGAGCGGGTGGCGACATCGGGCAAGATGCACCATATGCTGCGCAACTATGACAGTTGCGCAGCAACTGCTTGGACAAGCACGACTCGGTCAACCGCTGAAGAACGGGAAAAAAGTGATAAAAGCAGCCAAGCCCCCTCCACCGCGCGGCGGAGGGGGCTTGTTCGCGCTCACAGATACCCTCTCAGGATCAGCGGCAGGTAGATGCGATAGTCCGGCCAGTTCTGCCAGTAGCCGCTTTGCATACCGTAAGAGGCACTGTCGGAAAAGCCGACGGCTGCCTGGCCTACCGTGCCGTTCATAGCATAGTGAGTCGAGTCAGCCCGACCGCCACCACCGGCCAACACGTACCACGACAGGTCAAAGCTGAGCGAGGTCTGAGCCAAGGCGACGCCGGCCAGGAGCAGTGCCACCAACAAACCGACCAGCCCGATGAGCAGGGTTCGCTTCTCCATAACATTCCCTCCTACTGCAAGGTCACGAACACGGGCACCGTGCCAGTCTGCGGATCAAAAGGCCCCGCGACCTTGCCCAGAATCGTGCCATCCACATAGACGGACCGGCCATCCACAAGTTGGGTCTGCGCCTTCTGAACTGTGCCCGGCACAGCGCCGGGACTGAGCAATTCGCCGACGCGCAGTTCATTGGTTGCCATCGCAGTCGGCGAAGCAGCTACCTTGACCGCCGGCACCAATCCGTGGCTGACGATCGCCAGGTAACCTCCCGGCGGAATGTCGCCTTCGACCGGCTGGACGTCTACCAACTTTTCCCTTGGATCACCATCCAGCGGGTCCATCTCCTGTACGAGCATGGCCTGCGCCACGACGCCGACCACGGCGATGTCCGTGGCGCCGTTGGCCTTGCGGACGGCCAGTACGGGATTGGTACTCCCTGGAAACTCGGCGATGCCGGCGATGGCGACCACGTCCCCTGATTGCAGGGTCTCGTCGCTGCCGTTGACGACCACCGTGCGATTGGCTAGCGCGGCAAAAACCCCTCCTGCAGAGTATATGCCGCCTGTTCCATCAAAGTAGGCGTCGTACCAGCCACCCAGGCTCACGGCATGGATGCCTCGGTAGTTAGAGGAGTAAAATCGCCCGCCGTAGCCACTTTCGCTCGATGAGCCCTGACCATAACCATAGACACCGATCCGTCCCTTAAAGTACCCACCATAGCAAAAGTCGCCAGAGCTTGGTGCCTCGCCCCGCACCCCGTACCCGTCGGTCGCGGTGACCCCAATGACGCCACCGCCGTAGGCACTTGGCGAGGTGCTGCCGTTGTACCCGTAGACCCCGTAGCCGGTGTACTCTGTGCTCTCGCCACGCAGGCCCCACCCGCTGGAGGTGTTGGTGGCCATAATGATGGCATACGGTCTGTCTGCGCCACCAGAGATCCGGGCCTCCGGGCGCAGGCTCAGGGCGTAGGCCGTGGGGAGCACCTGGATGCGTGGATCCAGGGTTTCCCACGTCCCGGAACCGGTCTCTCGCACCCGGATTCGCAGCCATAGCTCTCGCCCATCAAAGTTACTCGCAGTTATCGGCAGGCTCGTGCTGTAAAGCCCGTTTTCGATGGTCTGCGCGCTGCGCAAGATGGCATCGAGCACGGCGCCCTCCGATGAAAGCGTCCAGAAGGAGAACTCTAGGTCGTAGGCGCCGTTCAGCGGGGTCCCGCTGTCCGGATCGGTGAGCCGGCCCTGGTAGCTTATATACGACCCCACCGTGTCCGCGACCGCGTCGACCTCCTGCGGTGAAAGAGCGTCCTGGGGCACGGGGGTGGCCGCCACTGCGACCTCCCTTGGCAGCAGAGGCTTCTGAGCCACCACGCGGCTTGCCAACATCCCCAGCAGCGCCAGGACGCAGATTGCCACAACGATTCTAAGGTTCTTCATTTCCGATTCTCCTTTTCGCATCAGGGATGTTCTCCCTCTGCGAGATATGGTTGACTTTTCGTAACTGCTCAGCCTGTCATTGCGAGCCGCGCTTTTTGCGGTGAAGCAATCTCCAATTTCCGAGGTGGAGATTGCTTCGTCGCTCCGCTCCTCGCAATGACGGGAAGAAACCGTCCTGGGTGAGTAGTTATGACTTTTCTACCTCTTGTGCGTTCCACTATGACTCTTTGATCTTCACCTCCTTCCTACACCTAGGTTGGTCGTCTGTTGCCACTCAGGCTGAGGCCAAGCGATTGGCCAACATCGGTTGACGGGAGGTGCTCGGGACAGGCTCAGGGTGGCGCTCATCCGGTGCGGGCCGAGTAGGACGGTCGTCTTTTGACAACCAGCCCAATGATACAGGCCACCAGCGCTGTCAGACTGACAATGGCCGACAATGGATCCAAGCGATAGATCAGTTCCACGCGATGGGTATCGGTGTTGACTGGAATGGCTTGCAGCAGGTAGTTTGCGCGATAAATCGGCGCCTGTTTGCCATCCACCCTCGCTCGCCAGCCAGGGTAGAACGGCTGGCTGACCACCAGCATACCATCGCCACTTGGCGACACCTCCAGCACCAGCTTTCCCGGCGCCGCTTCGACGATCTGAGCATTGCTCCCCGGTCCGCCGGAAAGCACGAGTCCCTCGCCCCCGGGCTCCAGCAAGGCTATCGCCATAGGGTTAAAATCATAGGCGTTGAGAACCGCCAACGCCAAATCGGCCTCCAGGGTCACTGCGCTGTACACCACCCAGGCACGGGGTAGCGAATCGCTGACGCGATAGACTTTGATTTTGCCGTCCTCGTAGACGCGCTGCAGCCACGGTCTGTCTATGTCCTGCTGGTCGAGCACGTAGCGTACGTTGAGCAGTTGCCACCGGCGCCAGAGATCGACCCGCTCTTCGAACTCCTGAAAGGCATCCAGTCGAAGCGGCGTGGTGGCGGTGATGTCCTCGATCTCATAGACTGCTCCCGCTCCGGCCCCGCCTGGTAGCAACCCCATGCTGGAGATACGAAAAGTGCCCGGCTTTGCTTTTAGAAAAGCGACCAATCCCGTCTCAGGGAATGGTTCCCCGCTTGTCGCATCGTCCAGATTGAACTGCCAGTTGACAGTGAATAGGTTCAAGCAGATGAGCCCCAGCGTCAGGGTAACCAGCCACCGCCGCCGCACTCGATCGGTTCGTCGCAAGGTAAAGAGCGCTACCGATCCGCCAAAGAACAACAAGAGCAGCATGTGTTGGCGCAGCATATCTTTGAAAAGATTGACTTGAGCACTTCGGTGCTGGGCCTGGACAAACAGAGGCGTCAACATCAAGAACGCAATGCCTACCCAGCCCAGACCACGCCAGAAGCGTTCGAATCGCTCGCGCGCCAGCCGGGGCAGGGGTTGCACCAGGGTCAGCGCACCGTAGCCGGCGAGTATGCTTGCGGCAAAGTTAAAGAGGAAAATGATTCGTTCCTGATTGCGAACCACACTAAAGCCCGGCACGAGCAGATAGGCCAGGTCATAGAAAAAGGTATGCCCCCCAAAGGATAACAACAAAACCACCGCCCCGACGGCGGCCCAAAAGGCAACCTGACGCCGCGCCTGTCCCAGAAAGAATCCGGCCATAGCCAGGACAAGCGGCAGCACGCCGACGTACTGCGGCGACCCGCCATTGTCGCCAGGGTAGATCAGATGAATCGTCTCAGCTAGGGAAAAACCCGATGCCACAGCGTCGTAATCCAGGTGGGCACGGGTGGATCGCGTGATAAACATCCAAGTAGGCCCGAGCTGTACAGCAGCCAAGGCCATACCCAACGCCAGGGGCACGAGAAGGAGAAAAAGACGTGAGACGCGAACCCCACCCCTCAAAGTCCAGGCCAAAAAAATACCATAGGCCAGAGCAGTGTAGACGACGTACATCGCGGTCTGGGGATGCCCGGCCAGGATAGCACAGGCCAGCGCCATACCGGCGAATATAAGCTGGGGTCTGGGATGACAAGTGTGGAACGCTCTGTCCAGAAAGAGTAGTATCAGAGGTAACCAGACCGCCGTCTCCAAGATGGTGATTTGCTGAGGCGGGAAGGAGGTCAAATAGCCACCGTAGGTAAAGGTCAGGGCAGCAACGACACCCGCAAAACGAGCCGCCGGGGTCTGCACCCCGAGGCGACATGCCACATGCCGGACAAACAGGTAGGTAAACAGACTGGCCAGTGAAAAATGGAAAATAATCCGCGCTGTGAGCAACTCTACGCTAAAGGGGAGGTCCAGCAATGCGGCAACCAAGTTGGGCAGCAGATTGAGGGGATAAAAGACTCCGCTCTGAATATCCGCCAGACCAGGTTGACCGGCATTTATGTAGGGATTCCAACCCGGTAGGCGTCCCGCTGCCAGCTCCCTCACTGCGAACAGATGGAGAGGATAGTATTGACTGGTAAAATCACCCTGGGCGATGACGGCCCGATCGGCGGGGCCAAATGCCCACAACCGCCACCAAAAGACCAATGGCAGGAGCAGGAGCGCGATGATGACGCCACTCTCTGGGAACTTGATCTTTCCGTCGCGTTCTCTAATTCCCGAGTGGACTTGTTCACATATGCTACCACGGTCCCACAGAGGCTCACCTACCATCCCTCCCCGCTCCTGTCCCTGACAGATGTTGAGCCTTCCTGCATCACGAAAACATTGTAACACAGAGAAACAGGCAAAGCAACTCCCAGCCCTGGGCAGTGCTCGGCGACGCGCCCTAGCTTGCACCTGGCATCTGCACCACGCGCCGCTTCGCCAAATTGGTACACGAACTTGCATAACCGGACAAAGGATTGTATCATCCACCGTTATGCAGGGAAAATCATCCTTGTTGATTCTACTTGTCCTGCCACTGATCCTATTCTGGTCGGTGACGCTGGGCTCCAAAACCCTCCTTCCGGCCGACAATCTCTATCAGTGGGAACCCTACCGCAGTTTTGCTGCGCAGCAGGGGGTATCTCTCCCGCCCCACAACGCACTCCTGAGTGATCTAGTCTTGGAGAACCTGGCCTGGAAGCAGTTCGTCGTCCAGTCACTCCGGGCCCGCGAGTTGCCTTTGTGGAACCCACACCTGTTCACCGGCGTTCCTTTTTTGGCGGCCGGTCAGCACTCGGCGCTTTACCCTTTCAGTGTACTGTTCTACATTCTGCCCTTGCCCCGTGCCTACGGTCTGTTCACCGTACTTCACCTGTGGTTAGCAGGAGCCTTTATGTACCTGTTCGTCAGGGTGCTACGTCAGGGATACTTGCCAGCTCTGATAGCCGGGATCACATATCAGCTCAGTGCCTTCTTCCTGGTTAGCGCGGTACACATCATGATCATCGCCGCCGCCGCCTGGCTGCCGCTACTGCTGGCGATCATCGAAACCATGGTCCGCAAGCAGGAAGACAGGGGATGCGATCCCTTTGTGCCCATTGCGTATGTCGGACTTGGCGCTGCAGCATTCGGCATGCAAGTCTTGGTCGGTCACCCCGAAATCCTGCTTTACACGCTCATCGTCATGGCCTATTATGCCCTGGTTCGGCTAATAACGCTTTGGCGGCACGTGCGTGCGTGGTCGCCTGTCCTGCGTCTGACAACCTGGTTGATGCTCATGGTTGGTTTGGGCTTGGGTCTCGGATCGATACAACTGGTCCCGATGCTTGAACTGGTCACCGTCAGCCACCGCGAGGGCCTAGTCAGCTACGCCGATGTGACGAGCTGGGCCTATCCCCCCAGCCAGTTCATCACCTTCCTCCTGCCCGATTACTTTGGCAACCCGAGCCACCACGGCTACTGGGACCTGGTCACCAGGCAATGGGTGCAGGCGGACCCCATCTTCTGGGGGACAAAGAACTATGTGGAGGCCGGCAGTTACGTCGGCATCCTGCCCCTCGTGCTGGCAGTGGTGGCGGTCCTAGCCGCGACCTTCAAGCCCGACGGCGAACGGTCTTCTAAGAACCGACGCTACATCTGGCTCTTCACCGCACTGGCATACACATCACTACTGTTCGCCTTTGGTACGCCACTCTATATGCTCCTGTACTACGGGCTGCCTGGCTTCCAGCAGCTCCACTCGCCCTTTCGTTGGGTCTTTCCCTACACACTGAGCGTCAGCGTCCTGGCGGGGTTTGGCGCCAGACAGCTTGCAGACCTGCGCAACCATTTTGAGGCGCATTCCGACGAGCAGGCTTCACATCGTCGAGCTTATAGCCGCTGGATATCCTGGATCACCTGGAGCACTCTCGGGATCGGGCTGGCCTTTGATGCTCTCCTGATCACCGTGCTGCTCACACCGGGGTCATTCATCCCCGTGGCTGACCGTTTCCTGACCGCTGTAGAACAAACACGCGAGGCGTTTAGCAGCGGGCAAATGTTGCTTTCTTACCAGTGGCCGAACCTTTTGATCTTTAGTTTGATGTTAACCGCCAGTGGTATTGTCCTGGGAATCAGTCGTCGTCCTGTTTGCCTTCCACTCCCCAGAGCCCTGACCTCCCGGTTTCCCACTCTGCGGCTCCCTGTCTGGCAGTCGTTGACTGTAGCAGTCGTGGCCGTGGACCTGCTCCTCTTTGGCCGAGGATTCAACCCCGCCGCCGACCCGGCGTGGCTCGATTTCACCCCTCCGGCCATCGAGTTCCTAAAAGAGCGCGCCAGAGAAAACGAACCCTGGCGGCTGACGACCTTTCAGGTTGAAGCGGGTAAGCAAACGCTCAACGCCAACGTCCCATGGCTCCACGGCTTGCAGGACGTACGGGGCTACGACTCGATTATCCCCCGCCAATATGTCGATTACATGCAGGCCCTCGAAGGTCAAGGGGAGTTGTTTTATAATCGGATTGCGCCCATCTATGGCCTGATGAACCTCAGTTCACCGCTGCTCGATCTGCTCAACGTGCGTTACGTGATGACCGAAGGGAGGATTCCCAACTTTGACTACGAGCTGGTGTACGACGGCGAGGTGCGCATATATGAGAACGTCGACGCTCTACCCCGTGCGTTCGCCTTGCCCCGCGCTCAAGTAGTGAGTGCAGCCACCCTGCCCGCCGGCCTGCGCACTTTTGACCCGCGCCAGGTCATTCTGCTCGATGAAAGCCCCGAATTTCCCAAGGGAACCCTTTTCCTGAGCGGCGACTGGCCCCTGCAGCCCGCCACCATCGTCACCTACACCTCCAACACCGTTCTGGTCGACGTTCAGATGCCTGGACCCGGCTGGCTGGTCCTGGCGGATAGCTATTTCCCCGGCTGGAAAGCCTACCGATCTGATCCCATCGAACCTTCGAATGAAATCGAACTCAAGATCGTCCGGGCCAACGGCAACTTTCGAGCGGTCTGGTTGGAAGCGGGCGCGCACCGGGTCCGCTTCCAATACGCGCCGACGAGCTTCAAGCTGGGGCTGTACGGCAGTTTGACAGCCATCGTCGTGATCTTTCTACTGGTCCTCTATCAGCTGCGGTCAGGATGTGCCCGGTGAACGGCAACGGTTCCCGCTCTCTACGTTCATACCTGGTGCCAGGCACGATCTTGCTGCTGGCCTTTGGGTTGCGCGTTTATCGCCTGGGCGAGCAGAGCCTGTGGTACGACGAGGCCTTTGGCATCCACCTGGCACAACTGCCTTTGGTCGAAGCCACGCGGCGGATGGCGAGCACCTTCAACCCGCCATTGTACTACTACCTGCTTCGCTCCTGGATCCCGATGGCCGGCTCCAGCGAGTTTGCCGTACGGATGGTTTCGGTGTACGCCGGGGTTTTGATATTGCCTCTGGGTTATTCCCTGGCTAAGTATATGTTTGGCCGCACAGCGGGATGGGTGGCCATGCTGCTCTTTGCCATCTCGCCACTCTACGTGTGGCACTCTCAGAATGCCCGTATGTACACACCGTTGGCGGCTACCGTTCTGACCTCAATCTGGGCCCTGACCAGGATTATGATTGTGACGCCGCGCCCCGACCAGGGGAGGGAGCGAGGCCGTTGGTGGTGGTTGTGGGGCCTGAGCCTGGCGGTGATGATCTATACGCACACTCTGGGTGTCTACCCGGCGGCCGCCCAGATGTTGGCCCTGCTCCTTTTTGCGTGGCGCCAGGGACTTCTCCGGGAGGTGTTCCGGAGAGCGCTAAGGGTCGGCCTGGCGCTGACTGCTATTTATGCACCCTGGTTGTGGCTTGTAGCCCGCGAATACAAAACAGACTTTTATCCCGGCACGCTGTCGCCGCTAACCGTCGTCACCACGGCGTTCAAGGCTATTGCCACAGGCGATGTTTTCCTGGAACCTGCAGCTTCCGTCGCCACGGCCGCCATCCTGGTGCTGCTCGTGATGGCCGTGCTGACCCTTACCGTCTTTCGCGGAAGGGGGACGGACTCGCGGACATTTCGCCCGCCAGCCTACAGCTTGCTCCTGTTATTTCTGACGCTGGTACCCTTGCTGATCATGGCCCTCGCTTTGTATCGTATTCCCAAATTCACCCCACGTTATACGATTTTCGCCTCACCGACTTTGATCCTGCTCCTGGCAGCCGGGTTGGAATCGTGGGCCCGACGTCGGCGACGAGCGCTTGCTGTGACGGGACTGGCGATACTGTTGGGAACCTTTCTTGCCGGCACCCTACTCGTCTTTAACGCCCCACGCCTGCGCAAAGATGATTTTCGCAGTGTAGCGCGTTACATTAAAGATCACATTGCTGCGGACGAAACAGTTTTGCTGCTTTCAGGGCACGTTTTTCCCGTGTGGGACTATTACTACTCTGGTGAGTGGATGCCGGTCCCTCATCTGCAAGTCATCGATCTGGATCGAACGGTGGACTATTCCGTAGCCACCATCCTGAATAGCGCCCTGGAAGACAAACAGGGCGCCTGGGTTGTGCGTTGGCAGGACCAGATCATCGATCCAAACGGGTTCGTGCAAATGATGCTGGACCAGGCCGGCCAGCTTGAGCCCACGCCGGACGACTTTTATGGCGTGGAAATATGGCATTACCGCTGGGATGCCCCGCCCCATTTTCGCGATCGGCCTGACATTGCGCAGCCCCTCAAGGTGACATTCGGTCCGATTGAATTGTTAGGCTATGCGCAGGGCCCGGACACGCTCACGCTGTTTTGGCAGGCCAGGAGCAAACCGGATCGGGACTACAAAGTGGCCCTGCGCTTGCACGACGGGCAATATGTATGGGGCGAATTGGATCGTTGGCCGAGCACTCATTTGTATCCTACCCGTTTTTGGAAATCCGGCGAGGTGCTGTTTGGCCGTGATATGATTCCAGTCAGCCCCGGGACGCCACCGGGACAGTATCTGGTCGGTGTGAGCCTGTACGATGAGCAAAGCCTCCAGGCGGTCTATGCCCTTGACGCCGCCGGCCAGGTGCTCGGCGTGTGGGTGTCTCTGCCGGTGACACTGACGCAGACCTGGACAAGCCAGGACGTTCCTCCTGACCTGGCGCACCAACTGGCCGCTCAACTGAACGATGACATAACGCTGTTGGGTTATGAGCTTGATGTGAGCGAGGTGCCTGCTGGCGGGCCGCTTTACTTGGAACTCTATTGGCAGGCTCGCCGTGCGCCGACGACCGATTACGCCATTCGTATCGGGTGGGCCACCGTCGAGGGCAGCACCATCGCCGAGATTGCGTACCCTCTGGCCGCCCAGCACCCCCCTCGAGACTGGCGGACCGGAGAGTTTGTGCGTGGTCTTTACGCGCTGCCATCCCCACCTACCTCCGGTTCATTTGACTTGTACGTCCGATTGTTGGACGAAAGCGGATCTTGGGCGAGCGAGTACCTCTCGCTGCAATCTGTAATCGTGCCATCTACGCCCTGAGAAGACAGCGAGCATCGCGATGCAAAGAGTATCTTCTTTTAGCAATCATATCATAAAAATCGGATGGCTGGTGCTTGCGATCGGCTTGCCGCTTTGCTTTGCCCCTTGGGGACGGAATTCCTTCGAATTGCCGAAAGCACTGCTTCTGTGGACAGTAGTCGCGGTGATGGGTGCCGCGTGGCTCGCCGGGCAAGGGGCAAACGGCACGCGCGACAAAACACATTCTGCGCCGTACGTTCTAGTTCTTGTCACCCTCGCGGTGCTGCTCCCAAGTACGTGCCTCTCCGTAAATCCCCTGGTGAGCGCCCAAGGATCTTATGACCGAATGCAGGGTACTGTTACGCAACTGTGCTACCTGGCGTTGTTTCTTCTAGCCGCGGTGCACGTGCGCGAGCTGGATCAAGTCCAGCGCATATTCGCCGCGATTGTATGGGGCAGTGCGCCCGTGGTGATCTATGGGTTGCTCCAGTTGGCCGGGTTAGACCCACTGAACTGGCACACGGAAGGATCGCCAGTCATCAGTACGCTCGGTCGAGGTAATTTCGTGGGGGCGTATCTGGTGTTCGTCCTTCCACTCACGCTGACCGGCGTGAGGCGAACGCAAAGCCAGACCGGGCGCGTGGCCCATCTTGTGCTGAGTGGGTCACAAGCGGCTTGCCTGATCGCAACAATGGCTCAAGCTGCGTGGTTGGGAGCGCTGGCCGCCATAGGTGTGCTGATCCTGGCCGGCACCTGGGATCGAGGGCATCGCCGGCTTGCGCTGGTGAGTGTGATCGTCGGAGTGCTGGGGCTGCTGGTATTGCTGGTAGCTCTAACCCTCACTCCAGACTTGCAGGGCTCGCTTGGGGCCCGCGTCACCATCTGGCGCGCCACATGGTCGCTCGTCGCTGACCAGCCGGTGCTGGGACACGGCTTGGAAACCTTGGGCCAGACGTTCACCCGCGTTTTCCCCCCAGAGCTGGTCTACCTGCAGGGGCGCGCTGTGCGCGTCGATCGCGCGCACAACCTGATCCTGGATACATTGGCGTCCGTCGGGTTCGTGGGGTTGCTTGCGTACGGCGCTTTGGTCGGAACCACGCTCACGGCAGGCGCGCGGACTTTTTCCCGAGCCTCGGATCGCCAGGTGCGCGTCGTATTGGCAGGCGGGTTGGCAGCGGTGACGGGCCACCTGGTGGAAACACAACTCAGCTTTCAGGTGACGACCACGGCGGCGCTGTTCTGGCTGACGCTGGGGATACTGGTGACGCCCTGGGCAAAAAAGGCTTCATCCGGGGTCTCTGTTTCAGGGAAACGGAGAGAAACGCATTGGCTGCACGGGCTGATTGCCGCGATCTTGCTCCTGGCCGTCGCGCCCTCCAGCCTGATTCTCTTCATGGCCGACGCCTACGCCGGCAAGGCCGATCGCACCGGCACCCTCCCCGACCTTCAGCGCAGCATCGTCGCTGCAGAACGGGCCACGTCTCTGTGGTCCAATCAACCCGTCTACTATGAACATCTGAGCTGGCTTCACCTGCAGCAGGCGCGTCACGGCATCAGTCCTCTGGTCGAGTTTCGAGCGGCTGAAAGGGCGCTCGATGCGGCGCGGGAACTGACGCCCGACGACTACCTGGTTTGGGCCGGGTACGGCGAATTGTACACAGAGTGGGGACTGGCTGGTGACCTGGCTCGTTTTACCCAAGCAGAGGACGCGTATCGCCAGGCTACGCTGCTGTTTCCGGGCAGTGCCATGCTGCACACCGCTTGGGGGATGGTCTACGTGGCCCAGGGCCAACTGGCGGCGGCAGAGGCGCGATTCCACCAGGCCGTCAGCCTGGATCACACCGATGCGTGGGCTTTCCAACACCTGGGCAACACCCAACTGGACCAGGGTGATCTTGACGGCGCGGAGGGGTCTTTTCACAATGCGTTGCGCTGGGCTCCGAATATGGCGGCTGCACAGCGGGGCCTGGGACACGTCTACCGTCAGCGCGGACAACTGGAGGCTGCATTGAACGCCTACCAGGGCGCCCTAGACCTGTCCTCTGACGATCCAGGCGCACACCTGGACGTGGCCCGTTGCGCCTGGGACCTGGGCCAGCGCGAACTCGCGTGTCGCACTGTCGAACGTGGCCTGCAGCTGGCGCCGGATCATGTGGAACTGCTGGCACTCCGCGCCGCGTGCAGCAGATAACGCCGACAATTATCTTGTCAGGATGATGAAATTGGCAACCGCCGGGACACAAGTGTGGGAAGAAAGGGAGGTGCCTGCGAAAAAGAAACAAGAATGTTGGGCAGTGGGCGCGATTGTTTATTGGCACGAAATTGACGATATGAATGGAGGTCAGAAATGGAAAGAATGAAATCTCGGACGGTGTGGATGATCATCGCGACCGTGGTCGCGACGCTCGTGCTGTTCGGCGGCGCAAGGGCCAGGTTGGCCCCACTCGAGCCGCAGGCAGCGGTGGAGGCCGCGATCAGCTTTCAGGGTCGGCTCGTCGATGCGAGCGGCGCGCCTTTGAACGGCGCCTATGACCTAGAGTTCACGTTCTGGTCAGCCGACAGCGGGGGTAGCCAACCCTGGAGCGGCACCACCCAGACTGGACAAAACATCACAGGCGGTCTCTACAATACGAAACTAAACGTAGACCCGGATACCATACACGGGCAGGAGCTGTGGCTGAGAATCCGGGTGCGGGAGACCGGAACGGCTACCTGGGAGACCCTGGACCCGCGCGTACAGGTGCTGCCCGCCGCGTACGCTATGACCTTAAGACCGGGCGCACAGATTCAAGGGGAGCCGACAGCGTCCGACGGCGCGGTTGTGAAATCGACGCTGGACGGTTATTATGCCAATGGCAAAGCGTTGTGGGGTGTCACCTCCGCCACCGGCTATGGGGTGCTAGGCGAGTCGGTCGATGGCTTTGGCGTGTACGGCTACAGCCCCAATTCCTATGGCGTGTGGGGCCACAGCGACGATAGCTGGGGAGGGTATTTCTCCAGCAACACCGGCAACGGCATCGTGGCAGACACCGACGGCACCACCATCTACGACCACGGCGGCATTTTTTCGGCCAACTGGGGCTGGGGGGTCTTTGCGACGAGCACGCACAACCAGGCCCTTCGTGGCGAGGCCGGCGATCTAAGCGCCGGCAAGTCCATGCCTGGCGGGGCCTGGGGCATGGTCGGCATCGGCCAGAGCGGGGGGACGTGGGGCTCTAGTTGGAACAACTGGGGTGTATATGGCGACAGCCATAACTACAGAGGGGTGCAAGGCAACACCGATCGTAGCGATCGGAATTATGGCCTGCACACCTATGACAACATCTACTCGCTGAACTACAACTTGACCGGCGCCATCATGCAGCTCGCACAGAACGGGGGCGACACCCCTCTGGAGCCTGGGGACGTGGCGGTCTTTAGCGGTATAGCCAATCCCTCAGAGACAGGGGAGCCGCTGGTTCAGGTGGCGAGGGCGACGTCGGCCAACAGCACCGCCGTCGCCGGCGTGGTATACAGTCGCGTCAACATCGAGGCCTACATCGAGCCTGAAGTGGTCAAAGCCGAGGGCGACGAGTTGGAATCAGGCGATGGACCAGACATCAAGATTGGCCAGTCGGCGCCGCACGAGAAAGAGGTGACCCTCGAAGGGCCAGTGCCGCCCGGCGAGTACCTGCTGCTGGTGGTTCAGGGACCTGCCCAGGTCAAGGCCAGCGCACTGTCCGCCCCCGTCCAGCCCGGCGACCTGTTATCCAGCGCGGGCGAGGCGGGTTACGCAGCCAGAGCCGCCCAAGTGGACATCGCCGGGGTTGAGACAACCGTGCCAGGCACGGTTTTTGGCAAGGCCCTCGAAGCAGTAGACAGAGGTCAGAAGTTGATCTATGTCTTTGTGACGCTGCATTAGGAGGGACGCCGTGAATAAACAGATGGTGTTCATTGGGGCGGCCGCCTTGTTAGTGGTACTGCTGCTCACCGGTATCGCTGCTGCTCAGACCTCGGCCAGCTTTGACTTGTCGTGGCACGTGCTAGCCGGAGGCGGCGGCCAGGCCGCCGGTACGACCTATGCCGCAAACCACACCGTGGGGCAGGGAACGATTGGTTGGGCCGACAGCAGCAGCTACGGCGCTGGCATTGGATATTGGTACGGAGCGATGGGAGGATACCGCATCTTTCTGCCACTCGTTCTAAAAGGCTATTCGTAATCTCTTGATGCAGCAGACACAAAAGCCCCAGCCCCCGGCTCTCGCAAAGCCGGGGGTTGGTGAACCTTCATTGCAGGTTGAGACAGTCGCTTCGTTGCAACTCAACTGATCGACAAGCACGACGCCGTCAACCGCACGGCGCGGGCGCTGACAGCGAACGGCCTGACGTTCATCGCGGCGCAGAACCTGCACCACGGATAGTGTCCGACCCGAGCGGTCGGCTGGGACTGGCAGGATCGGGCGGCACAGGATCAAGAACCGTTCTGTGCTAGTCGCCTCTCCCAGCCAACCGCTACATCACTGGCTGGTTATTCCACCTGTTGCACTGTGACGACCTGAGTCGCCGTGCGGCCCTCTTCGCAGACCAAGGCAACTGCGCCGCCTGTGAGAGGCCTGTCAGTGTCGTCTACTTCAAAGATCTGCTGATCGTCAATCCAAGCCCGCAGCCGGGTGCCCACGACTTCCAGGCCAAGATCGTGAGTCTCACCAAACTCCCACGCCAGGTCCGTCTCGGCCAGTACAGTGCTTCCGTCCAATGCTTTGACCAGGCGGGCTGTCGGATGTCCATCCGCGTCGTCATTGCAGAGCAACAGGGCATAGTATCGGCGCATGCCTTGCACCCGGACAGCGATGCCAGCAGATTTGACCATGTGCGGTGTCACGTCGGCGCTGACGTGGTAATCGCTCCACTCACGCGTGCCCTGCATCAACAGACCGGTGCCATAGTTTTGCACCAGCCGGTAGGGTTCGGGCCACCAGGCACCGTACTCATCCACGCCGTTCACCCAGGCCCGCCGCCACATCGTGCCGCCATCTGCGGGGCGGGTCAGGGTCACGTCCGGCGCGCCGCCCCAGGACAGGTAGTCGAGGTAGATGGCGCCGTCGGCCCGCCGCTCGCTACTGATCTCTATCCCAATCTCGGCAATCGGTGCGCCACCCATATCGCCAATGCGCCACTCGAACTCGTACTCAGCGCCAGGACTTAGGATGGTTTCCGGCCCGTATGTTCTGACTAGCGCGTCGTCGGCGCCATAGGTACGAATGTAAAGGCGGCAGGTGACCTCCGTCTCGTTGCCCTCGTCAGCAACCACCCCAGCCTGCACCACCTGGCCCGGGTAGAGCGTAGGCGAGGCCAGGAGGCTGTAACCGGGCATGTCAATCGCTTCGAGTGGAATGAACGTATCGGTAGCCACGCGAGCCGCCTGCTCCGGAGCAACGTGATGATAGCGAATGGCCAGGCTGCGCGTCCCCCGTTTGCTGTACCCAACAACGTTCTCCACCCGCACTTTGCCCTGGCAACTCGGTGAGCCGCCGCAGCCCTGCAAGACGGGATGGCCGAACATATACTCCACCCTCACCTTGCCCCTGGGCGCAGCGTCAATCTCTGGCCGAAAGCCCTGCACCGCGCCAGGCAACTCAAAATGGAAACGAGCGCCATCCTTGGGCGCCAATGGTTCCTCCCCGGCCATAGCGCGGGCGATGTTCACCACGTGGTAGGTCTCGATGACGGCGTCGGTGATGGCCCGCCCACCGTCGGCGGCGGGCAGGTAGAGCCGGTCGGCTACGGGGCCGCGCCAATCGGGCCCGGCGTCCAACCCTGCCAGCCCGTTCTTGATGCCCATCAGGCAGCCCACGTTGCCCGCGTTGCAGTCGGTGTCCCAGCCACAGGTGTTGACGATCATCATCGTCTTCTGAAAGTCGTCGTCGCCATACAGCAGGCTGAGCATCATCAGGCCGTGGTTGGGCACCATGTGGCAGTTGCCGCCATACTTGTCGTAGCCGTAATTGGCGGCAAGGAGCCCGAACGCCTTGCGCCAATCCGGTTCCTGGGTGCGCCACTGGCGGATGTCGGCGATCATCCGGGCGATGACGGAATCCTGGGGAATGAAGGACACGCCGATGTCGAGCAGCTTGTCGATATCGGCTTCCACAAACGCCTGGGCCTCCATCGCCGCCAATACCTGCGCCCCATAGATCGCCTCGCCGTCGTGGCTGACGCTGGCGGCGCGGCGGGCCAGATCGACGGCCAGTTCCGGGTCGCCGGGCGCGACCATCGCCCAGCCGTCAATAAAGATCTGGGCGCCGATCTGCTCGGCCACCACTTTGCTGTTGAGCGCTATCGAGCCACTTTCTGGAGCCTCAATGCCGTTTTTCAGACGTAGGTAGGCGGTGTGTTCGGTGGAATTGCCCAGACCGCCCCACCACAAGATCGTGCGTTCCTCGATGAGGTAGTTGAGCCAGGTCTGCCCAATTTGAGCCGGGGTCAGGTCGCGGCTGTTGCCATAGTCCGGCAGGGCGCGCATAAAGGTAAAGGTACCGGTGACGTCGTCGTCGGTCAATACCAGCAGACTCCCCAACCTGTCGTGGACGTAATACCAGATTTCGCCCAACTCTTTCATAATGCGCTCGTAGGACCAGCCCTCGAAGGGCCGTCCCAGGTAGACGCCGATGATCTTGCCCAACACCCCGGCATAAACACGTTCTTCATAGTCATTTGGGAATCGCATAGTAATCTCCTTTTTGCTTTCATAGGTCGAGTGTAACTGATCAGCCTGTCATTGCGAGCCGCGCTTTTTGCGGTGCCCAGAGCGAAGCGAAGGGAAGCAATCTCCAATCTCTGGGGTGGAGATTGCTTCGTCGCTGACCGCCACGCTTCGCTCGCGGCTTCGGCTCCTCGCAATGACGGGAAAAATCGCCCTGGCTGAGTAGCTTGACAATGTCACATTTCATCAAAGTGTCCGTTTTCGCTCAACGGGGATCGTCAGATCGCCGTTTCAGGCGCTTATCGTGATGCACAGAGCCGGGATCTGGCGATCCCTGACGAGCGAACGAGAAATGATCACCAGATGTGACATTGTCAAGGTAGTTACGGTCGAGTTTCGTATTCATCTCATCAGTTGTCACCCTGGTATTCATAGGCGCCGGCGTCTGGCGCTGACCCGACAGGCATCGGGTTGCCATCGTGATCGCTCGTGTACCCCAAATCGGTTCCCATATTGATAGCAGGACTGGTTGGTTGCAGGTGCAGGTCGCGCGCGCCGAAATCCACGAACTGCGGCTTGGCGATGACGTCGCCCGGCCCCAGCGGGTACCCCACGGGGTCAGAAATCGCGGAGCCGTCGGGCGCGTAAAACAGGTTGTGCTCGTGTGGATAGTTGCAGGGATAGTTGACGTTGTCCAGAACCGGCTGCCAGGTCGTGTAGAAGATGTTGTTCCGGAACGTCAGCCACGACTCGTCCGGGTCTGCTCCTTCCTCCCGATAGTAGAACATTGTAAAGAGCGGGCAGGCGTTCTCTGGATGGGTGCGGATGACGGTGTTGTGCTCTACCACAAAGTTGGATGGACGTGTTGTCGTGTCCCAGGCGATGAATTGCTGGTAGTCGTCGCTGACATTGTGCGCCACCGTGACGTCCGTGGCCTTGGTCTCTGCGACTTCGATAAAGCCCTGGCTGCCGGCCGAGACGTTGTGGTGGATGTAGATGTTGTCTTTTACGGCAGTAAAGCCCTCGATCTCAATCGCGCCGCCATCGTAGCCATAGGCGATGGCCTCGTGACGACAGTTTTCAAAGCGGTTGTGGGCAATTTCGGTGTCAGAGTCGTTGACGCTGATGCCAATTGCGCCATAGGATTCGCGTGGACGGTCGTAGACGAGGACGAGGTCGTGAATATAGTTGCGCTCGATCAGGTGATGGCGGCCAAAGACCTTGATGCCGACACCTGAGTCCGTAAACTCTGAATTTCGAACCACGTTGTGCTCCGTGTCGGTGTAGATGAGTAAGGCTCCCCTGAAATTGTACGGGATATCCGGGTTGTTGGCCGCGTTTTGCAGGAACAGGCCATCTATGACGACGTAACTGCCCGTGACCCAGATTGCGATCCCGCCCGGCTTTTCGAACACTGGCGGATGACCGGCGCCATAAGCGGTCAGCGTGATCGGGTGGTCGGCTGTGCCTGAATCACGCAAGATCAAGCCGGCGTCCCAGCTTGATCCGCGGGCAAAGTAAACCGTGTCGCCTGGCTCAAAGCTATGGTCATTCACGGGCGTGAGCGTTTGCCAGGCCTCTGATGATGACAGCCCAGCGTTAGAGTCCCGGCCGTTCACGCTGTCGACATAGTAACTGGCACCGCTCGTGTGAGAAGACGGTGGGGTTTGCGTGGACGGCGAAGGCGTTGAGGTGGGGGGTGGCGCCAACGCTGACTCTGAACCGACAGTGACCCGGATGGTCTTCCAGGTCGTGTTGCCGGTATTGTCGGTGACGTAGCAGATGGCGTCATAGGCGCCATCCTGAAGATAGGTGTGCGAGACATCGGGACCGTCGGCGTAGGAAAGGTCGCCAAAGGTCCATTGATAGGCCTTGATGCCATCGTCGTCCGATGCCGAGGCGCTGAATTCGACGGTACGGCCCTGCGGGGCTTTTGCCGAGGCGTCCAGAGCTGGCGGGTCGTTTGGCTCATCTGGCCACTGTTCAAAGATGGGAGCGCGAATTGAACTCTGGGCCGGGATGTACCAGATCGTCCCGGAAATCCAGCCCCCGTTCATCAGGAGCACCTCGCGCGCCAGTTCCAAGTTCACGTCGACCGCGTCGTCAAAGCTGTAATCCGTGTAGGCGAATGTGCGATCGGTGAACTCGAGGGCCGACTTCCACTTGTCGGGGATGTTTGAGAGACCCAAGTAGTTGCCCAGAATGCCGCCGACCGAGGACGGGTTGCAGTCGCTGTCCTGTCCCGCGCGCATCGTGATTCGCATAGACTCTTCAAGGTCACCCTCGCCATATAGCAGCCCAATCAGGATGTAGGCCCCGTTGAGCTTGGCGTCAATGTTAAAGTGATTGCCAACGCCATCTGGGCAGCGATCGTCCTCCCCCCATTTGTCTTGGAGCAGTTGCCAGGTCTGTTCCCACGTGTTTCCTTGTGCTTCCCACGCGAGTACGTCCTCGATCACCTGCCGGTATTCGCTCCCTTCCGGCACCGCCTGCCGGCCCGCTTCGATGATCTCGTCAACGCTTGAGGCCGTAAACGCCTTGGCGTGCATCGCCGCCACAAACACGCCGCCGTAGACGCCATCTCCATAGTTCATCACGTGACCGGCGCGCCACGCCATCTCGATGGACGCGTTCACCTGGCCCGGGCACATCTGGCCGACAAAGTCCGACTCGATTTGCCAGTCAATATCATCGGCGTGCAAACTGTTGGCGTAATGCCCCGAGTCGGGTGACGATATTCCGCGTTTCAGGTTGTTGCGCGCCTCCCAATTCGCGTGCCAAAGTTGGAACTCTGTGTCCCGGAAATAGTCCCCCAAGATCTCCCAACTGCAATTGACGCCGTGATCCCTCATCGCATCCAGGAACGGGATCTCGACGTAGATGTCATCCTGGTCGAAGCCAGCATTGATTGTGAGGGGTCGCCAGACAGGCACCGACAAGTCAGGTATTCTGCGTCCCAACCACCTGAATTCTGTAGGCGCTCCCCACGTAACGCCCGCCATCTGGCCCACCCAGCCGCCCTTCAACTTGTCTATGACGGTTTGTTCACTCAAGGCGATGGTGTTTGCGTCCGTTGAAATGACACGCTCTTCGCCCGTAGTGGGGGAATCCGCATTCCTTCCGGAGGCGAACAACGCCACAACCCCCACGGCCAGAGCCAATACCCCTACCAGAGAAAGGACAACAAATAACCTGGATTTGACCGTGCGACTCACTCTCAACTCCCTGATGCTGGCACGATGTGGCAGAACTGGGGGATCATTTCATAGATGGCCCAACCATCCCCCAACAAGACAGTTGCGTCGTACACCGCTAGACCTCATCAAGGTAAAGATGATGGACCGTCATTCTGAGCGTGGTACTCACCCGTCATTCTGAGCGAAGCGAAGAATCTCTCGTCGAACAGAGAATCCCCGCGCCGAGATTCCTCGCTCTGCTCGGAATGACGAGCGAAAGATCGTCCTGGTTGAATCTGTGGCTACCCCGATGGCGACACGACCGGTTGGACCTTGACGACCCGGGTAGCCGTGCGGCCCTCTTCGCAGACCAACGCCACTCCGCCGCTCGTGAGGGGAAGACCGGCGTCGTCCACCTCGAAGAGAAAATGGCCGTCAATCCAGGCCCGTAGGTGAGATCCCACGACCTCAAGCCTCAGATCATGAGTCTCACCGAACGCCCAGGTCAAGTCCTTTTCGGCCAGCACTGTGTATCCATCCAGGGCTTTGACCAGACGAGCTATCGGATGTCCATCCGCGCCGTCATTGCAGAGCAACAGGGCATAGTAACGGCGCATACCCTGCACCCGGCACGCGACGCCAGCCGCCTTGGCCATGTGCGGCGTGACGTCGGCGCTGACCTGATAGTCGGTCCACTCGCGGGCCCCCTGCATCAGCAGGCCGGTGCCGTGATTCTGTATCAGGCGATAGGGCTCGGGATACCGGCTACCATAATCGTCCACACCATCCACCCAGGCCCGGCGCCACATCGTGCCGCCGTGTGCCGGGCGAGTCAGCACCACGTCCGGTGCACCGTCCCAGGTCAGGTAATCCAGGTAGACGCAACCATCGGCTCGCCGTTCGCTGCTGATCTCGAGGCCGATCTCTGCAATCGGCGCACTCCCAGTATCGCCGATGCGCCACTTGAACTCGTGGTCAGCGCCAGGCTCCAGAACGACCTCCGGCCCGTACGTTCTGACCAGTTCGTCACCGGCACTATAGGTACGAATGTGGAGACGGCAGGTGAGCGGTGTTTCGTTCCCGCCGTCCGCAGCCACCCTTGCCCGCACCGTCTGGCCTGGATAGAGCGTAGGCGAGGCCAACAAGCCGTAGCCAGGCAGGTTGATCGCCTCGGCCGGGATAAAGGTAGCCGTCGCTACCCGGGCAACTCGACCCGGCGCAACGTGATGGTAGCGTATGGCCAGGCTGTGCGCTCCCCGCCGGCTGTGTCCCTCCACGTTCTCCACTGCGGTCGTGCCCTTGGACTCGACGGTATCCTCT
>CAYUIS010000064.1:0-26814 GCA_964444825.1 uncultured Anaerolineales bacterium | reverse complement strand
CCATCCGGCAGGGGCTCGGGCTGGTGATCCTCGATGATGGCCACGGTCCTGTCCCTTAACCGCTTCCCCAAGCGCTGGCTGCCCTGCGCGACCCACTCGTCCGCCCGTTGGCGGGTAAACAGCGATGGTTGCCACAGGTCGCGAAAGTGCTTCAGGGTGTGCTTGTGCGTCAAAAAGTCGCCGCCTGGCCCTACATTGTGAATCACATCCAGGGCCAACGACTCCCCATCCAGCGAGACGCCCCGCACGAAATGGCGCATCATTGAGATCGTCTCGGCGGTGAACACGATCATCTCCGGGGAAGTGGTGAGTCCTGCCTCGAGATAGCCCACATCGTGGATCAGGTTCGTCCCCGTCAGGAGTGCGATCAACACGGAGAAAGTGGCGTCGGCCGCGGCCTGCTCGTCCATCACGCAGCTATCCGAGTGGCCCGCATACCCCCACGTTGGCAGCCCGTAATAGCGTCCCATCTCGGCCACCAAGGCTCGGGCCAGTTGAAACTCGGGCGCGCCGTAAACGCTGATCGTCGTCTTCATATCCATGTGGTGCAGACCCTGGCCGTAGACGAACGGCGCTCCTGGATGCTGGAGTTGGTGCATCACCAGGCTGGAGAGCACCTCCGCGTTGCCCAGGGCAAGCGCTCCCGCCATCGTCACGGGCGCGGTTCCTCCCATCATCGGCGCTGGGGAGTGCACGATCGGTAGCGAATGCTCAGCCATGTAGAGCAGTTTGCCGGTCGCCGTCTCAGAATGCTGGAGAGGGGTCGAGGGCTCCGAGTAGAGCAGCAGCGTCGGATGGAGGCGCAAGCGCTCCATACCCCCCGCGGCGGCCGCCGCCATCGCGGCGATGGCCTCGCAGTCAGCCTGATCATCGCACACGAACACAATCGGCTTTGTGGTGTTCTCCTGCATCAGTGCAAACTGATTACGGTATGGGTTCGCCGTTCCTTTGACTTTGCTCAGGACAGGCTCCAGATCCGCCGGTATGCCCATAGACATACAAAACCCCAGTTCCGGCAAGGCATCCACAACACGAACACAGTCTTTGATGTCGGTCACCGTGAAGGGACGCCGCTCTCCGGTGCGTGGGTCCAAATAGTTGGGACAATCGGAACCCGTACCAAAACTGACGGTCTGGCCCTCCAGCGATACGCCCACCTCGTCGCTCCCTCGCCGGCAGAGGGCAATCCGCGACGGCGCTTGCAACAGGGCCCACTCTACCAATCCAGCCGGCAGGTGCACCAGGTTATCCTCGGTGATCACAGCATCGGTTTGGTTCAGGAGACTGAGCGCCCCCTCATGGTATACCCGTACGCCGGTACGCCGGAGAATCTCCAACGAGGCCAAATGGATGGTCTCGCACTGCTCCCTGCTCAACATCATCATATGGGGAAAGACAAGCGTTTGTTGTCTCATGTTGGTCTCCTTCAATAATCGGGCTCGCAGGTCAACAGACTGACAAGCTAGGGGAAGAAACCGACCACTAGCTCCCCAGTGTGCCAACTGCCTGTTCAGCGTCGCCCTGACTTGCACGCTCCTTCGCGGTCGCCAGGGCCTCGCTTACCAACACCGGAACGACAGCCAGCCGGTATTCTCGTGAGGCGCGTTTTACGCTGCTGCGCGGGCTACTCTCCCCCTGAGCGAGACGCCCGGCTCGTTCGAACACCCCCGCGCTGGGTGGCTGTCCTTCCAGGAATGCCTCCGCCTGGCGAGCTCTGAAAGGGTGAGCTGCCACCGGGCCAAGCGCAATGCACGCCCGGACGATACGACCACCGTCACGATCCAGGCAAAGCTTGACCGCGCAGTTAAGGATCGGCAGCACCAGAGAAGGTCGTCGGCCAATGCGCTCCCAGGCCGTGGCATACGGGCCCTGAGGGCGTGGGAAGCGAACGTGCGTGATGAACTGGTGCGATGGGTCCACGGCGCAGACACCCGGGCCAGCAAACAATGATTCGACGGGTCGCCACTCCGCCCCAAATCCGTCGACGACGTGGGCTTGCGCCTCCAAGGCAACGGCAACGACCGCCCCATCGGCAGCCGGCATCGCCTGCACTATGTTTCCGACCCACGTGGCCGCGTTCTGAATGGCGACGGCACCTACAGAACGAGCGGCCTCGACCAAGGCATGCACATGCCGGTTCAGGAACGGTGACGCCTTGATGGCGGCAAAGGTCACGGCGGCCCCAACCTCGACGTGAGCCTCGGTGACCGCGATCTGATCTAGCCCTGGAATCCGGGTGACGTCCACCAGACAGCGCGGACTGATCCGTCCTCGGCGTATGTCAGGCAGTACATCCGTTCCGCCGGCGATGATGCGGGCCTCACCAGCGTGGGTCTCCAGGTAAACGATAGCCTGTTTGATCGAATTGGGATACAGATACTCAGCCACGGTCACTCATCCGTCGATCTGCTGATGTGCCACAACACGCGCTCTGGGGTGGCCGGTATCTCGCGCACGCGCGCACCGATGGCACGGGAAACCCCATTGACGATCGCCGGCGTCGAAGGCAGCATTGCCGCTTCCGCCAGGCCCTTGGCCCCAAAGGGGCCGTGAAAGCTGGGCACCTCCACCAATATCACCTCGATCTCGGGCATCGATCGGGCTGGGGGAAGGTAGTAATCGCCAAAGCCGGTACTGTGGCCCGGTATGACCTCCTCCATCAAAGCAGCGCCCAATCCCATCACGACCGCCCCCTCAATCTGTCCCCGGGCATCGATCGGGTTGATCGCCCGCCCGACGTCGTGTACCGCCACCACACGCGGGACCTCCACCACACCGGTGCGCAAGTGTACGACAACCTCAGCCAGGTGGGCGCCCGTGACAAACATGGGCAGGTATTCCGGGCGGGTCTCCATTGGAAACAAGGGAGAAGGATCGAACAGTCCAATCACTCGCCTGGACTTGCCGATACGATCAAACTCCTGGGCGACTTCTCTCAGCGAGATGGACTTTTCCGGTCTCGTCGCTTCGCTTGGGCAATAGACCTGGTCTCTATCGAGGGATAGATCGGCGGGAGGACAATCCAAAAGCTCAGCAGCGATGCCTAGAACCTCCCCTTTGATGTTCTGCGCAGCCTGACAGACCGCGTTCCCGACCCAGTAGGTGGAGCGGGAGGCTCCCTGAATGTTGCTGTCAGGAGTGAGAGCAGTGTCTGCGTTCACGAGGTTGATGCTGTCCCGAGGGACCCCCAGGGCCTCGGCTGCCAACTGGCTCATGACCGTGTTGGTCCCCTGACCATAATCGGGAGCGGAGCAATAGATGACAAACCGCCCGTCCTCGCCCAGTTCGGCATGCGCCTCGATCCGCAGCGTCCCAGATTTCCCAAAGCGGTACCACATCCCAGACATACCAAGACCCTTACGAAGCGTGTCCGAGCACGCCGTGTCGTTGAACGCCACCACCTCTTTTTGGAGCGCCAGGTAACGTGGGCGCAGTGCCTCCAATACCTCCACATATCCCAGCGATTCCCCGGCTGGATATCCGAGAAAAGTGACATCAGCCTGTCGCAGCGCGTTACGCAGCCGGAACTCTAGAGGGTCCTGGGCCAGCCTCTGGCACAACTCATCCAGGGCACACTCCACGGCAAAGGTCGATTGAGCCATCCCGAAACCCCGGAACTGGCCGCTTTTGGGTCCGTTGGTGTACACCGACCGTGCGTGGGCATCCACGGCCTGCCACCGGTAGGCCCCGCCGCTGGCCATCACAGCAAAGTTTGATATGTATTGACCGTGGGCGTCATAACCACCGGTATTGGCATCGATACGGACCTGGATACCGGTCAACCGTCCATCGCTGGTCGCGCCAATCCTGTGATCCACCCGGTAGGGATGGCGCTTGGGCGAGGCGTCAAAGGACTCCCGGCGGGAGCAGGCCAGGCGAACAGGCCGGCGCGTCAGGTAGGTCATCAAGGCGGTCATTATGAGGGGCAAGGGATCCTGTTTGCCGCCAAAGGACCCGCCGGTGGGAGGCACGATCACACGCACTGATGACGGCTCCAGCGCTAGCACGGCGGCGATGTATCCCTGTGCCCAATGGGGCTCGTGGGTGCCGCCCACGACTGTGACTCGCCCTTGCTCGTCGATGTATCCCAGGGCCGCCTCGCGCTCCAGGGCAGCGTGCTCCAAGTAGGCCGTACGGTAGCGAGTCTCCAGGACGACGTCCGATCCCGCAAAGGCGGCCTCCAGGTCGCCGTGAACCACCCTGTGCGTGGTCAGTACGTTGCCCCCGTCATAGATAGACACTGCACCCTCGCGGAGCGTTTCTTCCACACGGAAAGCGTGGGGGAGTACCTCGTACTCGGCCACGATTGTTTCCACCCCGGCCTGAGCTTGCTCGGGCGAGGCCGCCACCACCATGGCCACGGGCGCACCGACCATCTTGACCGTATCGCCCACAGGCGTCAACACCGGCTCGTTCCGGCTGTACTCGGGAAAGCCGTTCAACCCTGGTATATCGGCCGCGGTTACGATCCGCACCACACCCGGCAGCCGCTCGGCTGGCTCGGTCTCCAGTGAGAGGAGGCGCGCGTGGTGATGTGGGCTACGAAGAACCTGGGCATACAGCAAATCCGGCATGCGGATATCTTCGACGTACTTGGCACGGCCCGTGACTTTTTCGATGGAATCGGTGCGAAGAGCATGACCACCCACAGTTGGCTCCGAGACCAGGTTGCTCGGAGAATCCAGGTTTCCCTCACCCCGCAGACGGGCAGCGGCCAACTCCACCGCGGCCGTTATCCTGGTGTAGCCTGTACAGCGACACAGGTTCCCGTCCAGTGCCTCGACGATTTGCGCCCGCGTGGGGTCTGGTTCCCGGTCGAGCAGCGCCTTGGCCGCCAAAATCATACCGGGCGTGCAGTATCCGCACTGGACCGCGCCCGCTTCCACAAAAGCCGATTGGAGCGGATGCAGGCCGTCCGGATCGCCCAGGCCCTCAATGGTGAGGACACGGCGACCGGCGATCTTTCCCACTGGCGTCAGGCAGGAACGTATCGGCTGACCATCCAACAGGACCGTGCAGGCCCCGCATTCTCCCTCATAGTCACAACCCCGCTTTGTGCCGGTCAGACCCAGGTCATCCCGCAGCACGTCCAGCAGATTCCTGACCGGGTCGGTCTGGACGGTAGCAGGCTGCCCGTTAAGGACGAAGGATATCTCCACGCCGCTTCTCACGCCTCACGTTTCACGTTCTACGTCTCACTTCACTCGCGCCTCGGCTGTCTCCAGAACAGCCTGAATCCTCTCCGCCGCGCCCTCTGGCAGCGGCAGAGGCTTGTGCTTGGCCAGAATCTCCCCCACCTTTCCCCTGATACGGTCCTGCATCGCCTGCGCGCCGGCCGACTCCCAGTTCACCCACGCATTGCGATCCATCAACGTCGGCGACCAGATCTCCTCCCGGCATCGCCTGGCTGTCTCCCTGGCGGACAGGAATCCTCCCCCCGGTCCGACCTGATCTATCAAATCCAGCATCAAGGTATCGTCGCTGATCTCTATCCCCCGCATAATGCGACGGGCCATAGCGATGATCTCATCGTTCATCACCAGCATCTCTAGCGATCCGATTTCAGCGCAATCCAGGAAGCCGACGTCGTGTACCAGCGTCGCCCCACTGAGACCTGAGAGTATCACCTGGACCGTGCTCTCAACAGCGGCTTGCAGATCGAGCACCTTGGCCTCAGAGGCCCCAGCCGTCCCCATAAAGGGCAGACCGAGGTAACGAAAGATATCGGACAAGGCTGCGCTGTACAGGCTCATCTCAGGGCTTCCGTAGGCTGGTCGGCACGTGCGCAGGTCCACCGCCTGCGGCACACCTCCGAGACACACCGCTGCCCCCCGCTGCTTGAGATGGATGATGGCCAGTCCGCTCAATGCACCGGCCAAGGAGATGACTAATGTACCTGCGCCGGTGACCGGTGACGTCAACCCGGCAGTGCCACCGCCGATGTAGATGATGGGCAGGCCGCGCTCGACGGCCCAGAACACGCTGGATAGCTCATTGTCGGTGTGCTGCAACGGAGAATGGAACGTGGAAAAGAGCGCCAGGAATGGGCGCGCCCGGAAATCCTCTTCACCACCTGCGGCAGCCAGGGCGATCTGGTAAATGTCGGACATATTCTCCACACTGTACGCCCACGCGAGCACCGGTTTGCCGGTGTTGGTCACCATTTCGGCGAACTCGTAAACCGGCGCCAACCGATGATGAACATCATCGATCAACGCCAGACCCATCACGTAATCGACATTGTCCAAGGCGTCGCAGACCAAAGCGGTGAGACCAGGATCACCCCGGCGCGATTTGCGTCGCTCGCCCGTCTGCGGATCGACGAAATAGGTGCACGTAGGCCCTGGGCCAAAGTAGACCCGATCGGGCACTATTTGCATCCGGTGGGTCGGATCGCGGCCCCACAGGGTGAACGAGCGGGGATTGGCGGCCACGCCATCCTGGATGAGGTGCGGTGGAAAACGTACCCGCACGCCATCCACCTGCGCGCCGGCTGCATCCAACAACTCGCGCGCCTCTCCATTGAGCACGTTGACGCCGGTCCGGTGCAAACACTCTAGCGCTGCCTGGTAGACTTTTTCGATCTGCTGATCAGATAGGACACGGAATTGCGGTGTCTGATGGGCATAGTAGTTGATGTCCACAAATCTCCTCCCATAAACTAGTCTTGGACAACACCATGGCCAAATGCTTGAATGGTAGCCAGCGTGCGGGACATTTCGTTCTGCACCAGCATGACGCCCTCGTCCACCCCCATGCCTGGCTTGGCCATCATCATGTCCGGTCGGGTAGCCAGGGCGACGTGCACTGCCACCTTGGCCGAAAGGTCCGTCTCGCAACAACTGCCGCCCAGGAACGCTCCTACCTCTCCCGGCTTGCAGGCCAGCACCGCCTCGACCGAGTTGTGCACGCTGCCCAAGTCGGGCATTTTGATCTGAACCATGTCGGCGGCTTGAGCATCCACAAACGCCGAGATGTCATCCAAAGTATTAGCCCACTCGTCAGCCACGATTTGCACTTTCATCTTGCGCGAGCGCACGTACTCGCGTAACGTCTTCATCGCCTCAATCTGAGCCTGTCGGCTCTCCATCATCACCGGGCACTCGACCCGCAGCGAATAGGGCTGCGCAGCCAACTCCAGGGCGTAGAGATGTCCCAGAACACGGCCCAGATTGTTCTCAAAGATCACTCCCAGCCCACCGTGCACGTCCAGGTGGATGGTAGGATGGTAATCAGAGTCCCCCAGCTCCTGGATGCGCCCTTTGAGCCAGCGCACGTACTGCGTCAGTTTGACGCCGTCCTCGCCGAGCTGCTGCGGGATGTCATCCACCAGGGCGTGGGGCAGCGAGGCCACGCGGCGGGCGATCATCTTGTCCGCGTTGTGATACCGCTCGCCTCCCGACTGAGCGTGGATGGGCACCGGCGCGTCAGGTTGCGGAAGATTCCACTCTTCAGCGACCACCTCGGCCATCGTCACACCCCGTGTCAAGGCGACCGCCCTTAGCAGCGCCTGGCTGACGCCATACCGGACAGCGGTGTGCAGCCGACGCTCCACAGTGATCCACTCCACAGGCGGGCCTTTCTCTTCCTCTGGCCTTTGAGCCCTCCGCCATAGGCGGACCGGCGCTGCCAACAGATCGCGCCGAGTCATTCCCCTCGGCCGGGATACCGGTTTGGCGACCGCCACCGATTCGATCAAGCCGTCCACTCCCTCGGCGAGTTGGCGGAAGGTCGTGATCTGGCAACCCTGGAGCGCCGGAGACACCACCTGCTGGATCGTGGCTATGCCGTCCTTGGCGCGAAAGACCGGGTCACGGCCGGCCTTGCCGCTGTAGGCCACAGCCACGCAGTCCCCCCACGCCACGTCGCCGCTATCCAGCACCAAACCCACAGAGACGGCCTCGGCTACCTCACGGACTGCCCGGAAGCCATCCGTCACCGGAGCAGCGGTGTATCGCTCGGGCAGATGGATGGAACCGGACTGGAGGGCGGCCAGATCCTCGGTGTAGTACCCGCCGGAGGCGGGTATGGCGAGAACGCGATCAATACGGGCCATATATATGTCACCCTGAATTTGGCGCTCAGGGCGTGATCACGACGCGCACGCCGCTGCCAAAGCTCTCGATACGGTCCATCGCGGCGTTGATCTTTTCGGCGTCCAGGGGCACCGTATCCGTGACCACCTGTGAGAGGTCCAGCGCACCCCGCCGCACTAACTCGATCAGCGTGGGCAATTCGTGTGCCAGGTGATCGGCCGAGCCGATGATCTCAGCCTCTCGACAGATAAACTCGCGGTAGGTCTCGATCTCGGTGGTCTTGTCGGTGAGCCCAACCATGACCGCGCGCCCAAAGACAGCCAGTGATTCTATCGCCTGTCGCACCGTCAACGAGAGGCCGATCATCTCCAGGGCGACGTCCACACCACGACCTCCGGTCAGCCGCCTGATCTCGGCCACCGGATCGGTTCTTGATGCGTCAACTGGGATAGCACCGAATCCCTCGGCCATGCGCAGCTTGTCGGCGTCGATATCCACTGCGTACACGTCCAACGCACCAAAAGCCCCGGCTAACTGCACGGCGGACATTCCCAATCCACCGACGCCAAATACGGCGACCGAGTCCCCAGCTGTGACCCGCCCCTTCCGCAAAGCGTGGAACGAGGTGGATGAGGAACACATCATGATCGCACCATGTTCAAAGGGGATTTCGTCAGGCAGGGGAAAGGCATTCCGCGCTGGCACACTGATGTATTCGGCATAGCCGCCATCTCGGTTCTTGCCCAGCATCTGGCCGGAGGTGCAGAACTGCTCGCTGCCCACACAACAATACGCACAGTCGCCGCAGGTGATCATATAGTGCAGACACACCCGGTCGCCAACCTGGACGGTCGCGACCTCTGCCCCCACTTGCTCGACTATTCCGGCGATCTCGTGGCCGAGGGTCAGCGGGAGTGGCTCCGCTGGTGAGGTTCCAGCCCGATAGTGGACGTCTGAATGACAGATACCCGCAGCCTTGATCCGCACCAGAGCATCTCGGGGGCCGACGGGCGGCACGGGAATCTCCTTTGATTCCAACGGCTGGCCAACTTGAACCAAACGAACAGCTTTCATTTGTGCATCTCCTTCCTATTCGAGGACCATCGGCACGCTCACAGCAAGGTCCCTATCAGCCTCCCAACTGCCTCATCGCGATAGCTCCTTCGGGACAGGTACTCACACACAGGCCACAACCCCAGCACGCATCAGGGTTAAAGCAGACACCCTTCCTCAGCTTGCCACCTACGTCGACCACAGAATCATCGTGATAGAAGGCGGCAAAATGGCATCGCCGGACGCACGTCCCACACAAGTTGCAGCGCTCCTGATCATAGACCGCGACATATCGGCTCCTGGGCCAGACCCCCTTGCTGTTCAACTCCTGAGCCGCCCTGAAAGGATAACAGTCGCAGGCACAGCAGTTGCAGATCGCGTGGAGACCACGTTCGTGCCATTCGCTGTCGGCGGTGTGCATCAGTCCTTTCCTGTCGGCCCAGCGCACGAGATCCTTGGCTTCCTCTTTGGTCAGCCTGCGCCCGTGTCCTCGATCCAGGACCGCGCGAGCGCCTTCGTCCAGCCAGATGCAGACCTCTACCGGGCGATCGCAGTTCTGGCCCAGCCGCCGGCAATCACACGGCTGAACGACGATTTCGGCGGCAGCCTCAATCATCTCCTCGACTTCACCCAGCAACAGCACCGTGTCGTTGGGCAGCATATTCTCGGACGTCAGTCCCTGCATTTTTCGTTGCACATTCGACCGGTGCTTGGAGATAAACTCGTCCAGAAAGCGGCGATCGATCGTCTTCCGGGCGTGGGCCGGTATATCGTCCCAGTTCTCGTACTTGGCAAAGTGATCCAGCCGTGCAGCAAAGCCGGCGGCAATATAACGTGTGACGCCTCCCTCGACCGATTTGTTTACGATACAACGAGAATAGCATCGTTGGAGAAAATCGGCTGTCTGCTCGACGCTAGTTCGGAGAATCTCGGCCACCTGGCTCACCGTCATCGACCGGCCTTGCATCCCAACAACAAGTTCCATCTCTTGTTCATCCACGATCATGTGGATATAGGGCCACGCCTCCTCCCAAACACCAAAGCTGAGCATAAACTCATCCACAAGCGTCATGTTTTCTCCCATATCTGTACTAGTCAACGACACAGGGTTACCCCACCTCTACTCGCCGGTTCCATACGTATAGCACGATTGAAAAGATAGCCACAAGAGGCCCAACAAGCAAGAACGACACCGAAAGGGTGGTTCTCTCAACGATCATCCCAAGGAGGGGAGGGAGTCCCGTTTGTGTGGTCGCCCACGCCACGTTGAGCAGCGCGACAGCCAGTGCCCGGCTTTCTTGATCAGTGCCTTCGGCGACCATCGTGAACATTCCAGGGCTGCGCAGCCGGTCCGCGCCACTTCCAACACACCCAACCAGCGCCAGGACTGGAGCCGTGGTCAAGAAGGGGGTCAACATCAGAGCCAGACCTCCGACAGCCAGGCCTGCCAGAGTGGTTACGATCGTCCCTAGATAGTTGGCCACGAAAGCAAAACCAAATTGCGCTAGCGTCATCGCGCTTGCTCTGAGTGTAGTCAGCAGACCTATGACCTCTGTGGAGAACCCCAGGTGGTTCAAGTACGTCAGATAGAAGGAACGCCCGACTGCCATCCAACTCGCCGTTCCCAGCATCATAACCAACATAGCCATACGTACAGGCCGGCTTCTTCGAACGAGCATAATGGCATCGCGATGGGACAGATGAAGCTGTTTGAGAAACGCACCTCGTTCCACAAATGCGAGCCTTGTGCTTGGCAGTCTGTGGGAGAGAATCAATCCCAGTATCCCAAGCAGAACGACCAATATGAAGGCTGGTTGGATACCCACAATCAGGTACCGACCAACAAGACCACCGACGGCTGGGCCGACCATCAACCCCAATCCCATCATACCAGTGCCCAAGCTCAGAAGTTTAACAGGTTTGCCTTGCGGAGCAATTTCGGTCAAATAGGTCATCGCGGCAACCCACAGACAGAGGTCTGCTACACCTACCAGTATCTGACCACACACCAGCCATAGAAACGGAGGGGCTAACAGGCTCACCGCACCAGCCCCTATCCAGAACACAAAAGAGACAGAGATCATCTGTCGTCGTCCTAGATAGTCGGACAGAACACCGCTGAGGATTGATAGTAGTATCCCTGCAACGCCGAAAGCGCCGACTACGACTCCCAAGGCAACTTGTGAAGCTCCGAGAGCCAGCGAGTACAAAGGCACGACAAGCTGGGTCATCCCAAGCAGCAGCATATGGAGAAACAGGATCGCCAAGATCGGCGTGCTGCCAGCACTCGAGACAAGCCACTCGTTCAACCCGCGCCGCTGCACTTTGGTGGTCACTGTCCGACCGCGCGGTTAGTGTCGCTGCTTACACATGCCCATAGTAATCCCGGTGAACCACCACCGAGTAGGCATAATCTAATAACGTGCCCCAACTAAAGATCGGGATATCGATCTCTCGCTGGAGTGCACGGGCGAAAGGTTGGAAGCCGGTACATTCCAATACCATGGCCCCCATGTTGGGATGGTCCCGATAGAACTCGATGGCAACTGGCAGGAAATCCTTCTCTGCCTTGTCATAGTAGGCCCCCGGCGGGTCAGTCCGCTCGGGTTCATACCACAGGTGCTCGAACTCTGGGCAGCGGCCGTCGTCCTCAGCACCACCCACCACATAGTTGCTGCCAGGCTGAATGCCGACGGCTTCCAAGTGAGATTGCGTCAGCTTGTCCTTCCGCGCCGCCAAAAGGCCCACGACCTTATTCGGGCCGATGAGTCGCTGAGCCCAGGGTACCTGGAGCAGGCTGGACATGAAGACCGGCACGTCCAAGTAACCCGCGATGTCCTTCTGAAAGTAGGCAAAGTAGCCGCATTCGGCCGCGATGGCCCGGCAACCCATATTCTCCAGCTTCCTGGCCGCCCGCCTGATCGGCTCTCGACACGGCGACTTGTCCTCTTTGTGAACCAGCGCACGGATATCCACCCCCTCGGCGATCTCGTATTGGATGGGAAACGGATAGGCACTGGCGTTGCGCACATCGCCCGGAAAGCCTGGGTATACGTCGTCCAGAATGATGATGCCCAGGCCCATTCCATAGCAACGATGGTCCTTACGGGCCTTGATATAGTTAATGCCCGTATCCCTATTCTGGTAGACCATTAGACTTTCTCCTATCGTACGACATCATACGACATCATACGACATCATACGACCAGCATCACGTTGGTCACCCTGTTGTTACCTCAGGAATCACACAGTGGATGCTGGCAATCTTGTAAGGCCCGAGCAGGTCCGTATGAGCAAAGAGTCATAGGAGCATAGCTCCTATGACCCCATCCGTTCCAGCCTAGCGATACGCGTGTGCGGATCGATCGCACATAATGCAACACGCCTCACACATCACGCTCTGTGCCTGCTAGACCTCTCGGGCATCGATGATCTTCTGGCCTTCAACAGCCTCCAGGGCAGCGACGACCTCTTCTTTGTCCACGCCCTGGATCTTGATCACTGCCTCCCACTTACCTGGGGCCTTGGGAGCAGGGACGCCGCCGCAAGCCCGGATGCCCCACCCCTGTCTGCTGATAGCGCCTACCAGCTTTGCCAGTTCCCCTTTGACATCCGGCATCTGCACAGTCACCCGCACGCCTGGTATCCGCGTGGCCATCATCTCCATCAACTGGGTGAGCATGTCCGTCTCGGTGATGATCCCGACGACTAGGCCACCCTCGACCACGGGCAGGCAACCAGCTTTGTTTTCGACCATGATTCGGGCCGCCTCTTCGATTGTGATCTCGGGACCGCAAGTGATGACATCCACCGCCCTGATCATCACATCCTCGAGGGTCAGACGGGATAGGTACCCGGCGATCTCCCACATATCGAGGCTGCCAAGCTTGCCCGGGTCAACGAGCATCGTTTGCCGGGTCACCAGGCCCAATAGCCGCTTTCCATCACCCACAACGGGCAGATGACGGAGGTTGTTCTCCCACATATAGCGTCTCGCTTCAACGATGGGCATGTCCGGCCCCGCCATCAACGGATGCCGAGTCATATAGTCTCTAACCAGCATTCGACTCCTCCTCTATGGTCACCACCGGCGCCATCTGGCGCAGTTCCTCCAGCGGGATGTGGCAAAAGATACGGTGTTCCTCGGTATTGTACCCCCAGGGTGGCACCTCGGTCTCGCAGATCTTGCCGCCATCGGGCAGCATACCGCGTCGTGGACAGCGCGTGTGGAAGCGACAGCCACTCGGCGGGTTGAGCGCGCTCGGCACCGTGCCACTCAGACGAATGTGTTTTTGTCCGACCCTGGGATCGGGGACAGGTACGGCAGAAAGAAGTGCCTCTGTATAGGGATGATAGGGTGGCGCGTAAATCGCCTCTGCCGGGCCAAACTCGACAATCTGGCCCAGGTACATCACGGCGATGTAATCGCAGAAGAAGCGCACCACACTCAGGTCGTGGGCGATAAAGGCCATCGTCGTGCCCATCTCCTGCTGCACCTCCAGAAGCAGGTTAAGCACTGCTGCCTGGACCGATACATCCAAGGCTGAGACAGGCTCGTCACACAGCACCAGTTCTGGACGGCCGGCAATAGCCCGGGCGATGCCCACCCGCTGCTTCTCCCCTCCGCTAAGCTGGCGGGGCAATCGATCGTAATAGTTCTCCCCCAGCCTCATCATATCCAGCAAGCGCACTACCTCCGCGCGGACCTGGTCACCTGGCACTGTCTTGAACCGGCGTATCGGGCGGCCGATCTGAGAGCCGACGCTGAAGGAAGGATTCAACGTCGAGTCCGGGTTCTGGAACACCATCTGCAACTCGCTGATGACTTCCAAACTGCGCTCCGAAACCGGGATCGAGACATCAAGGCCCATAAACTCGAACTTGCCATCGGTTGGGCTCTCCAGGCCAATAATCGTCTTGACCAGCGTGCTCTTGCCGCAACCCGACTCGCCGACGATGCCGAGCGTCCCTCCCTGTCTCAGATCAAAGCTGACGTCGTCCACCGCCTTGACATACTGCTTTCCGCCGCCGATAAGCTGTTTTGAAGGGACCTCGTAGTACGTCTTGGCGTGCTCGATTCTTAGGACAGGCTCAGCCTCCTCGGCACGCCTTGCCAACCGTTCCAGGTCGGGTATTAGGTCCTCCGCTAGTTTCAGCTTCCCCTCCAGAACGTCCTCGGCGAAGTGACAGCGCGCCCAATGACCAGCCTCCACCTCACGCAATTCGGGCGGCGTCTGGCTGCACACCTGGCGCGCAAAGTCACACCGGGGCTCAAAAACACAGCCAGGTGGCAGATTCTTGGGTGATGGTACCCGTCCCCGGATTGGGTACAGATAACTGCTGGATTTGTCCATGCCCAGCTTGGGCACGCAGTGCATCAAGCCAAGGGTGTAGGGATGGCTAGGTCGCAGGTAGACATTCTCCACTGTAGCGCGCTCCACCATCGTACCCGCGTACATGACGCCCACCTTGTCGGATACGCGGGCGACCACGCCCAGGTTGTGGCTGATGTACATAATGGCCGTGTCAAACGCCCGCTGCAACTCGGCCACCAGGTCCAGCACTGCCGCCTCGACGGTCACGTCTAGCGCCGTGGTCGGCTCGTCCATGATCAGCAGTGCCGGGTCGTTGAGCAATGCCATCGCGATGACCACGCGTTGCTGCTGGCCCCCAGAGATTTGGTGTGGATAGCGCTGCATCACGCTGGCCGGATCGGGCATGTGCACCTGTGCAAGCATATTGATGCACATCTCCTCAGCCTCACTCTCATCTATGCCACGGTGGACGACCAGCACCTCCGACAATTGGTCGCCAATGCGCATTGAGGGATTGAGGGCCTGCATCGGGTCCTGGTAGACCATGGCGATCCGATCGCCCCGCAGCTTGCGCAGTTCCTCCTGCGAGCGCCCCACCAGATCCTGTCCTTGGAATAGGATATGCCCATCCACGATCTTGCCGTTGCGGCCCAGGAAACTGACGATGCCAAAGGCAACCGTGCTCTTCCCGCAACCTGACTCGCCCACAATGCTGTACGCCTCGCCGCGCTGGAGCGTGAAGCTGACATCCCGAACCGCCTGAACATCCCCATATCGGGTCTCGTAGGAGATGGCCAGGTTCTTGAGCTCTAGCACCGGCACATCGCGCGCCTGCAGCGTGGGCTGTGCTCCGATCTGTACCCAGTCACCTGAAACGCTCCGCCTGTCATCTCGTGCCTGTTCCATATCTCACACTCCCTTATTGGTAGCGCGTCGACTCTTCTCGCAGACCATCAGCGAAGAGATTCAGTGCCACGACCAGGCTGGATATCGCCAGGGCCGGCCACAGCACGCCCAGCGGATTCGTCCAGATGAACTTGCGGGCCTCGCTGATCATGCCGCCCCAGTCAGGTGTGGGCGGGGGTAGTCCCAGACCCAGGAAACCCAGTGTCCCGATAGAAAAGATCGCATAGCCAACACGCAGCATCGAATCGATAATGATCGGGCCACGGGCATTGGGTAGGATCTCGAAGAACATGATATAGAACGGATTCTCACCCCGGGTCTCGGCGGCGCGGATATAGTCCCGTGTGCGGATGTCCAGAGTCAGGCTGCGTACCAGGCGCGCAACCCCTGGCGCCCCCACAAAGGTGATCGCTATGACGACGTTCATGGCCGACGGCCCGATAGCGGCGATGATGATCAGATAGAGCAAAATCGTGGGGAATGCCATGATGGCGTCGAGAATCCGCATCACAACCTCGTCGATCAAACCCCCGAAATAGCCGCCGAGAAGTCCCAGAAAGGTCCCTACAGCGACCGAGCAAGCCACCGAGATCGGGGCCAGGAGCAGGATTGTGCGGCTGCCATGGATCAGCCGCGAAAGCATATCCCGTCCCATGTTGTCGGTGCCCAGTACGTACGCGCTGGACGGAGGCTGGTTGATGGCTGAAGAGTCCTGCGCCAGTGGACTATGGGGGGCGAGCAGAGGTGCAAAGATGGCGACGAGTATCCAGAACACAATAACAGCCAGCCCAACAGTGCCAACGCCGGATCGGAAGATGATGGATACGGCCTCCCACAATCCGCGCAACGGTCCTACCCTAGTTTCTTTGGCTTTACCTGAAGTCGTTTCAGCAACAGTCATGATCATTCACTCCCTTTCTCACACTTCACGTATAGCGGATCCGTGGGTTGAGGAACGTATACAAGACGTCGGCAATCAACTGCGTGCCGACAGCCAGGGCGACCATAATCATCGCACCCGCCTCGATAGCATTGATGTCCTTGAACAGGGCCGAGTCGAGCAGGTACATACCCAGACCTGGATAGCCAAAGACCGACTCTACGACGACAATGCCACCCACCAGCCAGTTGACGTGCAGCATAATGACCGTGATAGGGGCCATGAGCGCGTTCCGGACAGCGTGTCTGAAGATGATGCGCCAATAGGGCAATCCCTTCAGGAAAGCGGTTCGGATGTACGGCGCGTTCATCACCTCAATCATGCTGGCCCGCGTCATGCGGGCGACGTATCCGATCTCCACCAACGTCAGGGTCAACACGGGCAATATGAGCAGCTTGGGCTGCTGCCACGGTGCCGTATCGTCCACGAATATGGCCGCCCCCGGCAAGAGTTCCAACCAGAAGGCAAAGACCAGGATCAGGAAAACGCCGCTGGCAAACGTCGGAACCGAGGTGGTGACGAGGCTAAAAATCGAGATCGTGCGATCCACAGCCCCTCCCTCGCGCAGGCCAGCTAACAGACCCAGCAGCAAAGCAATCGGCATGATAAAAGCGAACGCTATAGCGGCCAGCGTAAACGAGTTGCGCAGACGCCGCACCAATGTGGGGCCGACAGGACGACCCGTGCGTGTAGACACACCTGGGTCGCCTCGCAACAGACCTTTGCGCAGCGGGTAGTACTTGAGGCCGCTGCCCTCCGACATCGCTCGCCCGGCAGCGGCAGCACCTGTCTCCCTTTCCCGCGCCTCTCTTCCCCACAGGACAACGTGACTGGCCGTATCCACACCCCAGAACACCTCATCGCCGTTCTCGTCCCGGCTCCAGTCATCAAAGGCGGTCTGTTCCCGGGTACCATCCGCCGCGATGCGGAACTCGACCAACCCATCCTCTTTCATCTTCCACTGCCTTAACGTGCCATCGGAGGCCACGGCGTACCATTGCGGCTCCGCCTGGCCCTCGACAGTGGTAAAGGTGAGCGCCATCCCGACGAGGTTACGATGCCGCCAATCGTTGCCGATCAACCAGTCCAAATAGCGGACGTACAGCGGCTGAGTCAACCCCATCTGTTCCCGCATCAGCTCCACCTGCTCAGGGGACGCAAACTGCCCCAGAATGTGACGAGCGACGTCTCCGGGCGCCGCCTCAGAGATAAGAAAGACGGCAATGGAGACCAGAAGCATGGTGAGCAACATGAAACCTAGACGCCGAACTATGAACCTGGCCATAATTCCCCCCGGCTAGAACAGGCATGGTGAGGCAGGCACCGACCGACGTGCCCACCTCACCACTGGTTACGTTTTTGACATCAAGACCGACCCCAACAGCCGGCCCATGCGATGCAGGTTACGACTCCTTGATCCACACGTTGTCAAAGTGGTCGTAGTTGGTGGGGTGCGCCCGGATGTTTTGGAATTTCTCGTGGCAGACGTACCACACGCTGGTGTAGAAAGCGATACCCACCGAGCCGCGTTCCATCTGAATGTCCTCCATCTTGCAAAAGATCTCGCGGCGTGCCTCCACATCGAGGGTCCGCTCAGCCTCTCGCAACAGAGTGGAAAACTCTTCATCCACCCAGCGGGTCTCGTTCCACGCCCCCGGCTTGCCCTCTTCATCGGCGGTGTAGGCCAGGGCCGGGACCATAGTGCCCAGCGGACGGTGCGCCCAGATGGTAATGCCCAGGTCTACCTCCGTCCACATGTCCCAGTACTGGGCGGAAGGCAGAATGTTGAGGTTGATGGTGAACCCGCCAGCCGCAGCCGTCTCTGCGAGCGATTGAGCCAATGCCGGCTCGGCCCGTGCTTCTTGCGTGAACAGGTCAACGGTCAACCCATCGGGATAGCCAGCATCGGCCAGCAACTGCTTCGCGCCTTCGGGATCATAGGGCGGGATGTCCTTTTTGCAGTAGGCGGGATGGACGGGCGCGATGTGGGCGTCGTGAGCCAGAACCCCCTCGCCGAACCACGCCAGGTCGAGGGCCTTTTGCCGATTGATGCACTTTTTGAGCGCCTGTCGCACCCGATTGTCGCTGAAGGGCTCGGTATCCACGCGCATGCGGATGACAAAGGTCTGCGCGGTGCTCGTGGAATAGACGCCAATGCCCGGCAGATCCTTGACCGCCTGCCAGACCTCAGCGGACGGGTTAAAGATGTTGTCCACCTGACCGCTCTGCAGAGCTGCGATGCGAGCCGCCTCCTCCTCGCCCAGATCGAGGAAGACGATCTTGTCGAGATAGGGCAGCGGCTTGCCATCCCCGCCCATCATCCAGTAGTCCTCGCGGCGCTCAAAGACGGCGCGCTCGGACTCGACGTATTCCACCAGCTTGAAGGGGCCGGTGCCGACCGGCTGACGCACCCAGTCACCCTCAAAGGTCTTGGGCACGATCAGAGCCGGGTAGTGGAAAAGGTGCTGCGGCACGCCGATATTGCCCGCATCGAGATACAGCTTGACGGTGTAATCATCCACCTTCTCGATGTTGTCCGGATTGAGGTAGCTCATCAACCCGGGGATGGAGGACCCTACCTCCTCGTCGAACCACTGCTTCATCGTGAAGATGACATCGTCCATTGTGAGGTCTGAGCCGTCATTCCACTTGATGCCCTTGTTGAGGTACAGGGTCCACTCATCGACGGCCTCATTCGCCTCCCACTTTTCCAGGAGCCACGGATGGGTGATATTGTCCCAGTCGGTGAAGGTCAGATACTCATTGACCAAGCGCATCGCGTTGGCACCCTCGATCCAGGACAGGCGCGCTGGATGGTCGAGACGTTGCACGCGTGTGGCAACGGTGCACGTGCCACCACGCGCGGGGCCGGTGGGTTCCGGCGGTGCTTCTGTCGCCGCAGGTGCTGCCGGCTCCTCCGCCGCTGGAGCTTCCGTCGGCTGGGGGCCACAGCCGGCCAGGAACGCACCGGCAGCGGCCGCTGACATACCCAACAAGGTGGCTGTCTGCAAGAATTCACGACGGGTGCATCGCCCTGCCCGGTACAGATCCTCTAGCTCCGGGATATATGGGTGCACATCGTCCCTCTTTTTCCTCTTGATGATCTCCATTTGTTGACACTCCTCCTCTGAGTCTATAGACTGCTTATTTTGTGAGAGAAAAGCTGCCACCATCCCGATAGACAATGCGGCCCACTCCCCCCTCCGTTCGACGGTTCACACAGAACCAATCCTTCATCGACTGTGCTGCATCACCTCCTTCCTTCACACCACCATGCACAGACCACCAGACCACCAACGGCTCCGATTTGCCTATAGGTGGATATTGAACCTGGAGCGAATCACGGCATCCACCTTGGGAGGCAACCCCAGGGGCTGGTGTGTGCGCAGCAGACTTTCCACCCGTTCCGTCGCCCGGACGCGTGTGTCCTGCTTGCCCGCCCGTTGCCACATCGCCCGATTCTGCCGATCACCCAGCGCAGGATGAAACAGCTCGGAACGCATATTCTGCAGGGTATGTGGATCCATCAGATAGTGACCACCAGGGCCGACGCGATCAATCGCTTCCACTGCCATTGAGTCGGGCGTCACCTCGACGCCACGCAGCACACGTTTCACCATGCCGACGATCTCATCATCAATGACGGCCTGCTCCAAAGAAGCCGTGCTCATATTGGTGAGCATACCGACAGCATGATGGATATAGCTCGCGCCACCCATCGCGGCGAGCAGCAGCGTTGACATCTTCTCATACCCGGCCTGGGCATCGGGCAACTTGGCGTCGGTCATACCACCAGAGCAGTAGATCGGTACTTGATAGAACTGAGCCAGTTGGGCGGCGGCCGCCTGCATCATCCCAAACTCGATCGCCCCCCCGAGATAGCCTCCAGTGCGCATATCGGCCACGCCCGGGATGTATCCGGCCAGTACCGGTGTGCCAGGCCTGAGCAACTGGGTGAGCACGATACCGCTCAATTGCTCAGCGTTGAGTTGCACGAGCGTTCCGACTAGCGTCACCGGTGAGGTGGAGCCAGCCATCGGCGCCGACGACAGGGCAACGGGAAGACCGTGTTGGCACCACTCAAGCAGGATATCGGTCACACTGGTATCCAGGAGTAACGGACTGACCATCCAACTGGTGATAGCCGAGACAAAGGGACGTTCTCGCAGCTTTTCCTCACTACCAGCGATGAGGGCTGCGATCTCAATCGCCGCCCGCGCTCCCTCAACAGACCCGACCCCACCCATCACGTGCTTCGTTGTGTTAGCCAAGCACGCATAGAATCGATTGGCGGGCACGTCTTTCTCGGGCACATCGGTGGGATGCAGCGGAACCACGACAAAGTCGCAGTGCTCCAGTGCATCGGCCAGCTTGGCCAGATCTGCCAGATCCCGCAACGTGCCCGGTCGGGGCACGTCCGCACCCGGGTCAAGCACCACCGTCGGCGATCCTCCAGTGCCGGCATAGACCCGCTTCCCCTCCAGCACCACGTCCTGTTCAGGGTCACGACCGGCCAGGATCACTCGCGAGGGGGCACTCTCCAGCGCCCTCTTTACCACCGACGCCGGGATATAGACCCGGTTCCCATCCACCGTCGCCCCACCCTGCCGATAGAGCGCCAACGCTCGCACGTTTTCCACGTGAACGCCGACGTTCTCCAGCACGGCCAACGACGCCTGGTGGATCCGCTCTATCTCCTCCTGGGTCAGCGGCTGGTACTGCCCGCCAACCGGTCCCGGTCGGGCCACACTACCCCCTCACGCAATACGCGACACACACCCCGCCTGTCGTGTCGCGTCCACCGTATCATTCCCCCTCGGATGCCCGCTCCTCTAGCACCTTGCTGATGACGCTTTCCGCCGTCTCCGACAGGGGCGGGACCTCGTGCACTTCCAGGATTTGGCGCGCGCGCTCGTTGGCTCGAGTCACCATATCCTTGCTACCCTGTTTCACCCAGCGATCGTATCGGGTCCGATCGATCAACGCGGGCCGCCACTGAGCCCACCGCCAATTGTCCAGTGTGTGGTCATCAGCCAGGAACCCAGCCCCCGGCTTTGCTCGGTGGATTGCCTCCCGCGCCAGCGTGCGCTCGCTGACCTCCACACCGTCCATGATGAAGCGCACGTCGCGGATGATCTCGTCGGCCACAACCAGCATCTCCATCGAAGAGGTGGTGCCGTATTCGATGTATCCCACGTCGTGGACCAGGTTGCAGCGGGTCAGAAAGGCGGCCATAATCGAGATCGACGCCTCTGCGCCAGCCTGGGCATCCACGACCTTGCTGTCGGTCGCGCCGGCAGCTCCCCATACTGGCAGGCCGTAAAACCTCCCCATATCGGTCCAGGCCGCCATCCCTGTGGGCCACTCTGGAGCGCCATAACTGACAATGGCCGACTTCATATCCAGCGCAGCGGTATTCATACCGTATAGAAATGGCGCACCCCGCCGCATGAGCTGGGTGAGCACCAGTCCGGCCAGACACTCGGCGTTGCCCAAGGCCAAGGCGCCAGCCAAGGTGATCGGGCCACCACCGCCGGTGTTGGGCGATGGCGGGTAAGTCACCGGGATCCCCTTTTCGGCGCAGAACAACAGCTTGTCGACCGACTCGTCTGGATACAGGAGCGGGGAGATCGACTCGGCGTAGAGCAGCAAGAAGGGTCTTTCACGCAGTTCAGTCTCGCCGCCAACCACCGCGCAGGCGATGCGGTAGATGTCCTCCATATCCGCCCGGTTGTTGGCCGTGTAGACGGTGGGCTTGACCGAACCCCGAATCATGCTGATAAACTCGTGGATGTAGATATCCAGCGATGGCACATCCGAAGGGTTGCCCATTGACATCGTAAAGTCCATCTGGTCGAGGCCATCACATAGGTGCGCGAAACGCCGGATGTCCTCCGCCGTGGCCTTGCGCCGCTCGCCTGTCTCCACGTCGATGGTAAAGATACAATCGGAGCCAGGCCCAAAGAACACTTTGCCCGCCTCCAGACCCATCGTCAACTCACCCAGGCGGTTATACATCGGGATGCGCGATGGGGCAGCAGTGATGGCGTCCATCACCAGGTGCTCCGGAACCTTGATCCGCCCGTCTGATTCCCAAGCCCCGGCTTCGAGAAGTAATTCGCGGGCGGCCTCGTTCTTCATCAAGATCCCAGTCTGTGAGAGAATGTCGAGGCTGGTGTGGTGGATGGTCTGGATCTGCTCGTCGGATAACATCCGCATCCTCGGACGCAACGTTTCAACAGGAACTTGTTCAGTCACCAGTTAACCCCTTTAAGGAAGACTGCCGTGCGTGAAAGGCGATGCGCGGTACCGTTTTCACTCGTCTAGGTCTCAGATAAACAGCTCAAACCGCTCCCGAATCCAGCTTTCCGTCGCCGGATCAAGCGGTTCCGGCCGATGATGGGCCAGGATGTCGCGGGCGATCTCCCTGGCACGCTCGCGCGCATCCAGAGCGCCGTCCTGATGCCACGTGTCCCAGCTCTGCCGATCCACCACCGTCGATGGATAGTAGAACTCGGACCGCATATGCCTGAGCGTGTGATCGGCCATCAGAAAGTGACCGCCAGGGCCGACCGCGTCGATCGTATCCAGCGCCAGCGTCTCGTCAGTCACTTCAATGCCCTGCACCACGCGCATCGCCATGCCAAGGATCTCATTGTCAATGACAAACTGTTCTGGCGCGACGGTGTTCATATTCTCGAGCATCCCCGCCGCGTGGTGCACAAAGTTGCTACCAGCCAGGGCTGTCAGCACCGCGCTCATCGCCTTCTCGAAACCGGCCTGGATGTCCGGGGTCTTGCTGTCGGTCATCCCTGCCGAGTTGTAGACGGGCAGGTGATAGTACTGCCCCATCTGGGCCATAGCAGCGTTGGCTAACCCAAACTCGGCCGCTCCGGCCAGGTAGCGTCCGGTCTTCATATCCGCCGTGGCCGGGATTGGACCAATCAACAATGGAGCCCCCCGGTGAGCCAACTGAGTCAGGACAACCCCGGCCAGTTGCTCTGCCGTGAGCTGGGCCAGCATCCCCGCCAGGGTCACTGGCGCGGTAGACCCAGCCATCGGCGCGGCCGAAAGGACCACCGGGATGCGTTGGCGGCAGGTCTCGATCAGCAGCGTGGTGACATCGGTGGCAAACTTGAGCGGGCTGACCATCCAACTGGTGATAAAGGACACGATTGGGCGCTCTCGCAACGCGTCCGCGCCGCCCGTTATACGCTCACACATCTCTACCGTGTCACGAATACCCTGGACGGTGTAGACGCCACCTTGAACGTGCTTGGTTGTGTTCGCCAAGCTGGCATAGTAGGTATTCACGTCTACCTCGTCCTTGCCCATATCCGTGGGATAGACCGGCGTCAGGTAGAAATGTACGTTTTCGAGCCTATCCACCAAGCGAGCCAGCTCGACGATATCGCGCAACACAGCCGGGCGCGGCTGTCCCGTTTCCAGATCGAGAACTGTCAATGCCGCGCCGCCCGTGCCGATGTGTACCCGCGCGCCTTCCAGTTCCAGGTCCCATTTGGGATCACGCCCGGCCAGCACCACCCGCGAAGGCGCCCAATCCACAGCATCCTCGACCAACGCAGGTGGCAATCGGACACGGGAAGTATCCTGATCCACGCTGACCCCTGCCTCCCCAAGCAATCGCAGCGCCTCTGGTTCCTCAACCAGGACGCCGGTGCGCTCCAGGATACTCAGAGCCGCTCGATGGATCCGCTCGATTTGGTCGTCGGTCAGTGGCCTGTACTGACCACCCACGAGGCCCATCGCTGGACCCCGGTTTCTTTTGGCCATTGCCCCCTACCTAGCGATTACGTCCCCCGTCCCTTGGCCCCGGGAAGGCCGCACCATGCCTACTACCCAGCGAGACTTCGGGCTACGTCAACAGCGCTCGCCGCATCGGGCGCGTAGGCATCGGCGCCGATCTCCTCAGCAAAGGCCGCCGTCACGGGTGCCCCGCCGATCATGATCTTGAGCGAGTCCCGCAGTCCGGCCTCTGTCAATGCCTCGATTATGCTCCGCATATTGACCATCGTGGTCGTCAGCAGGGCGCTCATCCCCAACAAAACGGGCTGATGCTCGCGCACAGCCTCCACAATGGCATCGGCTTTGACATCCGTTCCCAGGTCAACCATCTCAAAACCAGCGCCCTCCAGCATCATCCTGACCAGGTTCTTGCCGATGTCGTGCAAGTCACCCTGCACGGTGCCGATCAGGCACTTGCCGGCGGTCGGCACCTCGCCCTCCGCCAGCAGCGGTCGCAGCACCGCCATGCCTGCGTGCATCGCCCGCGCCGCGATGAGCACTTCGGGCACAAACAAATCGCCCGCCTTAAAATCCTTGCCCACCTCATCCATACCCGCAATCAGACCACCAGACAGAACCTCTCCAGGTCCCATCCCTTGGTCTAGCGCCTCCTGGACGAGTTCGGCAACCTGTCCGTCCTCACCATCGTATAGATTTGATGCGATCTTTTCCAAGATGTCTGCCATTTTTCACAACCTCCCGATAGTGTCAATGTTTCCAGAATTCGCATCTGGCTCAAAACACGCAGGTGCGTGTTCCGATAACATATTGAACGAGCGTCACCGCCTGCCCCTTCTTGGCCCAGGCCAACCCATCTGGCCCAGGTAGGGAAGCTAGATCGGTCGATGACCCAACTGCTCAGAGATCGCTGCGGCTGTGTGCGCCAACCGGCTCGCCAAGTCGGCAAACATTGCCGGAGTGACACGATACGCCGGGCCAGCCACGCTGACCGAGGCCACTGGCTGCCCGGTGTGATCACGAACCGGCACTGCGACCACATTCAGACCCTCCTCCAGTTCCTCCTGTGAAACCGCTTAGGATGCATCTGCCTGTACGCCCAGTTGCCAGGACGCCCCTTCCTGCTGGATCACGCGCTCCAGAATGGTCTCCCGGGTCTCGTTGACTTCGTGAAGCATTGCCCGGCGTGCTGCCGCGGGGTCACGGGTTCGCAGTGCCTCTATGAGGCGTCTGTGTCTGGTCTCCAGCGTATCACTAACTCGGACCATGACCATGAAGCGGGCTAGTCGGTCGTGCAGATGGCCCAACGTCTCCGCCAGCTCGTGATTGCCCGATGCTTCAGCGATCAAGTAATGGAAGCGCCGATTCTCGTCTGTATAACGGTCGTAGGATTCATCGTCATCGCCGGTGTAGCCAGCGTGGACGTGCTCGAGCTGTGCAAGCTGTTCATCCGTGATCCGAGGCGTGGCTCGCTCCACAGCGACCACCTCGAGGATCTCGCGCAGCTCTAGCAGATCGCGCAACTGCTTTAGGGTGACATAGGTGACAAAGTAGCCCGACCGGGGCTTGATGGTGACCAGGCCTTCCTGGCTGAGCATTTGGAGCGCATCGCGCACCGGCGTGATGCTGGTACCGTAGCTGCTGCTGAGTGCATCCAGATCCAACCTCTCACCGGGGTTACAGTATCCCATGATGATGGAACGGCGGATCTCTCTGTAAATCAGCTCCTTTGAGGTATCACTCAGCTTCAAAAGAGGCATCGGCCCAACTCCCTACCTGGCCCGCAAACGTGCGACGAGTACTCCGTGAGGTTCTTACACAGATGATTATATCACGTAATACATTAAGTGTCAAGTTTGATATATCTAGGCACATTTCTGTTATCTTAAAGTCATCAATTGAACCAAAAACTGTTGACAACTGATGGTTTAAACATTATAATATGGTATATCAGCTTCTTAACCTGATGCACCAAGCTATCGCGGTGAAAACGGTCTATCCCAAACACGAGGTAAAACAGATGATCGAGACCCACGGTCTGAGTATGACGAGTGCTCACTATGCCCGCCTGGGACAACAGGAACGGGAAAGAATCCATCTGGCAAGTCTAGAGATTATGGAGCGCATCGGCATCGACGTTCACGACGAAAAGGCGCTAGCGCTGCTGGTCAAGGGCGGGGCAAAGGCGGACGGTATCCGCGTCCGCATCCCAGAATACATGGTCGAGAGGGCCCTGAGCCTGACCCCCAGACGAATGACGCTTTGCGATCGTAACGGCAGCGTCGCCATACGTGCCTGGGGCCACAACACCTACTACGGCGGCGGCTCCGACTGTTTGAACGTTCTCGACCACCGCACCGGAGAACGGCGCAGACCGGTGCTCACAGACGTCGTTGAGGCAGCGAGGCTGATGGACGCCATGCCAGAGATCTCTTTCGTCATGTCCCTCTTTCTGCCTGAGGACGTGGATCAGCGCATCTATGACCGCTACCAGATGCAGGTGATGCTCAATCATACCACCAAACCCATCGTCTTTGTCTCACCCGACTTTGAAGGATGTGTCGCGGCCGTCGAGATGTGCGAGGTGGTGGCCGGGGGCGCCGAGGCCTTTCAGCAAAATCCCTTCGCCACATGCTATATCAACGTCACATCCGGGCTTGTCGCAAACGCCGAGGCCCTGCAGAAATGCATGTATCTTGCTGAGAAGGGCCTACCCATGCTGTACATCCCCCTCAATGCTGGTGGTGTGAACTCACCGACGACGACGGCCGGATGTACGGCGTCTATGAATGCGGGGACC